>DATMKM010000001.1:0-3973 GCA_035571315.1 Candidatus Acidiferrum sp.
GGGGGATCGCGATCGACGCGGTCTCGTACTCGGTGGTGTTCGAGGAGATCTCCAAGGCCTGGATGGGCGTGGCCGGGATCCTGGGCTCGCACTCGCTCGCGACGCTGATGCTGGCGAAGTTCGGAACGCCGCAGCAGCGCGTGAGGTGGCTGCCGGAGCTCGCCACCGGCAAGCGGCGCTCGGGCATCGCGCTTACCGAGCCGCAGGCGGGCAGCGATCTGCAGGGCATCGCGACTGTAGCGCGCCGAGAAGGCGATTGCTACATTGTCAACGGCTCCAAGACCTGGATCACCAACGCGCGGCACGCCGACCCGCTGCCGGTGCTGGTAAAGACCGACGTCGGCGCGCAGCCGCGCCATCGGGGCATGACCATGCTGATGATCGAGCAGGGGACGCCGGGCTTCACCGTCGGCAAGGACCTCGACAAGCTCGGCTACAAGGGACCGGAGTCGTCAGAGGTCTTCCTCAGCGATTGCCGCGTGCCGGCCGAGAACGTGCTGGGTGGGGAGGAGGGTCACGGGCTGCAGCAGGCGCTCTCAGCGCTCGAGTTCGGGCGCGTCAACATCGCCGGGCGGGCGGTCGGCGTGGCGCAGGCGAGCCTCGACCGCTCGCTTTCCTACGCCCGCGAGCGGCACGCGTTCGGCAGGCCCATCGGGGAGTTCCAGGCCATCCAGCTGAAGCTTGCCGACATGGCGACCGAGGTGCAGGCGGCGCGACTGCTCACGTGGTGGGCGGCCTCGGCGCTCGACTCCGGCCGGCGGGCGGACCTGGAGACCGGGATGGCGAAGCTCTACGCCTCGGAGGTGTGTATCAAGGCGTCGCTCGAGGCGATGCGGATCCACGGCGGTTACGGCTATTCGACGGAATATGAGATCGAGCGCTTTTACCGCGACGCGCCGCTGATGGCGATCGGCGAGGGCACGAACGACATCCTCCGAACGATCATCGCCCGCCAGCTCGTCCGTCAAGACAACGCCTGAAAGGAGGGCTGATTTGGAGTACTTGCGCAAGGTCGATTTCGCGCGGCTGACGGCCGTGGACGAACGGGTCACCCACGCGCTGCTGGATCACGATTCAGGCGCGACGACTTGCAGCGTCAACTGCATCAAGACTCCGCCGGGCGACGGCTCGCCGGCCGGTATGCATACCCACGTCGTGGACCAGCTCTTCTACATCCTGGACGGGACGATGAGCCTCGAGATCGAGGGACAGCCCTACACCGCGGGCCCGGGCACGCTGGTCGTGTTTCCGGCCGGGGTTCCGCATCGCAACTGGAACGGCGGCGCCGAGCCGACGATTCACCTGGCTTTCAACACGCCGCTGCCGTCACCGGACGAGCCCTTCGCGCGGCCCGTGGAAGCGCGTGCCTGAAATCGATCTGGCGCGCAGCTGGCTCTTTGCACCAGGGCACGACGAGAAGCTTTTGGGCAAGGTGTTCGAGGTGGGCGCCGACCGTGTTCTGCTCGACCTCGAGGACGCCGTGCCCGCCAACCTGAAGGATCGCGCGCGCGACCTGGTGGCGGCGGCGGCCGCGGCGAAGCCGTGCTGGGTGCGCGTGAACCGCGCCCATACCGAGGAGTGCGAGCGCGATCTCGCCGCTGTCGCCGGAAAAGTTGGCGGGCTGCGCGTCCCCAAGGTGGAGTCGGCCGGTGATGTCGCCTGGGTCGCGGAGCGCGCGCCCGGGGTCCTCCTCGACTGCACCATCGAATCGGCGCGCGGCGTGCTCAACGCTTTCGAGATCGCTTCGGCGCCGGCGTGCTCGCTGCTCTCGTACGGGGGGCTCGACCTGGCGGCCGACCTCGGAAGCTTCCCCGGCGAGCAGGAGACGCTCTACGCGCGCTCCTATCTGGTAATCGCGGCGCGTTCTGCCGGCAAGCCACAACCGAGCGACGGCGTGCATCCGCAGCTCGAGGACGACGAGGGCCTGCGGCAGGAGGCCGAAGCGGCGAAGCGGATCGGGTTCTTCGGCAAGTCGGCGATCCATCCGCGGCAGGTGCCGATCATCCACTCGGTGTTTGCGCCGACGCCCGAGGAGCTGTCCTGGGCGCAGCAGGTGATGTGGGCGTTCGAGCAGTCGGGCGGCGCCGCCACGAAGACCGCAAGCGGCGAGTTCGTGGACGCGCCGGTGGCGGAGCGGGCCAGGCAGCTCTTGAACGCGGGGAAAAAAGGAACCGTCCGTGGGTGAGGTGTTGCGCAACTGCCTGCGCGAGTTGATCGATCAACAGTCGAGCGCGCTCGGCACGTTCATCACGTTCGGCGATTCGGCCTCCGTCGAGCTCGCCGGACTGGCCGGGTTCGAGTTCGTGGTGATCGAGTGCGAGCACGCGGGACTGAGCCTCGAGACAGTCCAGAATCACCTCCGGGCCGCGCGCGCCCGCGGGCTGGGGACGCTGGTTCGGGTGCCCGCCGGCGATCACGGCTTCGTACAGCGAGTCCTCGACATCGGAGCGGAAGGTGTGCTGGTACCACACATCTCGGACGCGCCAGCCGCCGCCCGGGCGGCCGGCGGCGTGCGCTTTCCGCCGGACGGACACCGCGGCATGTACCCGGCCTCGGCCGCGGCGGAGTTCGGCGCGCACGGGCTGGCCGGCGTGCGAGAGCTGACGCAGGCTCTCAACCGAAACACGGTGCTGGCGGTGATGATCGAAGAGGCCTCAGCGGTTGACCAGATCGAGGCGATCGTCGCCACGCCCGGCGTAGACCTCGTCGTGGTCGGGCCCAGCGACCTGTCCGCCTCGCTAGGAGTGATCGGCGATCCGAAGGACGCCACGTTGGCGGCGGCCGTCGACCGGATCTTCAAAGCGTGCCGCGACGCGGGCGTGAAGTTCGGGATGCCGGTCGAGCACGCCGGCTACCGGCTGACTGCGGCCGAGCTTCGCGACCAGGGAGCGTGGTTCCTCACCGGCGGCAGCGATTCGGTCTTCCTGCTCAACGCCTTCAGGGCGTCGGTGAAGTCGCACTCCTGAGCGGATCCTCAAGCTGTCCACAACCACAGTGCATCCGCGTACCTGGTTAACCTGCTCAAGGAACCGTCCGCTATGAGTCAAGGAGTCGTGATGGGTGAGTTTGCAGGCAGGCGAACTGGAGAGGACCTGGAGTCAAGGATCGCAAGGCTCGAGGATATCGAGGCGATCAAGAATCTCAAGGCACGCTATGCCTATTACTGCGATCACGGCTACGACGCCGACGGAATGGCCAGCCTCTTTGTGAATGACTCGATTTGGGAAAGCAACGCATTCGGCACCTACCAGGGCCGCGACGCCATCCACGCTTTCCAGTCCAACATCAGCAAAGAAATCGTTTGGGCCCTCCATTTCATGATCTGTCCGGTGGTCAATGTGAGCGCCGACGGGCAGTCGGCCACCGGCAGCTGGTACCTGATCGAGTTCGCGACGATGGTGGGCCCCGATCGGGGTGAAACGCCGAGCCCTCGAGATGCAGTTGTGATGAGCGCCATCTACAACGACACCTTCGTCAAGGAGAACGGCGAATGGAGATTCAAGAAGGTAGAGGTTGAGTTTCATCAAGTCTCCGATCTCGACAAGGGGTGGGTGCTTCAAAAGTTTCGGGCCTCGTGAACCGGCGGGCACGTAAGGCCGATGCTCGCAACTGATGGGCGCCTATCTGTGGGATTTAGTCTTGGCTGGAGCAGCGCTTACAGATCGGAACGCGACGGATGAGCGGACCTCAGCTCGCGCGCCGTCGCGGCGAAGTTGTCGAGCGTGGTTTCTCACCGCCAGCGGCGACTTGGTTTTCTGCTCAATGCGGTGAGGTCGCACTCCTGAGCGGCTCCTCGAGGCTGAGGTCGCAAGCTGAGGCGCTGATGAGCCAACGCCCTTCGACGCGCCGGAACTGGTGCGCATAGACGCCTCCCAGCAGGACCCTCTCGCGATCGGTTGATCCCGGTGGCGAGGAGGCCGGCCGCTGGTCCAGGATGGCCAGCAGGTAGCAAACTCCGGTCGCCGAAACCCCA
>DATMKM010000002.1:0-9441 GCA_035571315.1 Candidatus Acidiferrum sp.
GTCCGCCTCGGCCGGCTTTGCCTCATCGGCGGGCGGACTCTTGATGGGCGGCGGTTTTGGCGTGGGTCTTGCCGGGACCAGCTGCCTGCGCTGTGGGTACGTGGCGATCAGGAGCAGGCTGAACGCAAGTCCGAAGAAGACAGGACCGATGTGGAATGGGGCATGCCACAGGTAGTAGGACCCAGCCTCAAACGCGAGCACCACGAACCCGTAGAGGATGCCCGCGCGGACCCAGCCGATGTTGCCGGCCGGATTGACGGCGGCGGCCATGAGTCCGATCCCGAGCACAGCTCCGGCGGCCGATGCGTGGGTGCCGACCTCCTGGTCGAGGGGTAGAAGCGAGGTCCCGACCAGGGAAACCGCGGCGCCGCCGACCAGCGCCATGCCCATGAGCAGCATCCCGACGGTCAGCAGGAGCCTTCTCATAGCTCGCGACAATATATAGGGCGCGTCCCCCCACATATAGGGCGCGTCCCCCCACCCGGCCGGGCTTGCTTGGCAAGGCGGGCCAACTACCTGGCGAGCGGGGCGGTGTAAGGGCTGACTTCCCCGTCGAGCGGGGAGGTAACTAGACTCCAATTGATGACCAACGACGTTCACATCACACCGGAGGGACTCGTGGCGGTTCGGAAGGAGCTCGACGTGCTGACCACGGTCCGGCGCCCTGCGATCGTGGCCAAGATCAAGGCCGCGCGGGAGTTCGGCGACCTCTCGGAGAACTTCGAGTACCACGCTGCGAAAAACGAGCAGGGCATGATGGAAGCTCGGATCAACGAGCTCGAGGCGATCGTCAAGAACCACGTGCTGATCGAGACCAAGCCGAGGACCGGTGTCGTCGACATGGGCAGCACGGTTCGCTTCACCGAGGACGGCGCAGATGACGAGACCTACCGAATCGTCGGGCCGGCCGAGGCCGACCCCAAGGCGGGGCGGGTGAGCTACGAGTCCGCGCTGGGCAAGGCGCTCATCGGGCACCGCGTCGGGGAAGAGGTCGAGATCAAAACGCCAAATGGCAGTTACAACGTGCGAATCGTGAGCATTGAGTAGCACCACCATGACCACGCCCCTGCAGGACCTGCGCGCCTGGATGGGGCGGCACAACCTGGACGCGACGTACATCACGAAGCCCGTTTCGATCGCCTACCTCACCGGGTTTCACGCCGAGCCGTTCGAGCGGTTGATGGCGCTTGCCGTGCGGGCGGATCGGGCAACCCTCATCGTGCCGGCGATCGAGCGCGAGAAAGCCGTCCGCGACGCGGAGGAGGCGGCGGTCGTTTCGTGGCGCGATGGCGAGGACGGCTACACACTCGTGCGCACTGCGCTCGAGGGTTGCGCCGAGATCGGCGTCGAGAAGGAGCACCTGACCGTTCAAGCCGCCGAGATTTTGATCGCACGCACCGCGGCGCGCGAGATGGTGGACGCCAGCCCGGAGATCCGCCGTCTGCGACGCATCAAAAACCAGGCGGAGGTCGAGAAGCTCGCTCGGGCCGGCGCGATCACCGATGCCGTTGGCGAGCAGGTCATCGGCGCTCTGCGTCTCGGGATGACCGAGCTCGAGGTGTCGGTGCTGATCGGCGCGGCAATCGGCGAGCACGGCGGCACGCTCTCGTTCGAGAGTCTGGTCCAGTCGGGGCCTAACTCCGCGCTCCCCCATGTGCGCCCCACGAGCCGCAAGCTCGCCGAAGGCGACCTCGTCCTCCTCGACTTCGGTGCGACGTTCGACGGGTATCGCGCCGACACGACGCGCATGGCGGTGATCGGCCGGCCGACGGACCGTCACCGAGAGATTCACGGACTCGTTCTCGCGGCGCACGACGCGGCCATCGCCGCGGTGCGCGCCGGCACGACGACCGGCTCGGTCGACGCGGCGGCCCGTCAGCTGATCGAGGCGGCGGGGATGGGCGACCTGTTCTTCCACCGCGTCGGTCACGGTCTGGGCCTCGAGGCGCACGAGGATCCAAGCCTCGACCCTGGCTCGGCGACCGTGCTGGAGGCCGGGATGACCTTCACCGTCGAGCCCGGGATCTACGTCCCGGGTTGGGGCGGCGTGCGCATCGAGGATGACGTGGTGGTGGAACGAGCGGGATGCCGGCTGCTCACCAAAGCGGATCGTTCAATGCGGGTGATTCCCGTTTCCTGATGCTTGCTCCCGGGATGCGCCGGACGGCGCAGCGGACACAGGTTTACAACGCCATCGTCGGATTGGGCGGCCACTGCACGGCTGACGAGATCACCGCAGAGCTGCACCGGACGAAACCTGGTTTTCCGCGGAGCACGGTGTACCGGGCGCTCGACGCTCTCACGGCGTCGGGATCGGTTTACGCGGCGCACCTGGGCGAAGGCGCCACCTACTACGAGCTGGCCAGCGGCGATCACCACCACGCCGTTTGCCAGGTGTGCGGTGGAGTGCTCCACATCCAGGAGGAGCTGGTCAGCGAGCTGGAGTCGCACCTCCAGGAGGGGCATCACTTCAAGCCCCTGCGGACGGAGGTGCTGGTCGTCGGGATCTGCGATTCCTGCTCGCGGAGTCCGAGCCCGAGAGCGGCCCGCCGGCGCACGATCGACGCGCACGTCCATTTCAGCTAACCGGGGATAATCACGGCGACGCGGCCGGTTCGATTCAACTGAGAGGAAAGATGGAATCCAAGATCGTCGGCACTGTGATGCCCGTGCTCGAGCTGAACATGCAGCCCAACGACAAGGTCTTCGCTGAATCGGGTGAGCTCTCCTGGATGTCGATGGCGATCCAGATGCAGACTTCTACATCGGCCGGCGGCCAGCAGGGAGGTCTTTTCGGAGCCCTGGGCCGGGCCGTCGCGGGCGGCACGCTTTTCATGACGGAGTACACGGCTGTGGGCGGCCCCGGCCTGCTGGCCTTTGCCGCCAAACTGCCCGGTCAGGTTCTGCCGCTCGAGATTGCGCCGGGCAAGGGATACCTGGTCCATCGCCACGGTTTCATGTGCGGAACGATCGGCGTGCAGTTTTCCGTCGGGTTCCAGCAGAAGCTGGGTGCGGGGGTCTTCGGCGGCACCGGTTTCCGCATGCAGCGCCTGCAAGGCCAGGGGCAGGCCTGGGTCGCACTCAACGGCGAGGTCGTCGTCTACGACCTGCAGGCGGGCAACACGCTTCGGGTGCATCCCGGCCACGTGGGCATGTACGAGGAATCGGTGCAGTTCAACATCACGACGGTGCCGGGCATCCAGAACGCGCTGTTCGGGGCCGGCATCTTCCTGGCTGCCCTCACCGGACCGGGACGGGTCTGGCTGCAGTCCATGTCCATGCAACACCTCGCTCACGCGATCGCGGAGTACATGCCGAAGTCAGGCTAGGGGTCCCGGGCGCCGTCAACCGGTTAGTTCAGGAGGGCACGAGCGATGGCAAAGTATCTGATCGAGGCCGCATACGGACACGAGGGCCTGAAGGGCCTGATCAAGGATGGGGGCAGCGGCCGGCGGGCCGCCGTCGACGCGGCGGCCAAGGCGTTGGGCGGCCACGTTGAGGCGATGTACTGGGGCTTCGGAACCGACGACGTGTATGCAATCGTCGATTCGCCGGATAACGTTTCCGCCGCAGCTTTCGCTCTGGCCATCGGCGCAACAGGCACCATTGCCCACTACCGGACAATCGTCCTGCTCACCGCCGAGGAGGTGGACCAGGCGGCCAAAAAGTCATCGGGAATCGGGTACCGAGCGCCCGGCCACTAAGGCAAGAGATGTCGGGGCGCTGGTTGACCTTTGATTGCTTCGGCACTTTGATCGACTGGCGTCATGGCATCCGGACCACCGGGGAGCTGCTTTTCCCGGGACACGGTCCGGCCTTCCTCGATGCGTACATCGCCAATGAGGCGGCGGTCGAGACCGACGGGACGTTCAAGCGCTACCGCGCGGTGCTCACCGAGACGACGCGCCGGGTCGCGCGGCAGCTCTCGCTCGACCTCAAGCCCGACGACGCCACGGCGCTCGTGTCGACCATTCCCTACTGGCCGCCTTTTGGCGACGTCGGACCAGCCCTCGGTGAGCTTCGGAAGGAAGGTTGGCGGTTGGCGCTGCTGACCAACTGCGACCGGGACATCATCGCGCTGACTCAGCGACGCCTGCCCGTGCCTTTCGACGCGGTAGTCACGGCCGAGGATGTGTCAGCCTACAAGCCGAACCCGGCGCACTTCCTGCTGTTCCAGTCGACGTTTGGGGCGTCCGCCGATGTGTGGATCCACGTCGCGCAGAGCTACTTTCACGACATCAAGCCGACCAGCGAGCTCGGCATCACCCGGATCTGGGTCAACCGGCAAAAAGAGAAGGACGACCCATCGCTGGCGGATGCGGTCGTCTCAAATCTGACCGAGCTTCCCGACGCGGTGCGGCGAATTTCGGAGGTGAGGCGCTAGCCGGCCGGCGGCCCGACGACCTCGATATCGTGCTTCTCGCCTAACTTTTTTCGCAGGGCGATTGAGCCTTCTTGCGTTGCGATGTCGCCGAGACCCGCGGCGAGGTCTCGGAAGTATTGGTCGAGGCCGGGCGGTGACACGATGAGCAGCAGTCTGCCCGGCCGAGCGCCGGCGTTCCAGAAGCTGTGCGCGTGGCCTTTCGGCACGAGGACGTGCGCGCCGGGTTTGCCGTAGATGGTGATCCCGTCCAGCACAAAGCCGAAATGCCCGGACATCACGTAAAAGCCTTCGTCGTGCTGATGGTGGATGTGAACAGGGGGGCCCTGCGCGCCTGGCTCGACCTCCCACTCGGTCAACGCGTAGGACGTGCCCTCGTCCATCGGGACGAAAGTGACCCTCGCGCCGATCAGCTGGACGCTGTCAGTGGTTTCGTCGCCCACGCAGCCCGATCTTAGCCCGGGCCAAAATCAGCCAGGTCGACTGTGGCCCGGTAGACGCGCCGCGCTGGACCTGACTGGACCAGGTTGCCGCCCTTCTCGCGCCGGATCGCCAGGTCGCCGCCTGGCATCTGGACGGTGACGTGGTCGTCCACGAGACCCGCTCGCATGCACGCCGCGGCGACAGCGCTCGCGCTCGTGCCGGAGGCCAGCGTGTAGCCGGCGCCGCGCTCCCAGATCTCGATGCGAACGTGGCTGCGGTCGAGAGCTTCGAACAGCTGCACGTTGGTGCGTTCCGGGAACGCGCGGTGGCGCTCGAGGTGCGGGCCGAGTTCAAGGCAGCGTTCCATGGTGACCGGTTGGCCGAAGACCACGCAGTGCGGGTTGCCGACGGATACGAGCATCGCCTCTACCGAACCTGCCGGGGTGTCGAGATGAACCCGCTCCGGCTCGCCGTCGAACTTGGCTGGGAGGTCGGCGGCGCGAAACGACGGGCGGCCGATATCGACCTCGCTTTCGACCTGGGCGCCATCGCGACTGATGATCCGGACCGGGTTCGGCCCTCCGGGCGTGCGCAGCTCGAAGTGTTCGCCCGCCCCGTGTTCGAGGACGGCGTGCGCGGCCGCGATGCGGAGGCCGTTGCCGCTCTTCTGGGCTTCCGAGCGATCCGGGTTGTAGATCCGCACCGTCATCGCCTCCCGGTCGAAAGCCAAAAGACCGTCGGAGCCAAGACCCCGGTGGCGGTCGCAGAGCTCGGACAGGCGGTCGACGATGTCCTCCAGCGGCGCGGGGAGGTCCAGGACCAGGTAGTCGTTCCCCAGCGCCTGGTATTTAATGAGATCGATTCGCATCTGGAGCTCAATCATCCCGGGAATCGGGCCCGGCCGTCACTGGTTGTCATAAGATGACGTGTCGATGCGGGACCTAACATGGCCTGCCCAGCGCCTGGTTCACATACCGGCCTGCTTCTGTAGCTAGCTCGGCCGTCTGCTCGCGCCCGTAGGGCGCGCCCATTCGACCGCCGTTCGACTCGCATCGGTTTTGTTTGTCATTTGCATTTTTAGGGAGGTTTGGAATTGAGCTCATCGACGACAACCAAGGCTCTGGTCACCACGGATTGGGTGGCCGAGCATGGAAAGGACAAGGGACTTCGGATCATCGAGGTTGACGTGGACCCGTCGGCCTACGACAAGGGACACATCGAGGGCGCCGTCGGCTGGAACTGGCGGAAGCACCTCCAGGACCAGGTGAACCGCGACATCGCCAGCAAAGAGGCGCTTGCGAACCTGCTCGGCACCAGCGGCGTCACGCCGGACACGACGATCCTGCTCTACGGCGACAACAACAACTGGTTTGCGGCCTACGCCTACTGGGCGCTGAAGTACTACGGGCACGACAAGGTCGCGCTGATCGATGGCGGCCGGGTCAAGTGGGAGAAGGAAGGACGCGAGTACAGCACGGAAATTCCGAGCTTCCCCAACACCGACTACAACTTCCACGGCTCACCCAAGGAAGAGATCCGCGCGTACCGCAGCCATGTGGAGTCCAAGCTCGGCAAGGCCGGCCTGGTGGACGTGCGCTCGCCCAAGGAGTACTCGGGTGAGCTGCTTGCGCCGGAGAACCTTCCGCAGGAAGGCGCGCAGCGTGGCGGGCACATCCCGACGGCGGTCAGCATCCCTTGGGGCACCGCGGTCAACCCCGAAGACGGCAGCTTCAAGAGCATTGACGAGCTGAAAGCGATCTATGGCGACAAGGGCATCACGTCCAACAAAGAGGTGATCGCCTACTGCCGCATCGGCGAGCGCTCCGCGCATACGTGGTTCGTCTTGAAGGAGCTTCTCGGCTACCCAGACGTCCGCAACTACGACGGTTCGTGGACGGAGTGGGGCAGCTCGATCAAGGCCCCGATCGAGAAGTAAGAATGGCCACGCAGGTCGTCGACCATTCCGCGCTCAAGGTCAACCAGACCGGGATTATCGCGACCGTGCTCGTCGCGTTCATCGGGAGCGCGTTCTACCGGCCAGCCCTGGTTTTGATCCCGCTGCTTGCGATAGTGCTACTGGTCGGCACCTTCGCTCCGCAGTACGCGCTGTTCAAGCAGCTTTACTTCAAGGTCCTCAAGCCGCGCGGAATCGTCAAGCCGCGGCCAGTGCAGGACCGCCCTGAGCCTCACAACTTCGCTCAGGGCCTCGGCGGGGTGTTCCTGGCAGTGTCGTCACTCTTCATCTACTTCGGCACTCCGACATATGGAGCAGCTTCCATGGTGATGGGGGTGATCGGGTTGGCGCTCGCGCTGATCGTCGCGGTGCTGGCCTTCGTCAACCTGGCGTTCGGGTACTGCCTGGGCTGCCAGATCTACTTCCAGCTTGGCAAGCGGGGATTGATAAGGGCTTCATGAGCGCACAACTCTGGGCGGTGGCGGTGGCGGGCGTCGTGGTGCTCGCCGCCGCCTGCCTGGAGGTCTTTCGTGCGCGGCGCGCTCGAGTGAAGACCCTCGGCGTGAGCGCAGCGCCAGCTAACGATCCCTACATCGTCTACTTCACTGGCGAAGGGTGCACCGTCTGCCGCACCCACCAGGAGCCGGCGCTCGCGAAACTCGGCGCGGTGCGAATCGATAAGGTCGACGCGGTCGCGGACCGAACGCTGGCCGACCGCTTCAACGTGTACACGCTTCCGACCACGGTCGTGATGTCGCCGGAGGGGCGGGCGCTGCACGTCAACTACGGGTATGCAACCGCTCCGAAGCTCGAGCGCCAGTTGGCCGAGGCGCGGGGCGCCGGGCTGCAAGCCGCCACCGCGTAGCGGATATTCTGGCCGGAGTGGTCCGGCATTTCGCCCTCGTCGCCCTCGTCGTCTTTGCCGCGGCTGCGTGCGGCGGGCAACCTGTGGCAGCTCAAAGTCCCGACCTCGTGCTCGGTGCGATCTACCCGTTGACGGGCCCACAGGCGCCGGGCGGCAAGGCGGAGCTCGCCGGGGTCCGCGCCGCGCTCGAGGTTGCGCAGTCGAGCGGCGCGCTGACGACCCACGTGCGGTTGCAGGTCATCGATGCCACAACACCTCAAGCGGCGAGCGCTGCTGTCGACACGCTCGTACGCGACTATCACGTGCCGGCCATCCTCGGCACATACGGCAGCACGCTGTCGGCCGCGGCTTCGGCCCGCGCCGAAGCACTGAAGACGGTGTACTGGGAGACCGGCGCCGTTGCGGATCCGATCACAGCCCAGCGTCGCTACGTGTTTCGCACTGTTGCGACTGGGAGCTCGCTGGGTCGCATGGCCGTCACGTTCACGCATGACGTTCTGATGCCGAGGATGAATCTTGTTGCGCCTCGTGCGGTCGTGGTTCAAGTCAACGACATCTACGGACGCTCGGTCGGCGGCGGTGAGGCGGCGCTCGCCAAGACGATGGGCATTCAGGTCGTCGACGTCATCGAGTACGACCCCAACGCATTCGTGCCCGACGTCATCGCGGCCCGAATCGCGGCCGACCGCGCCGACTTCCTGTGGGACGTGAGCTACCTCAACGACGGCGTGGTGATCTGGCAGGCCGTGCTGCGCAACCACGTGCCGCTGAAAGCGGCGATCGGTACGAGCTCAGCGTTCTGCATGCCGGCCTTTGGGCAGCTCCTCGGCGCGGGTTCGATCGGCGTTTACGCCGCAGACAAGCCGGATGCCACCATCAGCATGGCCGCGCTGTCACCGGCGGGGCAGGCGTTGATCGCCAAGGCGCAGCGCGTGTACGGCCAGGAGAACGGCGGTGCGCCCATGGACATCCCGGCGGTGGCCGGGTTCGTGGGGGGTTGGACGTTCTTCAGCGCGGTGCTTCCGAAGGTTTCAGGGTCGGTCAACGCCGAGACCATCCGGACGGCTGCTCTTGGGGTGGACGTGCCAACCGGAGACAGCATCAACGGCGGCGGAGTCAAGTTCGGCCCGGATGGGTCGCTAGACGAAGGGCAGAATACCCGGGCCGCCGCGGTGATCGGGCAGTGGCAGGCGGTCGGAGTGATGAAGATCGTCTACCCGGCGGCTTACGCGACCGGCACACCGATTCCAGGTGGGATGTAGGCTTCGTTCCAAACAGTCTTAAGCGGTTCAGAAGCTATTTCTTAAGAACAGGCCTATGCTGTGCTTACTGACAGCGGCGGTACGCGTCAAGCGTTTTGCTTGAGGTCGCTGTTGTTCAAAGCCAATTGGGGTGCGCCGACAAATTCGGCGAAGGTGGAGAAGGCATATGCGGAAGATCCTGGCGGTCTGTTCGGTGGTCGGCCTGTTCTCGTTCCTGGGGACGGTGGGCGTGAGCGCAAACGAAGCATCGCCGTGCGGCGCGATTCATGGCGCGTTCGCCAACGTCAACGGCAATTTCGGCTACCTGGGCGACGACGGCGGAACGCCTGGACTCCACGATGGGGCCGTGGGCCAGGACCCCGGCGCAACCGGCTACAACAACTCGGCCGCGTCGGCAGCCTGCAGCTAGCAATCGAACGAGGGAGGGGGCGTGACCCCTCCCCCTGCTCTGGCGTAAACGGCGGGTAGGGCGGCGGGTTTCTAGCCCTCTAGGGAGCGTTGGACCAGGGTGATGTCCATCCAGCGGTCCAATTTGTGGGCGGCGTTCTTGATCGTT
>DATMKM010000003.1:0-25224 GCA_035571315.1 Candidatus Acidiferrum sp.
GAGCGTTGCGTTTGACGAACGGGTGCTCAAAATGGTTGAGTCCGAGGTGCGCACAATCAAGGCCCAGTACCGAGGCGTGGTCTCCGAAGAGTCGATCGACTCCATGGCGGATGAGTCCCTGCAGAGCCTGGCCGGCTCTCGGGTGCCGCAGTTCGTGCCGCTTTTCGTCGGCAGGTTCACGCGCGACCGGATCAAGCAGATCGTCGGCTCTCCGCGGGGTGTGGGCCCAGTTCGCCAGCAGAGCGAAACCGAGATCTAGCCCGTTCGGCTGCCGCCCGGGCGCTGGTGTTAGCGATGGCTTGCGCCGGGTAGATTGAGATCACTGTGAAATCCGATTGGCCCCTCGGCTCGGTCGAGCTCAAAGTCCTCGATCTCGAGCGTGAGGTGGATTTTTACGAGCGGTTCGGGCTGACCCGAATCGAGGACGGCGCCGGCGCGGCCACCCTGGGCGCCGGCGACAGAGCCCTGCTGCGCCTCCAGGCGCTGCCCGGCGGCCAGGAGCGGCCCCCGCACACGGCCGGTCTCTATCATTTCGCGATCCTTTTGCCGCGCGAGGAGGAGCTGGGCGGCTTCCTGCGGCGGTCCCTCGAAGAGCGGCTGCCGCTGACCGGTACGGCCGACCACCTCGTCAGCCAGGCCCTGTATTTCGACGATCCGGAGGGAAACGGCATCGAGGTCTACGCCGACCGCCCGCGAAGCGAATGGCAGTACCCGGGCGGCCGTCTGAACATCGGCACCGATCACCTGGATTTCGAACGCCTCCTGCGCGTCGCCGACCAGCCGGAACAGAAATTCTCCAGCGGCACGGTGCTGGGTCACATGCACCTCAATGTCGCAGACCTCGACAGCTCGCAGGCCTTTTACGAATCCATGGGCATGGAGCTGATGGCCGAGGCAGGTCACGTCATGCGGTTCATGAGCTGGGATGGGTATCACCATCATCTCGGCATCAACCTGCTCGAAGGTCGCGGCGCGGCGCCCGTCCACGCCGGCGTCCGAGGGCTGCAGAGCTTCGAGATCAGGCGCCTCGACGCTGCACGCACCGATCCGAACGGCATCGCTGTCACGCCGGCTGGGTCTTGACCTTTCCCGCCTCGTGCTGACACCACGCGTAGAGCGCGTCGTACAGGGGTGTCTCCAGAGCGATCTTTAAATGGTCGTTCTCCCCGTGGACCATCGCGAACCCGTGGGCGATCGCTTTGAGGCCGGCCGCCTCCGGCGTCTTGTCGACGTCGGCGCTCACGTCCGCGCCATGCACGATCTGGGCCAGCCGGTCGAGCGCGGGGTCGTGCAGGCCGTATTTCAAAATCATCGACTCAAAGCTGCAGCGGCCATCGACGTGTCCGAGCTCGACCCCGCCGATGTCGTAGGGGATCGCACCCTCCCGTTCGGCGACGGCGATCACCTCAGCTGCCGGTACGTATACGAACTCGGCCTCGGCGTCGATGAACCGCTTCACCAGCCACGGGCAGGCGATCCGGTCGACGCTGGCGTTCTTTCGGGTTATCCACTTCATCTGCTCACTCCGTGTCGTTGAAATATCTGCGTTTGGGCTATCCTCGGCCGAGTGACCGACGAGGCCCAGTTTCGCAGCGCCCTTCACGAACTTCTCCTGTACAGCCCCGATCGGCAGACCTTTGCGCAACGTGCCCTGGGCTGGGCCCAGCGACTGACCGGCGGCGAGAGCGCGTTCGTCATCGATTCGGATGGGTCCATCCTCGCGTCAAACGGGGTGGACCGAGACGAGGCGCAACGGATCGCGGCGCTGAAAGACTTTCTGTCCGCGGCGGGACAACGCCGTGAACCGTGGAGACTGGACCACCTGCTAATCGTCCCGCTTGACCTGGAGAAGGGTCCTGGCGCGATCGTCTTGGTCTCCGGGCGCATGACGACGACCTTCGGTGATGACGAGCTCACCCGCCTGGCCCAGTACGCCATCAGCATCGCCGCCGGCCTCGACCGGGTGAACCTCACCTCGCGGATCCAGGCGCTCGAAAAGGCGAAGAGCGACTTCTTGAATGTGGCCTCCCATGAGCTGCGTGGACCTATGACGATCATCAAGGGGTACCTGACCATGCTCGAGGCGGGATCGCTGGGGGAGCTGCCGCCAAAGGCGAGCTCGGTGCTCCCGCTTCTCATAGCCAAGTCGGACGAGATCAACTGGATGCTCGAGCAGATGCTCGAAGCGGCGCGGCTCGAAGAGGGTCGACTCGAGCTGAACAAGAAGCGTGGCGACGTCGTCGAGATCACCGACAGGGCGATCGACGGAGTGAAGATGCTGCTGCGGGGCCACGAAGTCAAAGTCGACGAGCCGGCCGAGGCGGTGGAAGCCGACGTCGACCCGGACCGCTTTCAGATGGTGGTACGGAACCTGCTGAGCAATGCGGCCAAGTACTCGCCCGCCGGCTCCGAAATCATCGTTCGCATCCGGCGTAGCGACGGCATGGCCACTGTCTCCGTCATCGACCGGGGAGTGGGGATCAGCCCGGAGGACCAGGTCAAGCTCTTCACCCGGTTCGGCCGCGTGCAGACCACGCAGCATGTCCAGGGCACGGGTCTCGGCCTCTGGCTGTCGCGAGAGATCGCCCGCATGCACGACGGAGACCTGACCGTGCAGTCCGAGGTGGGGAGCGGAAGCACATTCGTCCTGGCGGTGCCGTTGAGGCGGTAGGCTGGCGGTGTGGAGCCGCAGGTGCGGACGGCGTTCGAGACGGCGCGGCCATTCGACATGTTTTCCACTCTGGCGCCGATCGGGTTCGGCCTCTCGCTGCGGGTTCATCGCAACGAGGCGTGGCGCGCCACGCGGACGCCGGAGGGTCCGTCGACGGTCCACCTCACATATTCGGCGCCCACGGTCGAGGTCGAAGCCTGGGGCCCCGGCGCGGATTGGGCGGCGGGCCGAGCGGCCGCGGTCTGCGGCGAACAGGACGACGCCAGCGGGTTCCAACCCCGCCACCAGCTCATCTCGGACCTGCATCGCCGCCATCCCGGCTTGCGGCTCACGCGGACTCACGCGGTGTTCGAGGCGCTCGTGCCGGTCGTGCTGGCTCAGAAGGTGACCACCGTCGAGGCGCATACCAGCTATCGAGCGCTCGTCGACGGGTTGGGTGAGCCTGCCCCGGGGCCGGTGCGCCTCAAGCTCCCTCCGTCAGCTCAGGTGCTGGCGCGAACTCCTTACTGGACGTTCCACCGCTTCGGAGTCGAGCGCCGGCGCGCCGAGGTGATCATCCGGGCGGCGCGGAGCGCATACCGGCTCGAAGAGACCACCACGATGGACATCGCGAGCGCGTATCGCAGGCTCCAGGCGTTTTTTGGGATAGGCCCGTGGACCGCCGCGAAGGTCGCGTTGGTGGCGTTGGGAGACGCCGACGCGGTGCAGGTCGGCGACTATCACCTGCCTCACGCGGTCGGCTACGCGCTCGACGGGACGGCGCGCTCGACCGATGAGCGAATGCTCGAGCTGCTGACCCCGTACAGCGGCCACCGGGCCCGTGTGATCCGCCTGCTGACGATCTCAGGCATCTCAGCGCCGCGATTTGGCCCCAAGCTACCGCTGCGCGACATCATCAACAACTGACACTGGCCCTAGTCGCGGAGTTTTGCCAGCTCCTCCTCGACCACCGAAACGAGGTCGCGCATCCCTTCGCTGTCGAACATGAGCCGCGCGCCGGCCGCCTTGAACAGCTCGGGCAGGGGCTTTGTCGCGCCGAGCGCGAGCGCCCCTCGGTAGTTGCGCACCGCATCGTGCGGATCGCGCAGGCTGTTGCGCCACACCTGCAGCGCGCCGAGCTGAGCGATCCCGTACTCGATGTAGTAGAACGGGCTGCCGAAAAAATGGGGTTGCTGGTACCAGCGCGCGATTCGCTCCGGGTCGAGGCCATCCCACTCCACCGAGGTGCCTTCGAAGCGCCGGCGCAGCTCTAGCCACTTCCGGTCGCGGGCATCCGCGTCGCGTCCATCGTCGTTCAGGTAGATCCACTGCTGAAAGGCGTCGACCGAGGCGCAGTGCGGAAAGAACAGGATGATTCCTTCCAGCAACTCGGCGCGCGACCGGACCGCGTCGGCTTCGCGGTAGTAGCCGCCGTTAGCGGTGTCGATGAAAGGCATGGCAAGCAGCTCCATCGACATCGAAGCTACCTCAGCCATCTCCGAGCCGGGATGCCGTTGAAACAACAGGGGAAGCGGCGAGGCTTCAAAGGAGTGGAAAGCGTGGCCCGACTCGTGCAGCAGCGTGCGCACGTCGTCGTCCACGCCAACCGCGTTCATGAAGATGAGCGGCATCTTTCTGAAGGCGAGCGTCTGGCAGTAACCGCCCGGGGCTTTGCCCTTGCGATTGTCCAGGTCGAGCAGGTCAGCCTCAGCCATCCGGCGGTAGTAGCTGGTGAACTGAGGGTCGACGTGCCCGAAGACATCGCCCGCTCGGTCGATGAAGGTGGCGATGTCCTGGAAGGGCTTCAAAGGTGGGCGGCCTCTTGAATCGGCGGTCAAATCCCACGGCCGCAATGAGTCCAGTCCCATGGTGTCGCGCCGCCGTCGCAAGAGCCGCTCCACTGCGGGTAGCACCGCCGACTCGACCGCCTCGTGAAAGCGCAGGCAGTCGTCCGGCGTGTAGTCAAAACGATTCTTCTCAAGGTGCGCGAAATCACGAAAGTTCGCGAAGCCGGCATTGCGCGCGACATGCTCGCGCAGGTCGTACATGCGGTCAAAGATGTCCGCGAGCACGCCGCGCCGTTCGATGTACGGCCTGGCCCGCAGCCTGAAGGCGCGCTCTCGCACCGCGCGGTCGGTCGACTCGAGGAACGGCAGGAGCTGAGACGGGGTCTTCTGCTCGCCGTCCCACTCGACGGTCATCGCACCGTTGACCTTCGACCATTCGGTCTCGAGCTTCGAGAGGTCGGCGAAGAGCGGGACATTGGCTGGTGCAAAAAGGCGCATCTGGTTGCGGAACCGCTCGATGGTTGTCTCCAATCCGGGCCGGACGTAATCAAGCTGCAAGAGGCGCTCCTGCAAACGGATTCGCTGTTCGCGCGCTTTGGGCGAGATCTGCGCGCCGAACCTCAGCTGAGCCGACTCGCGAGCCGGGTCGGACGTGTCGCACGAGTAGGCGAAGCCGGCGAGGGCGCCCGCCTCCGAGAGGAGCGACTCGAACGCCGACCAGTTCGAGAGCCATGCTTCGACATTGGACCGGTCGAGCGGGCTGGTCGCGAGCGCCTCGTAGTACGGCGCAATGTCCTCCCACGTCGCATCCGCGAAGGCATCAGGAGATTCCGGAAGAGCTACCACAACCCACCCCCAAACGAATTGAAAACGCCAGCCGTTCACGCCATGGTACAGAGGACTCCTGATGGAAACTTCATCGGCTACTTTGCGGCTGCCGCGCAGAGTGCGTGCCGCCGCGCTGGCGGCGATCGGAGGCACCCAGGTCGACGGCGAACTGGCGTGGATGAGCTGGGCCGGCACGGTATGGCGCCTGGCGGGAGAGAATGGCGTTGTCTATGTGAAGCGGGCGGCTGCGCTGGCGGGCGAGCGCGATCGCCTGGAATGGCTCCAAGGACGCTTGCCGGTTCCCGAGGTGGTTGGCTTCTTCCAGGCCGCGGGCGACGACTGGCTCATGACTCGCGAGCGACCGGGCGTCCCGCTCTACCACCGGTCGGTGGATTGGCCGCACTCCCGTGCAGCCCGCGTGCTGGGAGAGATCCTGCGCGCCATTCATGCCACCGATGCCGCGGACTGCCCCTTCGGTCAGAGAAAGCGTGGCCACGTCCTGGTCCACGGGGATTACTGCATGCCGAACGTCCTGGTCACCGACGGGGTCCTGACCGGTTTGATCGACGTCGGGCAGACCGGGCTGGGCGATCCACGCCAGGACCTCGCCGCCGGCGTCTGGAGCCTCCAGTACAACTTTGGGCCGGGACACGGACGGGAATTTCTCGATGCCTACGGCGCCGCGCCGATGACGGACCCGGAGATCGAGCGCCTGCGCAGAAAGTACGGACGTTAGATCGGCAGGACGGTATCCACCGCTCGCCAGCAGTACCACGCCGCGATGGTCCGGTAGGGTCGAAAAATGTCCCCCTCAACCTGCAGCGCCCGCGGAGCCGGCACCTCCTTCAGCTTGTGGGCAAGCGCCCAGCCCTTGCGGATCCCATAATCGTCGACCGGCCACACGTCGAGCCGGCGCAATTGAAAGATCAGGAACATCTGGGCGGTCCAGGGACCGATGCCTCGGACCTGGACGAGGTGGGCGACGAGCTCGTCGTCTGATAAGGAGTCGACGGCATCCAGCGGAACGGTGCCGTCCTGCACCTTGCGAGCCAAATCCGTGATGGCCGCCGACTTCGCGCCGCTGACTCCGGCCGTGCGCATGATCCCCTCCGGCAGTGCGAGCACCGCGGCCGGGGAGAGGCCGTTCGCGAACAGCTTCAGGAAGCGGCCGTGGATCGTCGATGCCGCGGCGCCCGCCAGCTGCTGGTACATGATCGAGCGCACGAGTGCGGCGAACGCGTCCTCGAGGGCGGGACGCAGCTCGATGCCTCCAGCGGCCTTGATCAGCCGCGCCATGGCGGGATCGCGGCGGGCGACCAGACGGGTTCCGCGCAGCAGCTCCTTCTCGGTCGCAGGCGGGTCGGCCTTGAGAGGGCTCAGGCGAACTCGGACATGAGCTGGGAAAACTGATCCGGCGTAAGTCGCAGCTCGCTTTCGTCAAGGTCCTTCAGGGGGCGCTGTGGGATGCCCTCGGTGGTGGCGAAGTCTTCCATCGTCGTGTCCAGGTAGAGCAAACCTGTGACGAGGTGACCGGCCGCACGCCCCTCTTCGATGACCCGCATCGCTGCGCGCCGGTCCGACGGGTCGTGGTCCTCGCCCAGCTTCTTGAGCACGATGTGCGAGCCGTCGTGGAGCTCGACGTCGCGAATCGTGCCGGGCTCATAGTCGACGTGCACCTCTTCGAAGAATGGGATGAAGGAAACGTCTGCGATCGACTCCTCGTGGTCCTTGACCCAGCTGTAGCTCTTGGTCGAGCCGTCGTGGTCGTTGAATGTCACGCAAGGCGAGATGATGTCCAGGATGGCCGTCCCGCGGTGGGCGATCGCGGCCTTGATGAGCGGGACCACCTGCTTGCCGTCGCCGCTGAAAGAGCGCGCGACGAACGAGCAGCCGAGCGTCAGGGCGACTGCGCATGGGTCGATCGGCTGGAATGTGTTGACCGCGCCCTTCTTCTGGACGGAGCCCAGGTCGGCGGTGGCCGAGAACTGGCCCTTGGTCAGCCCGTACGTTCCGTTGTCTTCGATGATGTAGGTGCAGTCGACGTTGCGGCGGATCATGTGCAGGAACTGGCCGAGGCCGATTGAGGCCGTGTCCCCGTCGCCCGAGACGCCGAGCATGATCAGCTGCCGGTTGGCGAGCTGTGCGCCAGTGGTCAGCGAGGGCATACGACCGTGCACACCGTTGAACCCGTGCGCGGATTCGACGAAGTAGGCGGGCGTCTTTGACGAGCAGCCGATGCCCGACATCTTGGCGAGCCGGTGCGGCTCGATCCCCAACTCGTAGAGCGCTTTGATCATGTGGTTGGTGATCGAGTTGTGACCACACCCCGCACATAAGGTTGTCGCGGCGCCCTTGTAGGCGTCGCGGGTCAGACCGACATGGTTCAGGGTGGCGCTCATACGGGGACGGCCTCCGTTTGCATCAGGGGTCCGGTGATGGCCGACGCCGGGATCGGCTGGCCGTTGTAGTGGCGGATCGAGCCGACTCGTTCGACCAGGTGGGGCGGCAGGGCGAGCCGGATGATGTCGTAGACCTGACCGTCGCGGTTCTGCTCCACCACGTACACGCGCTCGTGTCGGGAGATGAAAGCCACCACCTCGTCGGAAAGGGGCAGCGCGCGCAGGCGGAGGTAATCGACGGGTTTACCGGAAGCGACCAGCGCTTCGCGGGCCTCCATCACTGCGGCGTGGGTGGAGCCGAACGCGATCACACCGATCGGGGACTTGGTGCTCTCATCGACGAGCGGCGCCGGCAGGGTGTGGCGAGCCGTCTCGAGCTTGCGAGCAAGACGGTCCATGTTGCGCGCGTAGGCGTCGGCATTCTCCGTGTAGCGCGCGAACTCATCGTGGCCGGAGCCGCGGGTGAAGTATCCGGCCGCCGGGTGGTCGGTGCCCGGGAGCGTGCGGTAGGTCACCCCGTCGCCGTCGATGTCGCGATAGCGCGCCCATTCGCCTGCGAGGCGGTCGAGGTCGGCCTTGGAAAGCACCTTGCCGCGGTCGAATGGCCGGTCGGGGTATTTGAACTCCGGCGTCATCCACAGGTTCATCCCGAGGTCGAGGTCGGAAAGCATGAAGACCGGGGTCTGAAAACGCTCCGCGTAGTCGAACGAATCCCGGGCGAACTCGTAGCACTCCTCGACCGTGCCCGGAAGCAGGACGATGTGCCTCGTGTCGCCGTGCGAAAGGGTGAACGCGAAGGCCACGTCGGCCTGCGAGGTGCGCGTGGGCAGTCCGGTCGAGGGCCCGATGCGCTGGATGTCGAAGATGACGACTGGCACTTCGGCGTAATAGCCGAGCCCGACGAACTCCGCCATCAGCGAGATGCCGGGTCCGGAGGTCGACGTCATCGACCGGGCGCCGGCCCAGCCGGCGCCGATCGCCATACCGACCGCCGCGAGTTCGTCCTCAGCCTGCACAATCGAGATGAGCTTTTCGCCCGTCTTGGGATCGATCCTGAACCTGTCCGCGTACGCGATGAGGTTCTCGCAGACAGAAGAGGAGGGCGTGATTGGATACCAGGCGGCGACGGTGACCCCTCCCATCAACGCGCCGATGGCGGCCGCCTGGTTGCCTTCGACGAGCACCTTGCCCTCGACCGCTCCGGTCATCGGCTCGAGCATGTAGGGGTCCTTTTTGGAAAAGTTGTCCTGCCAGTAGTCGTAGCCGACCTTGATCGCTTCCACGTTCACCTGCACGGCCTTCGGCTTCGAGTTGAACTGGCGCGTCACGCCATGCTCGAGGGCCTCGAGTGGAATCCCCAGGACGCCCGCGACGACGCCGACGTAGATCATGTTGGCGAGCTGCTTCCGCAGTGTGTCGTTCTGGATCTTCGACTTGGCGAGCTTGGCAAATGGCACCGGGTAGTAGGTGACGTCAGTTCGCACGTCAGCGGTGGAGTAGACCTCTTCGTGGATCACGACGCCGCCGGGACGCACCGTCTTGAGGTCCTGGTGCCAGGTCGAGGGGTTGAAAGCCACGAGGATGTCGACGTTGTCCGTCCGCGCCATGTGGCCCTCGGGCGTGACCCGGAGCTGGTACCACGTGGGCAGCCCTTCGATGTTGGACGGGAAGACGTTTTTGGGGGCGACGGGGATGCCCATATGGAAGATCGCGCGGGTCAAAACCAGGTTTGCGGTCTGGCTGCCGGAACCGTTGACCGTGGCTGCCTGGATGGTTAGGTCGTTGATGATCTGCTCGGTCAATTTCTCTTTTTCGCCGCGGACAAAGGATTTTACGCGTGTGCAGCAACGAGCCTCGATTCCTTAGAGTGGCCAGTCTGTGAAGGTCGCCATTCCGAAAGAAAGGGCCGACGACGAACGTCGGGTAGCCCTGACACCAGACACGGCGGCCAAGCTCAAAGCGGCGTCGCTCGAGGTGAGCGTCGAGTCGGGCGCCGGCTCGGGCGCCTACGTTCCCGACGAGGCTTACGAGAAGGCCGGCGTCATGGTCGTCAAGAGCGCCGACGCCCTGCTGAAGGATGCGGACGCCGTGCTCAAGGTCCAGGCGCCCGAGGCCGGCGAGATCGCCTTGCTGAAGAGCGGATCGGTCCTCATCAGCTTCCTTCAGCCCGCCACCCAGGCCGAGATCGTGAGGGCCCTGGCCAAGCGGGGCGTGACCGCCTTCAGCCTCGAGCTCCTGCCGCGCATCTCGCGGGCGCAGTCGATGGACGCGCTTTCGTCGCAAGCCTCGGCCGCCGGCTACAAGGCCGTCTTGATGGCCGCCGGCCGCCTCGGCAAATTCTTCCCGATGATGATGACGGCCGCTGGGACGGTCGCCCCTGCGCGCGTGTTGGTCATGGGCGCAGGAGTTGCCGGGCTCCAGGCGATTGCCACGGCTCGCCGGCTGGGTGCGGTGGTCTCGGCCTACGACGTGCGCCCCGCGGTGAAGGAGGAGGTCCAGTCTCTGGGCGCGACCTTCATCGAGCTTGCGCTGGAGAGCCAGCAGGGGGAGGGCGGCTACGCCCGCGAACAGTCAGAGGAATTCCTCCGCAAGCAGAGGGAGCTTATCGGGGAGCATGTCGCGAAGTCCGACGTCGTCATCACCACCGCGGCGGTGCCTGGCCGGCGGGCCCCACTGCTGGTGACGGGTGAGATGGTGAAGGGAATGCGCGCGGGATCGGTGATCGTCGACCTCGCCGCGGAGACCGGCGGCAACGTCGAGCTGACCCAGGCGGGAAAGGACGTCGACGTGGCGGGGGTCACCATCATCGGCACCCGCAACGTGCCTTCGACGATGCCGCTGGCCACGAGCCAGCTCTACGCCCGCAACGTCGCCAACCTGCTGCTCCACCTCGTCAAGGACGGGGCCATCACGCTCGATTTCGAGGACGAGATCACCAAGGGCAGCTGCGTCACGCACGGCGGCGAGATCGTCAACGAGCGGGCAAAACAACTGCTGGAGCCGGCGCAATGAGCAACGAGCTGCTCAACGAGCTGACCTTTTTTGTGCTGGCGATCTTCGTGGGAATCGAGGTCATCTCCAAGGTGCCGACGATCCTGCACACGCCCCTGATGTCGGGGACCAACGCGATCCACGGCATCATCCTGGTGGGAGCGATCGTCATCGCGGCGGGCGCGAGCTCGCCGGTCAACATCGTCGTGGGGCTGGTCGCGGTTACCCTCGCCACCACGAACGTGGTCGGCGGTTTCGTGGTCACAGACCGGATGCTCGAGATGTTCAAGGGTCGGAACCAGGCTCAGAAGCAGCCCGCGGCCAAAGAGTCGACCCCAACCAAGTGAGCACCCTCATCGAGCTCGCATACCTGGTGGCTGCGGTCTGTTTCATCCTCGGCCTGAAGCAGCTCAGCTCGCCGAAGGGGGCTCGCAACGGGAACCGTATCGCCGCCGTCGGCATGGTGATCGCGCTGGCGGCGACCCTGCCGCAGCGCCACTTCACGACCGCCGGCGTGATCATCATCGCGATCGGTGTCGTGATCGGAGGGTCGGTCGGAAGCTTCGGCGCGCGCGTGGTGAAGATGACCGCCATCCCGCAGATGGTCGCCCTCTTCAACGGGGTGGGCGGCGGTGCCGCGGCTCTCGTCGCGGTGGCCGAGCTCCTGAGCTTCGGCCAGCACCCTGCCTTCGCACTAGCGTTCCCCAGCGTCTTCAGCATTGTCATCGGGTCGGTCTCGTTCGCGGGCAGCATGGTGGCGTTCGCCAAGCTCCAGGAGCTGATGACCGGGAAGCCCATCACCTACCCGGGCCAGCAGGTCGTCAACGGGATCCTGGCTGCGGCGATCCT
The DNA here is from genome assembly GCA_035571315.1 of Candidatus Acidiferrum sp. Taxonomy (GTDB): domain Bacteria; phylum Chloroflexota; class Dormibacteria; order Dormibacterales; family Dormibacteraceae; genus Palsa-870. The sequence goes on from DATMKM010000003.1 coordinate 11,505, forward strand.
CGGCTTCGTCATCGCGGTGCTGGCCGTCGCGTCGATCCCGTTCTCCTTCCTCGCTCTGATGGTCCTCGCTCTGGTGCTGGGGGTCGCCTTCGTGCTGCCCATCGGCGGCGCGGACATGCCGGTGGTGATCTCGCTGCTCAATGCGTTCACCGGCCTCGCCGTCGCGGCGAGCGGGTTCACCCTCAACAACTTCGCGCTGATCGTCGCTGGGACGCTGGTCGGGGCGTCAGGTAGCCTCCTGACCAAGCTCATGAGTGACGCCATGGGCCGCTCGTTGGGCAACGTCCTGTTCGGCGCGTTCGGCCAGACGCATGCCGCCGGCGCCGCGGTCGCGGGCAAGGAAGGGCGCAGCGTGCGCTCCGGCTCCGCCGAGGACATCGGGACCCTGCTTGCTTACTCGCAGCGGGTGATCATCGTGCCGGGGTATGGGCTCGCGGTGGCCCAGGCGCAGCACGCGGCGCGCGAGCTGGCCGATGTGCTCGAGAAGCGTGGCGTCGAGGTGACGTACGCGATTCACCCGGTGGCCGGCCGCATGCCGGGCCACATGAACGTGCTGCTCGCCGAGGCAAACGTGCCGTATGAGCAGTTGAAAGAGATGGACGAGGTGAACGACGAGTTCAAGAATGCGGACGTGGCGCTGATCGTCGGAGCCAACGACGTGGTCAACCCCTCCGCGCGCAACGCCCCGGGCAGCCCGATCTACGGCATGCCCATCCTGAACGCGGACCAGGCGAAGAACATCATCTTCATGAAGCGCTCGATGCGACCTGGCTTTGCGGGCATCGACAACGACCTCATGTACGACCCGAAAACCCTGATGTTCTTCGGCGACGCCAAAGACTCTCTGACCAAGCTGGTGGCCGCAGTAAAGGCTGCTTAGCTTTTTCAGTTCGTAACACCAAGCGGCGCCCTAGGCCGGTCCTACTGTGACCACAGCCACACACCACTTTCCCAGCCCAACGCCACGCGGCTGACGAGGGGGGGTAGCGTCGGCGAGCAATCAACAGGTCTCATCCTCATCGCCGCTTGCGTGCGCGTGCTGTCCTCCCCCCACGAAATAGACGAGCCTCCTGCCAAGCAGCAGGAGGCTCGCGCCGCGAAGAGGGTGTGGTGCTACGAATCCTAGCCTGGGAATTTACATTTCGTTAGTGAGCGGTCCACAAATAACAGCACCGCTGCTTGTGCTCCCTACAATGCCGGAAGTGGACCCGCGGACCGTACTCGTGATCACGGTGGCACTGCTCACCGTGTACACGGTGGGCATCGGCGGTACGACCGCGGCCGCGATCCGGGCGTGGGACGCGTGGCGCCGGCGGGAGCGACGAGCGCCCAACCTCGACCCGCGACGCGGAGAGGTCGTGCTCGTCGCTCCCGTCCTGCCCCGTGCCATACGCTGGCTGCGATTAGCGGGATGGACTGCGTTTCCACTCGCGCTTGTGCTCGCCCTGTTTTCGGATGTCAGCTACCCGTGGCTGGTGCCCCTGACGGTCCTGTTGATGGTCGGCCTCAACGCGTATTACTTCACCGCGATGCAGGGCATCGGCGAGCAGCTCACGCTGACCACGGAGGGGTTCCGTCTCGGGTCCCCGCAGACAAAGAGCCTCGTCCAATGGGCGCACGTGACGGATTTCATGGGAGCGCACATCGGACCGTTCCGCGGCATACGAATGTCAGAGGGCGGCGAATGGCAAGACCCGAAAACGGTGCCCAACGTGATCTTCTACCGGTTGAACCGCGCGCTGGTTCGTCCGCGGAAGTCGCCGCTGAGCCGGTTCACCGGAATGACGTACTTCGACGGCGTGATACGCAACCGATTCGGGATCACCACGCAGGACTTGATGCAGGCGATGCGCACCTGTCATCGTCTTGCGTTGGAGGAAGAGGCGCTAAAGCTTCGCCGTCCGCGTCAAAACCAGCCCGTCACGAATCCCGACGTTTGATCAGGCGGGCGACCGCCCCGGTGTCGAACGGGTGAGCCAGCCTGACCACGAAGTGCTGAAGGCCCGCCGCCAGCCACTCCTGCACCAGCTTGGGCGTCGTGGCGCCGACGTTCGCCGTCCGTTCCACCGCTTTGGGATCTCGACCCAAGCGCCGGCACCACTCGTCGAGGACCGCGGACTTGTGAGCGAACTCGTCTGGGCGCCCCCCGCCGTTCCACATCTGCGCGTGCTCGGCAACGAGCCTTAGCGTCACCTGCTCGCCGCCGCCGCCGATCAGGATCGGCAGAGCGCCCGCCGGCCCCGGCTTCAGCTTCGCGAGGCGGCTCTTGATTCGCGGCAGGGCCTCTTTCAAATCTCGAACGCGATCCCTGGCTTCCCCGAACGTGTATCCGTACTCCGCGTAGTCGCGCTCGAACCATCCCGCGCCGAGGCCCAAAACGAGCCGCCCGCCGGACAGCTGGTCGACGGTGCCGGCCATGTAGGCGAGCAGGTCGGGATTGCGGTAGCCGATGCAGGTCACCATCGGTCCGATCTGAGGCGCACGCGTGTCGAGCGCAGTCGCGGACAGCACCGACCAGCACTCGAACTGGTTTCCTTCCGGATCTCCGTACAGCGGAAAGAAGTGATCCCAGATCCAGATGCTGTCGACGCCCAGGTCGTCGGCGCGGCGCCATGCGTCGCGCAGCTCGCCGATCGTGCACTGCTGCGGGTGGATTGTCACGCCCACCTTGAAGGGCCGCCGGGGGGCACTCATCGTTGTGAGATTATCGGTCGATGGCGGCCGCGCACAAAGTGGGTCTTGTCGAGTTCAAATCGGCGGACAGAGATTTCTGGAAGCGCTATCACGAGTACCGCCGCTTGAGGCAGAACGAGTCGCGTCCCGGCGATCCTCTGCGCCCCGATGACCTGGAGGAGAGGTTGCTCAAGCGCGACAGCCCGTTTGACATCCACCATCACTACGAGATCGCCGAGGACGGCCGCCTGGTGAGCTGGCTCTCCGGTTCCACGAGCAAGCCGGGGACCCCGGGCCACGAGTCCAACAAGCATCTCTTCTGGGCCTACATCTACGTGCGGCCCGACGCGCGGCGTCGAGGTATCGGGTCGTCCTGGTTGCCTTTGCTGCTCGAGCTCATGGACGAGCACGGGTGCTCGGTTGCCGGCCTGGCCGCCGAAGCGGCTCCCGCTCACGCGTTCCTCCGCTGGATGGGCGCCGCGCCCAAGCTCACCGGCGCGGAGAACCGGCTGAAGCTGGCCGATGTCGACTGGAAGATGGTCGATCGGTGGATCAGTGAAGGCCCGAAACGCTCACCCCACACGAAGCTCGAGATCTATGAGGGACCTCTGCCTGAAGCGATGTGGGAGGACTATGCGCCACAGCTTTCGAGCCTGCTAAACACCATTCCGTTCGAAGATATGGACTTCGGTGAGATCGTGCTGACCCCCGACCATATGCGCGAGTCCTACGCCCGTTTGGAGATCGGCAAGGAGCAGCTGTTTACGATCCTGACTCGAGAGCCCAACGGGGTGATCTCGGCGATCACAGATGTGAGCTTGGCGCCTCATCGGCCGACGGTCATCGAGCAGCGATTCACCGGGGTAAGGCCGGACTCAAGGGGCCGTGGATTGGGCAAGTGGGTCAAAGCGGCGATGCTCCGGCACGTTCATGAGCTCCACCCTGAGGCGCAGTGGGTGACGACAGGTAACGCGGGCTCCAACGCGCCGATGCTGGCGATCAACAAGAAGCTTGGTTTCAGGGAGTTTCGCCCCGAAACGGAGTATCAGATCGGCCGCGACGGACTTGCCGCGCGGATCGGTCAGCTACGCCGCAGCGAGCGCTAGCGCCTTAAGCCTGTCTCGTGCGCTGGATGCTGCGGACCAGCAGGATGATGCCGATCACGATCAGCAGGCCGGGTAGGGCTGCCTTGCCGAAGAACCCGTAGTCAGTCCCGCTGATGCCGAGGATCGACTCGAAGACCACGAACCCGATCATGAAGATCAGCGCAGCGATGAAAATGAGGGTCCGGCCGCGCCGCAGCATCGCGGGGTCGCGGTCGCGCAAGGCCTGCAGGTAGAGACCAAGTCCGACGCCGCCCGGCGCGACCAACGCCCACGCGAAAGCCCAGCTCGCCCAGTCGCCGCTGCTGCTCTGGTAGGCGAGCACGAGCCCGAGCATCGTGACGATGCCTCCCGGGACCGACGCGCCCACGCCGCCGCCGACGAAGCCGACCACCAGCAGCGTGAGGCCGGGGATGATCACGAAGAGGGGCCAGCCGTACTGGGTGAGGTCGATGCCGAACACGACGATGCCGAGGGCGAATATGCCGACGACGACCAGGACGACGCCGAGCGCCATCGTCGACCCGGCGCTGCGGCGCCCCGCCGGGCGAACCGCGGGAGCGACGTAGTGAGGTGGAGGAGCCGTGGCGCTGATCGGGGGCGCAAGCGCCGGTTCCGGCTCCGGCTCCGCCGGAGCCTGGGCCGGCGTCGTGACCATTTCGATAGGCGGCGCGACGGCCTCGGCGGGCTCGGCCGCGGCTTCGGCGGCCACCGGCTCGGCCACAGCTTCCGGTGCTGGAGCGGCGGCCGGTTCCTCGCTCCACTTGGGGGCGAAAATATCCGGGCTGCCCGAAAGCACGTCGCGGCTGACGTGCGCCATGTCTTCCTTGGGCGCGTCGGCGTCGGCGGTCGTGCTCACTTCGCCGGCGGGCTCGTCAGTGCCGGCGGGGGGCTTGGTGACCCGCTTTCGCTTGCTCATGACGGCACAGCTTAACCGGCTCCGGCGACCCCAGCTTTCCTTAAGAAACGTGTCGCGCTCAGCCGATCATCCTGAACATCGGGTTGACCGGGCCGTGACCGCGGCCGACCTCGAGCGAGCGTTCGATCGCGCCGGTGATGAACTCCTTGGCCAGCAGCACGGCGGCGAGGCAGTCGCTGCCCTTGGCCAGATCGGCCGCGATCGCGGCGGAGAAGACGCAGCCGCTGCCGTGTGTGTTCACTGTTGCGATCCGAGGGGACTGGAGCTCGACGAGGTCTTTGCCGTCGAAGTAATGGTCGGTCGCCTGCTCCTCGTCGGTGTGGCCTCCCTTGACGACGGCGGCGCGCGCACCGAGCGCCACGAGGTCGCGTGCCGCCTGGCGGCGTTCGTCAAGAGTCCTGATCGGTCGACCGAGAAGAACCTCGGTCTCCGGGAGGTTCGGGGTCACGACGGCGGCAAGCGGGAGCAGGCGACGCCGCAGCGCATCGACGGCATCGTCGCGCAGCAGCCTGGCGCCACCCTTGGCCACCATCACCGGGTCGACGACGAGATTCGTGATGTTGAAATGCGCGATGGCAGTCGCCACCACATCGATGATCGCGGCGCTCGAGAGCATGCCGGTCTTCGCGCCCTGGGCGCCGATGTCGATCATCACAGCCTCGATCTGCGCCGCGACCAGGGCAGGAGGCAGCTCCATGATGTCGGTCACTCCGAGCGTGTTCTGCGCGGTGATCGCGGTGACCGCCGACGTTCCGTGCACGCCCAGTGCCGCGAAGGTCTTCAGGTCCGCCTGGATGCCGGCTCCTCCGCCAGAGTCGGAGCCCGCGACGGTGAGGGCGACGGGCAGCTTCAACTGAACCTCACGCGCCGCCCTGCCCAGTAAACAGCCGCGGCCACGGCGACGCTGACCAGTCCGCTGAGGTCGGCTCCATGCAGCGCGCTCACCAGGCCATCATTGAAGAACGTCGGCGTGCCGGCCACGTTGCTGAAGAGGTTGAGGTAGTTGACGAACATCAGGCTCGAGGCCGTGCCCGCGAGCCAGGCGAAGAGGGCGAGCCGCGACCTGGGCTGCGACTCGAAAAAGAAGAAGCTCAGCAGCACGACCGCAGCCCAGGCCGGCGCCCACAGGTAGGTGAGGATCAGGAAGTCCTCGAAAGCCAGGTGGAAGTCGCTGACGAGCACCGCGTAAGAAGCGAGCGCGGTCCCGAGGACGCCACAGGCCAACGCGGTCTGCCAGCGGCGGAGCCTGATTCCCATCGCCAGCGTGACGAGCCCGGCGGTGTACACATCGAAGTAGTTGGCCCAGACCTCGCCGAGGACCACGAAAACGAAGAACGGAACGGACACCCACGTCGGCGAATGCCGGCTGATCACCGCCAGCACGCCCTGTCCGGCCGCCAGGCTCGCGTCGATCGTCGGAAGCAGCAGTCCGAACAGGCCGAGCAGCAGCATCGGTGCGACGACGCCTGCCATCGCCCACCACGTGACGGAGCTAGTGGGGCTGGACTTCGGCAGATAGCGCGAGTAATCGCTCGCGAACGGGTACCACGACGCGACCAGCGCGAAGCAGGTCATGAACCCGAGCACGAACGCGCCGGGGTAGTCGCCGCCCGAGACGGTGGGTCCCTGGGTCCAGTGGAACTGGGGGGCGAGAAATATGAAGAGCAGAAGGGAGAGGGCTGCGAATGCGATCGCTCCATACGTGGCGAGGACCTTGATCGTCTCGTGGCCGAGGATCGCGACCACCACGCTGACCGCCGCGATGACGAGGACGAGGCCGAGGGTCACCCAGCGGTTTCCGCCGCCGACAAGCTGGGCGCCCGCCTGTGCCGCGATCACGCAGTCGACCGCGAACCAGCCGGTCGCGAGAAACAGCGTGAGGCCTGCCCCCACATAAGAGCCACGAAGGCCAAAGATCCGCCGCGTGTAGACGATCTGCGGCTCGCCCGACCGCGGGCCGGTGTTGCTCAGCAGGCCGAGTATCACGGCCGCGGCGACGGTACCCAGGGCCGTGGCGAGAAGGCCATCCCACACCCCGAGGCCGTAGTAGGTGGTCAGCAGGCTCGCGGTGAAGAGGCTGGCGTAGTTGACGAATGCGCCGGCCCACAGGAAGGCCAGCTCGCGCGGCGCGCCATGTCTTTCGGCCGCGGGGATCGAGTCGATGCCGTTGCTCTCGACCCTGCCGAAGGAATCCGAATCGCCGGCGCGAACGGCGACGTCGCTCATCTATCTCCCTCCGCTGGCATTACCCAGTTCAGGTTCATGCGGTCGGCGTCAGTGCGCCCTCTCAGCCCGTCCTTCCGTTTGTGCGCGCCCTGCGCACGCCGGCGGCGAGCTCCCGCTGATTTGATGTTAGCCGGTCAGCTCTCCCGCCAAGGGGCAGGCAGCAGGTAGGCGAGGATCCGGTAGACGTCCGGGTTCATCGCGAGGCCGATGTGGCTGCCCGGTACCTCGATGGCGTTTACATCATGCCGCAGGCATGCCTTCCAGTTGACGACGCCGTCGGAGCGCGAATAGATCGATGTCGTCGGGACCCGCGGCGCTGCGGCGAGATCGCGCAGGAAGCGCTCCTCGACCGACGCCGGGTGTCCGTATCGGAAGACGTTGTAGAGGTGCGCCGCGCGCACTCCGGCCATCGTCAGGGGATGGATGTCGAATGGGTCGTTGAGCGGTGATCCAAGCGTGATCACCTGCTCGACCAGTTCGGGCTTGCGGTGAGACAGCACCTTGGCCAGCACGCCGCCGCGGCTGTGACCGACGACCGAGACCTTCGCGCCCGTCCGGCGTCGCAGCTCGCGCAGCGTGTCGACCAGCGGTCTGAGCATCACCTCGGAGTACATGACGTTGAAGGTGACGCCCGCCACCTGCGGCCGGTAACCGACGCGCCGCATCCACTGGAACGGCGTGTGGAGTGTCCAGTCCCCCGCGAGAAATCCGGGTATCAGCATCACGGGCTTGCCGAGGCCCGGAGGGATGTCGACTCCGCGGAAGACGGGGTCGCGGATCAGGCGCAGGTATTCGAGGTAAATGCGCCCCTCGAGCCACATCGGCGGAATCGGGTACCACCGGCCCAGGTGGCGCAAATCGGGAATCGCCGACATGGCGATGCCAAGCCGACCGCGGCGCTTGCTGTGACGAAGTTCTCTGGCCGTTTCCAAAGTTTTTGTTGAGCGCGTTCTCCGTTATGAATTCACTGCTGCGTCTGTGCCCGATTCGGCGGCGATTCTGTATGTGCTCCACGCGTTGAGCGCTTTGAGAAAAAGCTCGGGGGTCTCCATCATCGGGACGTGACCGACCCCCTCGAGCACTTCGAGCGTCCAGTCGGGCCTGCGGCGCACCAGCTCTCGCGCCGCGGCGACCGGGATGAGCTCGTCAAGGCTTCCGTGGATCACCAGGGTGGGGGCGCGCACCTTCGCCACCTGGGTCCAGAAACGCGGATCGGCCATGCGCAGGCCGATCGATCGGCTCGCTTGCAAAAAGGCGCGGCCGGTTTGACGTCCCAGGTTGTGTCGCTCTCGCATGAGCTGGACGTGCGCCTCCACGACCTCGGATGGCACGCGGGACGGGTCGGCACAGACGATGGCCAGGGTTTCATGGACCAACCCCGCGGGACCCAGCACCCGAGCGCGCCGGTCGAGCAGGATCTCGGCGAGGCCGGGGATCGTGAGGCCCGCCATCACGCCGATCATCGCCGGCTCGGGTCGGGTGACGTGAACCCCAGGGATTGCCGGGTCGACCAGGATCGCCGCTGTCACCGAAGCGGGATGGGCCGCGGCCTCCAGGACAGCGATGTGCCCACCCATCGAGTTGCCCATGATCACGGCCGGCTCGCCGATCACTTTCTCGATGAAGTCGTGAACCAGCTCGGCGTTGGCCCCGACTGACGCGAAGCGGCGGAAGAGCGGCGTCTGTCCGAAGCCCGCCAGGTCGATGGCCAGGGCGTGGTAGTCGTCGGCGATCCCAGGTCCGACGGCCATCCAGTTCAGGGCGCTGCCGCCCAGACCGTGCACCATCAGGAGCGGCCTGCCGGTGCCTCCGAAGTCGAGGTAGTGGACCGGTCCGTCCAGGTCCGCTGTCTTATGGCGCAATGCGTCAATCGTAGACCTGGGAGCCCGCCGTGATGGACCCCGACGCCATTCGAAGCAGAATCTCCGCGACCGCAGAAGGCGAACGCCTTCCCTCTTTATGCAGGCGATCGAAAACGGGGAACGACGTGAGGATCCCGATCACGTCTTCGGCCTCCTTGATCGAGCATCCCGGTCGCAAGCGATCGGCCGCGGCAAGCTGCTCGGCGAGCGCACGGTCTAAGTCGGGACGGCCGCTCTGTCCGCGGACGGCGAGCTGACGGTACAGGCGGGGATCTGACGCCCAGGCGGCGCACGCCAGTTCGATACGCCGTCTGAGAGCGTCGGCGGGGTCGGCGGCGGTCTCCTCGGGAGCTTCGCTCATGGGCGGGCGCGGGGGGTCGGCCGAGAGCGCATCGAGCAGTCCGGCTTTGGAGCCGAACTGGTTGTAGATCGTGATTCGGGAGACTCCCGCTCGCTGAGCCACCCTTCCCACGCTCGATTCGGGGCCGAGCTCCGAGACCACCTCGCGGGCCGCGGCGAGGATGCCCGAGCGCGTCCGTGCGGCGCCGGCCTGGCGTCGCGGGCCCAGCCGGTACGCTCGAGCTGCCATTGCCGAATTACCTTAACAGACTGTCTGTTCAATCAATTCGCCTGGTTCCCAGCCAATTCACAGGAGTGCCACATGAGGCGCGCAGCGCTTTCCGGGTAATGTCCCATACGGCTTGGCTCGGAAGACGCAACGTCAACAACCTGCACAGCGCCCACAGCCGTCCGACCGCCTGGTCGCCTACGGGACGCTGCCGCTGCGGCTCTTCCTCGGCGTGACCTTCGTTTACGCGGGCCTGCAGAAGATCTCGGACCCCGGGTTCCTGCAACCCGGCGCCTCGACCTACATCGGGACTCAGCTGCAGGCCTTTGCGGCGCACTCCCCGATCGGGTTTCTGATCCAGGTCTTCGCGCTTCCCGTCCCGCAGCTCGCCGGCATCGGGGTGATCGCGGTGGAGCTGACGATCGGGGTGCTCGTGCTTCTGGGTCTGGCGACGCGCTGGGCCGCTGCGGCCGGAGCGCTGGTCAACCTGGTTTTCTTCTTGACGGCCAGCTGGTCCGTCCAGCCCTACTTCCTGGGCTCCGACAGCATCTACGCCGTCGCCTGGATCACTTTGATCCTGGTCGGCGACCAGGGTGTGCTCACGGTCAGGCCGCTGATCTTCGGACCAGCCCTTGGGGACCAGCGCGGCCGGCCGGCGACGACAGACCTCAGCCGGCGCCGCTTGCTGCTGCAGCTCGGTGGCGCTTCGGTGGCGTTGGTCTGGGTGCTGGCCATGCTGCCGAGGTCGCGTCCTTCGATTCAAAGCGCCTCCACCAGCCAGACTCCGGCCGCGAGCCCGGTCGCATCGCCGACCGGGACTAGGATCGGCGCCCTCGCGGACATACAGGCGCAGGGATCGATCACCTTCCAGTCACCGTCGACCGGTGACCCGGCAGTCGCCGTCTCACTGGGCGGAGGCAACGTCGTGGCGTTCGACGCCGTGTGCACCCACGCCGGGTGCACGGTCTCGTACGACTCGGGACAAAAGCTGTTGACCTGCCCGTGCCACGGGGCGACGTTCGACCCGGCCCATGGCGCCGCGGTGACCGGCGGGCCCGCGCCGACACCACTCGCGCCCATCGCTCTCCAGATCGGAACAGACGGAGGCGTCTACGCGACTTAGTTAGAGCGGCACGCCGAGGGCTGCGCTCGCTGGGTCCAGCCCACAACCTACGATCGCTGCCGTGAAGTTGTGGGATCCGCTCGCTTTTCGCGAGTTGTCGGCGCTGCTTCGCGACCCGGTGTTTCGCGGGCGCGGCGTGCCGCGCGGCGATGGACGGCCGGTGCTTCTGATTCCCGGTTTCCTCTCCGGTGACTGGTCTCTCACCGTGCTCGCCAACTGGCTCGAACGGATCGGCTACAAGACCCACCTGTCCGGGATTTACTTCAACGTTCAGGATTCGGAGCGGCTGTTGGCAGGTCTGCGCCGCCGCCTGGTCCAGATCGAGTCCGCCGCAGGGTCCCGCGTCAGTTTCGTCGGGCACAGCCGCGGCGGCTTGCTCGCCAAGGTGCTCGCGCAGCGCAGGCCGCAGAGCGTCGAGCAGGTGATCACCCTCGGGGCCCCACTCGCCGACACGACCGACCTTGCCCTCGTCACGCGCCACGCGGTCGAGGTGGTCAAGACGGCGAACGAGATCGCCTACGGGCGTCGATTGAGCGCCGAAGGACGGTTTGCCCACGACCTGCGACTGCCTCCCGCCGTGCCGACGACGTCGATCTACACGCGATCGGATGACGTGGTGAACTTCCGCTCCTGCCTCAGGCCTGACATTCCGGCGCTCTCCGTGTGGGGCACGCACAACGGATTGCTGGTCAACCCCGAGGTGTACCGGCTCCTCGGGCGTCTGCTCGCGCGGCCGCGCCGGCCGCCTGAGGTGTCCAGCTGATCGCTGCCGCGATCGCGCTCGCCCTCACCGCCGCCGTGCTGCACGGCACGTGGAACATCCTCGCGAAGGTGAGCGCCGACCCAATGCAGACCTTTCAGCGCGGCACATTGGCCGCGGTTTTGCTCTCGACCCCGGCAGTTGCCGTGGCGTGGGTGTGGACCGGGCGCCCCGGCCTGGTGCCGGCTGCGGCTGGATGGTGCGCGCTCTCCGGCGTGCTCGAGGTGACTTATCTCTGGTTGCTCGCGACCGCTTACCGGCGTGGTGAGCTGTCCGCCGTCTACCCGATCGCGCGCGGCTCGGCTCCGTTGCTCGCGGTCATCGCAGGCCTTGGTCTGCTGAATGAGAAGCTGTCCACGCTTCAGCTTGCGGGCGTGGGCATGTTGCTGCTCGGGATCCTCGCGGTCACCCTCTCGCAGGCCACGGGACGGGCCACCGTACCCGCGCTGCTCACTGGAGCGGCGATTGCCTCGTACACCGCGATCGATCGCGTCGGGGTGCGGCTCTCGACACCATGGCTCTACGGGTGGGTGCTGATCGTCCTGATGTCGGTGGGCATTGCAGTCTCAAAGTGGGTGGCCGCGCGCTTCATGGCCGGGCGCGACGAGGCTCGGCCCCAGCCCACCGCGCCGCAGCCGATTGGTCGCAAGCAGGCAGTCGTGATCGGAATCTTCATGTGGAGCGGCTACCTGCTGGTGCTCTGGGCGCTCAGCTTTGCGCCCCTGACCGTGGTCGCGCCGGTCCGCGAAACCTCGGTCGTCGGTGTGGCCATATGGGGTGTCTGGAGGCTGCGCGAGAGGAGGGCCATGCCACTGAAACTGGCGGGAGCCGTGGCCACCCTCGCGGGGGTCGTAATGGTGGCTCTTTGATGTTTTTGCACCCGCGAGCGCCGGTGGTAAGGTAGATCAGTCGCCCGGTTTGGCAGGCGATGTGCGCCGCGGTCGTGGAAGTTCTCGAAAGGGCCGTGCGTTCGCGACATTGCTTTCGAGAAGGGAGTAGGGCGATGCCGACAGGCACCATCAAGAAGTTGGTTTCCGACCGCGGATTTGGTTTTATTGCAGCCGAGGACGGACGGGAGTATTTCTTCCACCGGACCGGTCTCGATTCGGCCGTGAACTTCGACTCGCTGGCGGGCGGCGAGCGGGTCAGCTTCGAGATCGAGCCGAGCCAGAAGGGCCCGCGCGCGAACCGAATCAAGCTGGCGTAGCTGAGGTTTCCTCGAGCCGGTCGCTCGGGCGCGGCCGGCTTTTCGATTTGGTGAAGACCTCTTCTCCTACGTTCGAGATCGTCCCTCGGGGCGACTACTCGCTCGAGCAGGGCGCCAACTTCATCGGCGCCTGGCATCGGGCCCCTTCCGAGACCGGCGATCCGCAAGGCCACCTGCACCTGGCTTTCTTGACGGACGACGAGCTGGCTCCGGTTGGTGTGTGTCTGAAGCAGGACCCGGGCGGGCGAGTGCTGGGAACGGTCCATGGCGGGCCGGCCGAGACTCAGGTGGTGAGGAGTCAGGTCGAGCGCATCCTGAGCCTGGACGTCGACGGGCGCGCGTGGCCTGAGGTTGGTAGGCGAGACCCGGTCGCAGCCAGGCTGCAACGAATGTTTCCTGGTTTCAGGCCGGTCAACTGGTCGAACGCTTACGAGGCTGCTGCGTGGTGCGTGATCTCCTCGCGAATCTCGATGCGGCAAGGCCAGGGCGTGAAGGACCGCATGTCAAGGGAGCTCGGTCAGGAGATCGACGTGCACGGCCACGTGCTCTGGACCTTCCCCAGCCCGGATCGTCTCGCGCACCTGGAGAGATTCCCGGGGCTGTTCGGGCGCAAAGTCGAGTACCTGAACGCGCTTGGACGGGCGGCGCTGGCCGGCCAGCTCGACACAGAGAAGCTTCGGGCGATGCCGCGCGAGGACTCGCTCAAGAGCCTGCAGCAGCTGCCGGGCATCGGAGCGTGGGGGTCAGAGCTCGTGCGCTTGCGTGCGCTGAGCGCGGTGGACGAGCTGCCGTCACAGGAGCGGCGCCTGCTGGGCGCCATCCGCACGGAGTACGGGCTCGCCAGCGAGCCCGACCAGGCAGCGCTCGAGCGCCTGGCGGAGAAGTGGTCGCCTTATCGGATGTGGGTGTGCGTGTGCCTAAGGCGGACGCTGGAAGGCGGCGCCGGCATGATGCACTCGCGAGCCTCCCAGGGCGAGCCTTAACGAGCTGGGTTGACCCCAGTTTTCGGTTCTTACTCTCGCCGCAGGTGGGCCTTTTAGCGCGAGGCGCTTCGGACCAGGACGATCGCGCCCGCCCAGAGCACCGAGCCCGCGATCAACAAGGTCCACATCGCCGGCGGGATCAGAGACAGCTCGCTCAGCGCGCCGAAGATGCACATCGCAGCGGCGCCTGCGAGGAGGAACGCGCCCGGGAAAAGCACCCACGCCGAATACCACGGAGGCTGCACCACGTCACCGCGATCGAAGAGCCGGCCGGCGCCGAACACCAGCCCGGCCAC
>DATMKM010000004.1:0-8764 GCA_035571315.1 Candidatus Acidiferrum sp.
GAAGGACTTCCATCGCGCGATCTATTCTCGGCCAAGCGCGGAGAGCGCTTCGCCCGTGAGGCGGTAGACGGTCCATTCGGAGTTGGGCCGGGCACCCAGGCGCTCGTAGAAGCCGATCGCGTCGCGGTTCCAGTCCAGCACAGACCACTCGAGCCGGCCGCACTCGCGCTCGACCGCCAGGCGGGCAAGTTCTTTGAGCAGCGCGCGTCCGATGCCGCCGCCGCGACGCTCCGGGACCACGAAAAGGTCCTCGAGGTAGATGCCGGGCTGCGCGAGGAAGGTCGAGAAGTTGTGAAAGAAGAGGGCAAACCCGACGGGCGCACCACCCTCTTCGGCAATCAACGTCTCCGCATAGTGGTGCGGGCCGAAGAGGTTGGCGGCGAGCCGCTCCTCGGTCATCGTGACCTCGTGCTCCAGCTTCTCGTAGTGAGCGAGGCCGCGAATCAGCTCGGCGATGACGGGGACGTCCGCGCGTGTGCCCGGCCGGATGAGCAATGTCATGCGGGCCGATCCCGCAGGCGAAACACCAGGCGCATCGCGCCGTGTGTGTCCGAGAAGCTGGCGATCTTGTTGTCGACAAGGCCGGCCGCGAGCCCGGCTGCGATGACGTCGGTGTCCCTGATCGCTGAACGACCTCCCTTCGGCCGCACGACCCAGATCGCGCCGTTCGGCTCGATCCAGCGCTTGACGTCGTGGAGGCGCTTGAGATCTTTCAGCTCCGTTGCGCCCAAGAAAACGAGGTCGACCGGCTCACGTGGTCGACCCTTGACGATGTCGGAAGTCCGTCCCCTCAGCAGAGCAAGGAAACCGGCGTCGTCGAGGTCCACGATCGCCACCCTCGATCCGGGCTTGACCCCGAGCTTGTCCAGCAGCGGGCGGGTCGACGCGACATCCGGGCTCAGCTCTGCTCTTCCTTGGCGTTGCCGCCTCGAACGGCGCCGAAGACGATCACCCCCACAAGCCAGCCCCCGTAGGCGCCCGCGATGGCGAGCACGATCGTGGGGACCATGCTGTCAACGCGGCTGGAAAGGAGCAGACCGAAACCGGCCATCGCTCCGAAGACCACCGCGCCCGTGACTCCGCCGGCCAGTGCGCCCGCCAGTGCCGCGGCGGTCATCCGGGTCTTCAGACTTCGATCACCTGCAAGTCGGCGACCGCTCCGTCGACCGTGCCGTTGTAGACGTGGTTGAACATGAATCGGGTATTGGGGTGGCGCTTCTTGAGTGCGGTCGCGTCCTCCCAGCTCATGTGGCTGAACACATCCCCTGGCCCGGTCGCCTCCACGATGGCGATGTCGGCGCCCTCGACGAGCTTGTCGAGGGGCGCGGTGGGTTCGGTATCACCCGAGTAGGCGAGGATCTTTCCGCCGGCCCAGATCCGGTATCCGTTGCTGCCGCTTGTGCCGTGGTCGAGCCTCACGGTCTCGTACTTGTAGCCGGCGACCTTGCCCACGGGTTTGGCCTCCTCGTATGTCACCTTGAAGCGCGGCCTCATGACCGTTTTCCAGTCGGGGCCCCAGCTGATGTCCCATAGAGCCTCGAGCCTCTCTTCGATTCCCTCCGGGCCGACGAAGGTCAGTGGCCGCTGGTCCACGAAGACGCGGTGCAGCACGAACGGCGGCAAACCGAGCGTGTGATCGCCGTGGAAATGCGTGAGGAAGACAGCCTCGATCGCGCCCGCGTCCACGCCGACACGCTTCATGTGCGGGAGCAGCGGCGCGCCGCCGTCGAGCAGCAGGCGACCATCGACCACGACTGCCCCGTTGTAGCGGTCCAGCGAGAACGCCGCGCCGGTACCGAGGAACGCGAGCTTTAGGCGATGGTTACCGATTGGTTGAGGTACACGTCCTGAATTGCGTGTAGTAACTCCACTCCCTCCTTCATCGGGCGCTGAAACGACTTACGGCCGCTGATCAGACCCATGCCGCCCGCGCGTTTGTTGATGACCGCGGTGCGGACCGCATCCCTCAAATCCGTCGCGCCGTGCGACTCGCCCCCCGAGTTGATGAGGCCCGCTCGACCCATGTAGTTGTTGATCACCTGGTAACGGCAGAGGTCGATCGGGTGGTCGGTGCTCAATTTGTCGTAAACGGCGGGCGAGGTCTTGCCGAACCCGATGACCTCGAAACCGCGGTTGGTGTCAGGCAGCTTCTGCTTGATGATGTCCGCCTCGATCGTGACGCCGAGGTGGTTGGCCTGGCCGGTCAGGTCGGCGGCCGTCTCGTAGTTGACGCCGTCCTTCTTGAATGCGTTGTTGCGCACGTAGCACCACAGCACCGTGGCCATGCCGAGCTGGTGCGCCTCATGGAACCGGACGGCTATCTCCTGGAGCTGACGGTCCGACTCGGCCGACCCGAAGTAGATGGTTGCGCCGACGGCCACGGCCCCCATCTCCCAGGCCTCTTTGACGTTGCCGAAGAGGATCTGGTCGTAATGGTTCGGATAGGTCATCAGCTCGTTGTGATTGAGCTTGCAGATGAACGGGATGTGGTGCGCGTACTTCCGCGCCACCGAGCCGAGCACACCGAAAGTTGACGCCACCGCGTTGCAGCCGCCCTCGACGGCAAGCTCGACGATCTTGGCGCCGTCGAAGTAGATCGGGTTGGGAGCGAACGACGCGCCCGCCGTGTGCTCGATGCCCTGGTCCACCGGAAGGATCGAGACGTAGCCGGTGTGCGCCAGCCGTCCGTGGCCCAGGATCGCCTGGAGGCTCCCCAGCACCCTGGTTGGGCGGTCGCTGTCCTTCCAGATCCGGTCCACGAAGTCAGGTCCGGGCAGGTGAAGCTGCTCTTTCGGAACCGTGTTGCACTTGTGCTCGAGCAGGTCCTGGGCGTCCGCTCCCAGCAGCGTTTCGAGCTTTTCCAGGGATCCCCGAGTGACTGTTGCCATCACTGCCTCTTACACATATTTGATAAGCGTGCCGTATGGAGACGCTTTGACGCTAACGTCACTCTATAGTGCGCCGATATGACTGAGCGGGCGAGCGACCTCCTGAGCGAGCTTGCCGAGAAGCTGTCCGGCAGCGCCTCCGACACCGGGTTGGTGGCGGCCGAATCCGTCCGCGCGATCGAGCCGGACCTGCTCAAAAGCCACAAGGACGGCACGGTGGACGAGCTGGTCAAGACCTCAGTCGCCTTCCTGGATATCCTTTTCCGCTCGCTTCGACCCGACTCGCGAGTGCCGTGGCACGAGTACTACACGGTCGCCCGCGAGACCTCCAAGCGGTACGCCGAGAAGGGCGTGCCACTCGAGTCTCTGATGGAGGGTCTGGCGGTGTTCCGGAGGTCGGTCATCGCCCGGGTCACCGACGAGGTGTCGGGCAGCGAGTACGCGGACGAGGTGCTTCTCCTCGCGCAGAGCCGCCTCGGGGACGTGATCGAACACCTGAACTCGAGCTTCATCCGGGGTTACCTCGACTACACCGAGACCCGCCATCAAGCACGCCAGACCGAGCTCCACGGGCTCTACCACATCGCCAGCGCCCTCGGGCGGTCACTGGACGTGACCGAGATTGCGGAGGTCGGCCTGCGGGAGACGCTCAAGGTGCTTGGCTTGCAGGCGGGCGCGGTCTGGGTTCGTGATGGCGCCCGGCTCAAGCTCGCGAAGACGATCGGAATGCAGCCCGGAGAAGAGGAGGAGTTCTCGGAGTCCGGACGCTCGGGCTTCATCAAGGTGGTGGAGGTCTCGTCGGGCCCGGCGGAGTCGCGGGTCGACCGGATCGCCGGCGAGTGGAGCGCGATCCGGGCCGAGCTGCGCACGAAGGGCGTGCTGCTGGGCGCCATGACCGTGGCCACGAGGCTGCCGAGGACCTTCGAGTCCAGCGACCTCGAGTTCGTGGCCGCGGTCGCGGACCAGATCGCGGTCGCCCTGGATCGCGCCCGGCAGCATACCCGCGAGGCCCGGACCGACTTCCTGACTGGGCTGGCCAACCGGCCCGAGTTCGAGCGCGCGATCGACCGCGCCGTGGCGGCAGCCTCGAGGCATGGCCGCCGCCTCGCTCTGATGATGCTCGACCTGGACAACCTCAAGGAGATCAACGACACGCTCGGCCACCACGTAGGCGACGAGGCGATCCGGATGCTCGCCCATGAGCTGCAGCGAGCCGTGCGGGCGTCTGACACCTGCGGCCGCCTCGGTGGCGACGAGTTCGGCGTCGCCATGCCCGAGGCCGACGAGCGCGATGCACGCGAGGTTGGCACCCGCGTGCGCCAGTCGCTCGACGACCTCAACCGGTTGGAGAAGGTCCCGGTGCCCGTTGAGTTCAGCGTCGGGATCGCGGCCTGGAAGCCGGGCATGGACTGGCAGGCGATGTACCAGATGGCCGACAAGGCGCTCTATGTGGACAAGCGCCGCCGCCAGGCGGGTCGCCGGAAGGTCGGCGAAGCAACGGTTCAACACGGTTCCTGACGCTCCGCCCTCGGGCAGGATCCTCGACGCCGCGTTCTTCGATCGCGAGACCGTGGCCGTCGCGCGCGACCTGCTTGGCAAGGTGCTCGTCCGGCAGGTGGATGGCCGTCCCATCTGGGGCCGCCTCGTCGAGGTCGAAGCCTACATGGGCCCCGAAGACCTCGCGTCCCATTCCTCAGGCGGCCGGCGCAGCCCACGCAACGAGGTCATGTACGGGCCGCCGGGTCACGCCTATGTCTATTTCACCTATGGGATGCATCACTGCCTCAATTTCGTGACCCGATCGGTGGGCGTGCCGCAGGCGGTGCTGGTGCGAGCTCTCGAGCCAGGTCCGGGGGTGGGGCGCTGCGGCGGCCCGGGCCTTGTCTGTCGCGCGCTGGACATCGACCGGGCGCTCAATGGCGTCCCGCTGACGCCCCCGCTGCTCTACGTGATCGATGACGGCGCCAAGCAGCGCCGGGTCGTCGCGACGCCGAGGATCGGGATCTACAACTCCGGCGACTGGCAGGAACGCCCGCTCAGGTTTTGCTGGGACTCACCTCACCTGTCGCGGCCGCTGCCGCGCAAGGCGGTTTAAGGCCAGCGAGGCTCGGCGGGCTCCAGCCGGTCGAGCTTCCTCCAGTCGTCGCGCACCGGCACGAAAACGTCGACGAGCGTAGCGCCGTCAGGTCCCGCCACCGCGTCGTGTGAGACATCGCTCGGGATGTTGTAGGTGTCTCCGGCCTGGAGCTCGCGCTCTTCGGTGCCGACCCTCATCACGATGCTGCCGGCGATCACGAAACCGAGCTGCTCGTTCTCGTGGTGATGTGCGGGAGACACTGCGTTCGGGTCCAGCTGGACGACGGCCATGGTGCTCCGCTCGCCTTCGACCGCCCGAGCCATGACGCCATCGGTCAACCTGTGCGGACTGATCTTGCGCAGCGATTCGAACGTCTTCGTTTGCTCGGAGTTCTTCATTCGACGACCCGATCGATGATCGTCGCGGTGCCGAGTCCGCCGCCGCAACACATGGTCTCCAGCCCGTAACGCAGGTCGCGGCGCTCGAGCTCATGAAGTAGACGCGTCATGAGGATCGCGCCTGAGGCGCCAAGCGGATGCCCGACCGCGATCGCGCCGCCGTTCACATTGGTCTTGTCCATGTCAGCGCCGGTCTCCTTCTGCCACGCCAGGACAACCGATGCGAACGCCTCGTTGACCTCGAAGAGGTCGATGCTCTTCAGGTCGAGACCGGCGCGCTTCAAGACAGCCGCGGTGCCGGGGATGGGGCCTTCGAGCATCAAGACCGGATCCGTCCCGACAACGGCCTGCGCCCTGATGCGGGCGCGCGGCCTGAGCCCCAGCTCCTTGGCTTTCTCGAGCGACATGAGCAGCACCGCGGCCGCGCCGTCCGAGATCTGGCTCGAGTTGCCCGCCGTGATCGAGTGTTCCGGGTTGAAAGCGGGCTGCAGCGCGGCCGCCGCCTCGTAGTTCGCGTTCGCGCGAATGCCCTCGTCTTGCGTGAACATCTCGTGGTGCCCGTTGCCGTCGAGCGACACCTCGATCGGGAACAGCTGCGACTTGAACCGTCCCTGCTCTCTGGCCTCGTGCGCCAGGTGATGGCTGCGCACGCCGAACTCGTCCATCTGGCGGCGGGAGATTCCGTACTTCCGAGCCATGAGCTCCGCGGAGATGCCTTGCGGGACGAGGTCGTAGAGCTCCATCAGCTCCGGTGGAAACGGTGTGCCCGGGGACACCGCGTTCGAACCCATCGGCACGCGTGACATCGATTCGACGCCGCCCGCGATCGTGATGTCGCAAACGCCTGACTGGATGAGGTTCGCCGCGAAATGAATTCCTTGCTGGCTCGAACCGCACTGCCGGTCAACTGTTGTCGCGGGAGTGGTTACCGGGAATCCCGCGGTGAGCCACGCGTTGCGTCCGATGTTGAGGCTCTGCTCGCCGGCCTGGCTCACGCAGCCGAACACGACGTCTTCGACTTGCTCAGGTGCGATGCCCGCACGCCTCACGAGCTCTTTCAGCACGAGCGAGGCGAGGACGACGGGGTGCATCTCTTTGAGCTTTCCGTTTCGCCGACCAATCGGTGTGCGGACTGCTTCGACGATCACGGCTTCGCGCATTTGGCAGGTCTCCTTGGTGATGACGTCTGGCGTCCCATTCTAGGAGCCGTCACTAAACTCCATCGCGACCTCTGTCAAGCCCACAAATTCTTGCCTGGCAGTGGGAATAATTTTGCCGTTGACGTCCACATAATCGCCTGTTAACTTTCGCGACGCCCCAAGCGGCTGAGTACGGTAAACCTGAGGATACCGAACGTCGAGTAGGTGGAAGGTCCGGGGCAACCCGGGATGGAAACCGAAAAACGCATAGGGTACTTCAGGGTAAACAGGAAGGTCGCTTGGGGCATGTGTTTTTCCACAGCCCCTGCACAGCCCTAGTCTGAATTCAAAAAGCCCTTCCTGAGCGCTTCGGCGCACGCTTTGTCCACAGCGCCGGCGTCGAATTCACCACCCCTCCGCCGGAGCTTTTCCACACCCTCCAAAAGGCGCGTCACAGGCTCCGGATCCTCATAGTGAAGCCACCGGTAGGCGATGGGCGGCGACCACGTGAGCCCCTTCGATTCGTAGAGCGCGCGGTGGCCGTCGACCACGATTTGCTCGAGCTGGCTGAGCAGGCCGCTCTTGACGAGGAGCGAGAAGTCCTGTTGGGCCATCCACGTCAGGAGGCGCTGGAGCCGCGCCCCGGTCGACTTTACTTCGCCCGCTGAGATCAGTCCTGCCCGGCGCGAGGAGCGCCCGGGCCATCTGTCTCTGGCAGCGGAACCACCGGCAGGTCGAAGACGCTGGAGCGAAGCGTGCAGATGAACGGGAGGTTTCGGTAGAGCTCCCTGTAGTCGAGCCCGTAGCCGACGACATAGTCGTTGGGGATCTGAAAGCCGATGTAGCGAACCGGCACCTGGACCAGCCGGCGCAGCGGGCGATCGAGCAACGTCACGACTTCGATCGATGCTGGCTCGCGTGTGCGGAGCTCTGAGAAGACGTAGTCCAGGGTCAGGCCGGTGTTCACGATGTCTTCGACCAGCAGGACGTGGCGCCCCGCGATCGGGTAGTCGATGTCGCGCGCGACACGGACACGGTCGTGCGGTTGGGCGCCGGCGTAGCGCCGCAGGTCGAGGTAGTCGAGGACGAACGGTACTTTGATTTCGCGGGCGAGGTCAGCAAGGAAAAAAGTCACGCCCTTCAGAACTCCCACGATCACGAGCGACTGGCCGCGATAGTCGCGCGAGATCTTTCGCGCCAGCGCCTTGATGCGTGTCTCGAGCTCGACCGGAGAGATGAGGATCGCGCCGATGTCCTGCTTGCGCAGGTTCTGCACCTCGACCGCGCCGTAGCCCGCTTTCGCGAGGAGCTGCTGGTAATCCTTTCGATAGAGCAGGCGCACGTTGAGCTCCGGGTAGAGCTCGCGAAGCAGCCGCACCTTGCGGTTCTTGGGCGTGACGAGCGACTGCTTCATCGTCGTCAGCTCGATGTACAGGTCGTGCTCCGGAAGATAGAAGTCGGGCGTGAACATCTCCGACACGCGGGTGCCTTCCCATCCGATCGGAAACGACATGGGCTCGTACACCCAGCGGATGCGGTAGTAGTCGAGGAAGCGCGCGAACTCCTGCTCGGAGGGGTGCGCGAACTCCACGCGTGCGTGAGCGGGGCCTGTGCGTCGGACCAGGCGCGAGCGCTGCCGGACGGGGCGGCGCCATTTCTGCGGGACGGATTGCGGGACGGACGACGCCAATTAGCCGACGCGGATTGTACTCTCCGAGCAGGGGAACTCTTATGACCACGCCTGCGCAGAAGATGGTGGCCGAGCAATTGGCGCCGCACGGGGTGACCGACGAGCGCGTGCTGCGCGTGATGTCCGAGATCCCGCGCGAGGAGTTCATCTCGCAGCGTCTTCGGCGGTTTGCCTACGACGATCGCGCGCTTGGTATCGAATGCGGTCAGACGATATCGCAGCCACTGGTGGTGGCCCTGATGACGCAGGCCCTGGCGCCCAAGCCCGACGACATCGCGCTGGAGGTGGGCGCAGGCTCTGGCTACCAGGCTGCGGTGTTGAGTGGGCTGTGCCGCAAGGTCATCACGCTCGAGCGTGAGCCCCCGCTTGCGGAGCACGCCTCGGAGACGCTGCGCCGGCTCGGCTTCACGAACGTGGAGGTCGCGGTGGCTGACGGAAGTCTCGGCTGGCCGGCCGAGGCGCCCTACGACATCATCCTTGTCGCGGCCGCGCCGCGCGAGGTGCCCCCGGCCCTGCTCGAGCAGCTCGCGGAGGGAGGGCGCATGGCGATCCCGGTCGCATTCTCACCGGAC
>DATMKM010000005.1:0-13882 GCA_035571315.1 Candidatus Acidiferrum sp.
TCGGCCCGATCAACGCGACGACCTCGCCCGCATCGACGGTGAAGGTGACGCGATCCAGCGCGACGACCCCCCCGAAGCGGACGCTCAGCTCGCGCACGTCGAGCAGCGTCATCAGCGCGAAAGTCTATAAGCGATCAGCCCGGCTGGCTAATAATCGACTGGCTCGGGGAAGTCGGGTGGCTCGTCGGGCGCCGCGGGAGGGTCCGCGGGCGGAGTCTCAGACGAATTCACCGGAGGCCCGTCGGGAGCCGTCGTGGGAGGCTCGGCCGGGGCCCCTTCGGCAGCGTTGGAGGTGGCCGGCGGCTCGGCTTCGGCAGGCGGTTCGCCTGAGACAAGTGGTGCTGCCGCGGTCAGCGGGAGCACGTCTGCCCATGCCGACGGCGGCGGGGCCGGGGGTGCAGGCACCGGCGGCGGCGTGCCGAAGCCGGCGGCGTAATCGGGTCGCGATGCGACGTGCGTGACCGCGACTGATTTCAGGACCTGCTGCCGGGGCCTTCGGACGACACTCAACATCCAGTAGATCAAGGCGATCGCCAGCCCGGCGCCCGCGATGATCGGCAGGATCACGAACGGGGGCTTCAAGATCAGGTCAATGCCGTTGAGCGTCGCCGCCACTGGCGTAGGGCTCGCCGTGTCGGTGGGGCTCGCCGTGGGCGACGGGCTGGTGTCCGGCGACGGGCTGGTGTCTGGCGACGGCGATTCTTGCGGCGTGGGAGTGACCGCCACCGCCTGCAGCGTGAAGGTCGCGCAGGGGTTCGGGGGGACACTGGCGCACAGGTGGTGAACGCCGGGAGGGTCGCCCGTGAAAGGCTTCACGTGGGTGGTGAAGTTGCCGCTGGCGTCTGCGACCGCACCTCCCGCGACCTTGTTGTTGGGCGGGTCCCAGATGAGCGTCATGGACTCGTTGGGCAGGAACGCGCCGCCGTTAACGGTGATCTGAGTAGTGGGGTCGCCGGCGGTCACGTCGAGCGAGAGGAACGCGTTGGTGGGTATCGGAGACGGGGATGGGGGCGGAGTGGGCGATGGGCTTGGTGACGGCGACGGTGATGGGCTTGGTGACGGCGACGGCGATGGGCTTGGTGTGGGAGTAGGAGTCGGCGTCGGGGACGCCGATGGCGATGCGGTTGCCGCGACTAGAGGAGTCGGCGCGGGACTCGAATCGGCGTTTGCCATGGACGCCATAGCGACGAGCACAACGGCACAGCCGATGGCGCCGATGACGGCGGCGAGCGAACGCAGCACCCTCACAGAGATACGGGAGAAACGCATGGAAACCCGCGAAGGTTACCAGTCGCCTATATGGGTGGCCACGGCACCGACCATGCAGAGGTCGGCTCCGGGAAACGCCATGCCGGGTCGAGCACGCCGCGCAGCCGGCGCTTCAGCATGCGCACCTCGGCCGGGCTGAGCAGCTTTTCCAGCGCCGCGGCGAGGCCACCCTTCTCGGTGTCGACGAGGGCTCGCTCCACGTCGCCGCAGAGCTCTGGCGGCAGCGGGTCGCCCGAGAAGTCCCAGATCACAGTCCGCAGCTTGTGGTCGACGTTGAAGGTCAGGCCGTGGTCGATCACCCACACCTCGTCGTTCGCATCGAACAGGCAGTGCCCGGACTTGCGGTCAGCGTTGTTGGTGATGACGTCGAAGAGCGCGACTTTCGCCCAGGTGGGCCGCCGCGTCGACTGCTCGTCGAGGAAGTGACGGCGGTCCGCTTCGATGAAAAGCTGCACGGCCCCGACGCCGTGTGGCCCACGCCGGCGCACCACTGTGGGCGGGATTTTTGGCCAGCCGAGTACCTTGCTCAGCTCATAGGCCGCGACCTCGCGCCTGTACAGCGTCCCTGCCTCGAAATCCCAAAGAGGGGATTCGCCGCGAGCCGGCTTGTACACCGCCAGAAGTCCCGCCGGCGGATGCGGCTCGAGCTGGGCTAAAAACGTGTAGTTGGAAGAGCCGTGAAGGAGGCCGAGGACTTTCAGCTCTGGAAGGCCGGCGAGCAGCCGCTCAGTCCGCATCCCAGGTGGGCTCCCGGCCGGATCAGAAGATCGGCCGCGCGCCATTGGAAACCGGGCAGGGGTGGCCGGCGGGGTCCATCGGGAGCCCGCAGCGTGGGCAGAGCGGGCGGCCCGCGGTCAGCACCGTCTCCGCCTGCTTCGAGAACGCGACGACCTGGTCGTGGCTGAGCCAGAACCGCACGCTCGGAGCATCGTCGCCCGATGGTTCGTCCTCGCCGGCCGCGCCCTGGCTCGCGACCAGGACGAACATCCGGCGCGCCTCGTGATAGCCCAGTCCCATCTCACCCACCCGCCACTCCGGCTCGCCGGGCACGAGGCCGCTCGTGGCCCGCGCGTTTTCGGCCGCGGGGATGCCCTGCGACTCCATCATCTGGTTCAACCGGACAATCAGCGCCTGGACTTGCGACTTCTCGCACGCCAGCGTCAGCTGGCGGCCCCGGCCGCTGGCCACGAGGAAGAACTGGCGCTGGCCGGGCTGGCCGATGGCGGCCACCGCGATGCGGTCTACCGGGTCGAGCTCGAAGATCGCCACGCAGACAAGCCTAGAGGCTGTTTTGATGCCGCCGCGGAGGGGAATGAGAGAACCATAGAAATTCAAATCCGCGCCACGCTGCGCACCTGGAGGGAAAGCGTCATATGCCGAAAACCGTAGGAATCGATTTGGGGACGACCAACTCAGTCATCGCCGTCATGGAGGGCGGTGAGCCTGTTGTCATACCCAACGCTGAAGGTTCCCGGACCACGCCCTCGGTAGTCGCCTTCACGAAATCGGGGGAGCGCCTCGTCGGCAACCTCGCCCGCAGGCAGGCGGCCGTCAACCCCGAGAACACCGTCTACTCGATCAAGCGCTTCATGGGCCGCAAGTACGCCGAGGTCGTCGAGGAGCGAAAGATCGTGCCTTACGAGGTCAAGGCGGGCAAGGACGACCGCGTCGTCGTAAAGATCCCGAACGCCAACAAGGAGTTCACGCCCGAAGAGATCTCGGCCATGATCCTGCAGAAGCTGAAGGCGGACGCCGAGGCCTACCTCGGCGAGAAGGTCACCGACGCGGTGATCACAGTGCCCGCTTACTTCAACGACGCCCAGCGCCAGGCGACCAAGAACGCCGGGCAGATCGCGGGCTTGAACGTCGTGCGCATCATCAACGAGCCCACCGCGGCCTCGCTGGCCTACGGCCTCGACAAGAAGGCCAATGAGACGATCCTGGTCTTTGACCTCGGTGGTGGGACGTTCGACGTGTCCGTCCTCGACGTGGGCGACGGCGTCTTCGAGGTCAAGTCGACGAACGGCGACACCCACCTGGGTGGCGACGACTACGACCGGCGGGTCGTGGACTGGCTCGCCGACGAGTTCAAGAAGTCGAACGGCATAGACCTGAAGACGGATCGCCAGGCCCTCCAGCGTCTCACCGAGGCGTCGGAGCGGGCCAAGATCGAGCTGTCCAGCCGGCTGGAGACAAGCGTCAACCTGCCTTTCATCACCGCCGACCAGACAGGTCCCAAGCACCTTGAGGTGACGCTCACCCGGGCGAAGTTCGAGTCACTCACAGCCGACCTCACCGAGCGCTGCCGGGGCCCCTTCCTGGCCGCTCTGAAGGACGCCAACCTGACGCCGCAGCAGATCGACGAGGTCGTGCTCGTCGGTGGTTCGACCCGCATGCCTGTGACACAGCAGCTGGTCAAGAACCTGCTCGGCGGAAAAGAGCCCCACAAGGGAGTCAACCCGGACGAGGTTGTCGCGATCGGCGCGGCCATCCAGGCCGGAGTGCTCAAGGGCGAGGTCAAGGACATCCTTCTGCTGGACGTCACGCCGCTGTCACTCGGGGTCGAGACCCTCGGCGGTGTCATGACCAAGCTGATCGAACGCAACACCACGATCCCAACGTCTCGCTCGCAGGTCTTCTCGACCGCGGCGGACAGCCAGACCTCAGTCGAGGTCCATGTCCTACAGGGCGAGCGCGAGATGGCGCGCGACAACCGCACGCTGGGACGCTTCCACCTGGACGGCATTCCACCCGCGCCGCGGGGGACGCCGCAGATCGAGGTCACGTACGACCTCGACGCCAACGGCATCCTCAACGTCAAGGCGCAGGACAAGGGCACCGGTCGCGAGCAATCGGTGACGATCACCGCGTCCTCCACCCTGGGCAAAGAAGAGGTCGAGCGGATGGTCAAGGAGGCGGAGGCGCACTCGGCGGAGGACCGCGCGAAGCGCGAAGAGGTCGAGCTCCGCAACCAGGCGGATCACATGATCCACCAGGCCGAGAAGGTCATCAAGGACAACGCGGACAAGATCCCCGCCGATGTGAAGACCGAGGTCGAAGGCAAGCTCGAGACCCTGAAGAGCGCGGCCAAGGGCTCGGACACCAAGGAGCTGCAGAGGCAGATGGACGAGTTCAACGAGTCGCTGCAGAAGATTGGAACGCACATCTACCAGCAGGGTGGCGCCGACGGCGCCGCGTCGGCCGCGGGGCATGCGGATGGCCAGGAAGCGGGCGACGAGAAGAAGAAGGAAGACGACGTGGTCGACGCGGACTACCGCGAAGTCAACTAACTCCTCGCTGTAAAACCCCCCTAAGGGCTCCGGCTTCGGTCGGAGCCCTTACTTTTACGCGGGGTGGTTGCCTACATCCAGGCGCGGCGTCGGGTCTGGCCCGCGGTGGGGTTGCTGGTCGGCGTGTTGCTGATCGCATTCGACCTGTGGGCCGCCGCCGCCACGTACATCTCGCAGTACGCCGTGAGGAACGATTTTCGCCTCGCGTACGCAGCGGCGACCGTGGGCCTCCAGTCGGGCTACGCGCACCTCTACGACCTCGCGGCGCAAAAGCTCGCCGTCGAGAGCCTCGGCCCAGGCTTCAACCCGCAACCGTTCATCTCGCCGCCGCCCCTGGCCTGGCTCGCTACGCCGCTCCTGGTGCTGCCGTTCGAGGCTGCGCTGGTCGTCTGGACGGTCCTCCTGCTCGCCGCACTCGGCTTGACGTGGTACCTCCTCGCGCCCGGCCGGGGCCTGGCGCGCGCGGCTCACCTGGCGTTGCTGCTGGGCGTCTTCCCGGTCGCGTTTGGCGTGATGGTGGGCCAGCCGGGAGCATGGGTGGCGGCGGCGGTCGCGGGCGCGTGGTGGCTGATGCGTCACGACCGGCCGGTGTGGGCGGGAGTGGTGCTCAGCCTGATCGTTCTGAAGCCACAACTCGCGCTCCTGGTCCCGCTGTGCCTACTGGTGTCCGGCCATGCCCGCACGTTCGGCGCGTGGCTGGTCGCCACTCTCGTGATCGGTCTGGTCGCCCTTGCGCTCCTTGGTCCAGACGGCGTCGCGCGCTACCGCGATGTGCTGGCGCAGACGCAGACGCCGGCTTGGGACATCACGCGTCGCTACTCGATCTCCGGCCCGCTCGGCCTGGGCCCGATTCTGACTGTGACCCAGGTCGTGGTGGTTGCTGTCGCGCTGCTCGCCGCCTGGCGTCGCCGCGGATCCGGTCCGGAGCTGCCCATGGCGGCCGGCATCGTCGGCTCGTTGCTCGCCACGCCGTACCTCGGCTTCCAGGACTTCCTCATGCTCATCGTCGCCGGGTGGCTCGTGATTCGCGGCGGCGCGACGGTATGGCAGGTCGGGCTGCTGCTTGTCGGGTATGCCCTGCTGGAGCTGTCGCTCGTGGTGCTGGCGATCCCGATCCTGCTCGCTGAGGCCGTGCTCCTGGCTTCGCTAGCCTGGCCGTCCGCTGAGCCGCCGCGCGATCTGCGCGGTGTGCATCGCGTCGTGGGCGGCCATGTGCCGCACGAGAGTGGCGATCGAGACCTTGCCGACGGGGGCCAGCGTGCCTGAGCGGCGCCATTCGGCGGGCTTGAGCGAACGCAGCAATTTGAGGTGTCGCTTCCTGAGCTCGTAGAACTGCGTCCAGGCTTTGAGCCCGGACAGCTTCGTGTAGTCGGGATCGGGCATCATCCGCATCGCGGGCCGGTCCTCCCGTCGCATACGCCGCACCCTTCCGATGTAGCGGCTCTCGGTGTCGAGCAGGTGGTTGAGGATCTGGGCGATCGTCCAGTCCCCAGGCGACTCGGCGACCTCCTCGCCCAGGTCGCCCAGCAGGAGCCCAATCGTGTCCAGGGTCGCCGCGCAGCTGCCGATCAGGTCGGCGGGTTCGTCGTAAGGCATAGCTCTCCGTTTGGAGCCGACGGTGGGATTCGAACCCACGACCTGCCACTTACGAGGCGGCTGCTCTGCCAGCTGAGCTACGTCGGCAAATTGGTTGGCGAAATCGCGCCTAAGGCGCGCGTGCTCGAGGGCCCTTAGGCTAGCATCGAAGGCGATGAGGACACTCGACGTGGAACGTCTCGCGGCGGGGGATTACGACCTCATCAAGCCCCTGCTCATCGAGCTCCACCTCGGCGAGCAGGTCCACTATTCGGACCACCCTCAGCTGACCCGCGGGGAGATCGAGCGCCACCTGACCGAGGTGCCCGCCGCCTTCCGCGGCGAGAACGTGATCTTCGCTGTCCGCGACGAGATCGGGCAGGTCGTCGGCTTCTGCTGGATCGTGCTCTACGACCCAGGGACCGGGCTCGAAGGCGAGGTCGCCGAGGTGTACGTCGCCGCCGAGCACCGCGCGCGCGGTATCGGCGAGATGCTCATGCGCGAAGCCGTCAGGCTCTTCGACGAACGCCACGTCACCCTCGGATACGTCTGGACGCGCCCCGACAACGAGTCGGCCGTGCGCCTTTACCGGTCGGTCGGCTTCGAGCCGAATCGCCAGCTCGTCATGACCTGGTACCCGAAAGAGGCGAGCGGCAGCTAACACCTCGCGGCCAGGCCCTACCTAAACTCATGAGGTGAGACCACTCCTCCTCGTGTCCGCGGGCCTGCTCGTGACCGCTCTGGTCGCTGCCGGAGTGACGCTCGCCGTGCTGCAACTCCAATCGCGGACGAACCCCCAGCAGGTCAACCTCCGGTCGGGCGTGACGATCTCGGAAGACTCGGCCATCGTCCAGGCCGCCGCCAAGGCCAGCCCCGCCGTCGTGAGCGTCGTGACCCAGCAGCAGCCGAGCCTGTCTCGCGGCTCGGGCTACCTGGCGACGACCGACGGCTACATCGTCACCAACATCGACGTGATCGCGGGAGCGGGAGCGATGACCGTGCTGGTGCCCGGTGACCCGGCGGCCCATGACGCTCGGCTGGTCGACTACGACTGCCAGACCGGCGTGGCCGTGCTCAAGATCGATAAGGTGAGCGGTCTTCCGACACTGGCATTTGCCGACCCGACCGCCCTTGTCCAGGGCCAGGTCATCGTGGCTGTCGGCGGCCCGGTCGAAGGCGGCGCCGTGACGCCGGGCTACGTCAGCGCGATGCACCAGGTGGTGTCGATCGCCAATCCCTCATCGGCCCAACATCAACTGGAATTGAGCGACACCATATTGACCAGCTCGGTGATCAGCGCGGGAACGGCCGGCGGGCCGATGCTCAACGTGGGCGGCCAGGTGGTCGGCATCGCGATGCAGTCGCAGCCGTCGACCGAGACGAGCGGCTTCGGTCTCAACGTCGCGGACGTGCAGGACGACGTCCAGCAGATCCTGCAGACAGGCCAGGTGGTCGTCTCGTCGCTGGGAGCGAGCACCACCGACGTCAGCCCTGAGCTCGCGTCGTTGAGCGGGCTGCCGGTGGGGAGCCAGATCGTGACTCTTGACAAAGGAGGCCCGGCCGACTCCGCCGGACTTCGCGCCGGCGATGTCATCACGCAGCTCGACGACGTCAACCTCGACGCGGCCCATCCGCTCCAACTCCTGCTGCGCTCGCGTTTCCATCCCAACCAGCGTGTGACGGTCACCTACTCGCGAGGCGGCGCGTCGAGCCAGGTTCAGCTCACCTTGACCGGCGTGCACCCGACCTGCTCGTGACCACGAGCATTCGCGAACAGCTCGACCTCGCCGTGCGAGAGGCCGCACGCGCGATCGGAGTCGACGGCGACGTGCCCGACCTCGAGCTCGGTCGCACGAAGTCGCCTGAGCGTGGCGATTACGCGAGCTCCGCCGGGATGAAGCTGGCGAGGACTCTGAAAGAGCCGCCACAGCAGATCGCCGGCCGGCTGGCCCAGACGATCCAGGTCCCGGACAGCGCCGCCACGGTCGAGATCGCCGGCGGCTACGTGAACTTCCGGCTCACGACCGAGTGGCTTCAGAAGCTGGTCGCGCAGGTCGCCGCCGTCGGCCCGCGCTACGGTGCGCTCGACCTGGGCAAGGGCGAAAAGGTGCAGGTCGAGTTCGCGAGCATCAACCCCACCGGGCCGCTCCACATCGGGCATGGCCGCGGAGCGATCCTCGGCGACTCGATCAGCCGTGTGCTCGAATTCACCGGCCACCAGGTCCACCGCGAGTACTACGTCAACTCGGACAACACGCAGACGCGCCGCTTCGGCGCCTCGGTGTACGCGCGGCTGCACGGGCAGGAGCCGCCAGAGGGCGGCTACGTCGGTGGTTACGTGACAGACATCGCGGAGGCGGCGCGCCGCGATCTTCCCGGCATTGAGCAACTGCCCGAAGCGGAAGCCGAGCCCCAACTGCGGATGTACGCGATGCAGAAGGTCGTGGAGCAGATCAGGGCCACGGTGGCGCGCTTGGGCATCCGCTACGACGAATGGTTCTGGGAGAACTGGCTCTGGGAGAAGGGGCTGGCTCAGCGCGCCATCGATCGCCTGCGCGAATCCGGCTACTTGAAGGAGCGAGACGGTGCACTCTGGTTCGGCCCGGCCCTCCAGGAGCTCGAGGACGCGGGGAAGGTCCAGCAGGAGATGGTCGAAGAGGAGGACCGCGTGGTCATCCGCTCGAGCGGCCAGCCGACGTACTTTGCCTCGGACCTTGGTTACCTGCTGAGCCGTTTCGAGGAGCGCGGCTACCACCGAGTGGTCGAGGTTTGGGGCTCCGATCATCACGGATACGTGCCCCGCATGAAGTCGGCGGCCGCGGCCCTGGGCATCGACCCCGCGGAGCTCGTGGTCATCCTCCACCAGATGGTCAACTTGAAAGAAGGCAAGATGTCCAAGCGGGCGGGGCGCTTTGTCACGCTCGATGAGCTTGTCGATCGGGTCGGGTCCGACCCGGTCCGCTACTTCTACCTGCTGCGCTCACCCGACACGACCATCGAGTTCGACCTCGAGCTCGCCGTGACCCAGAGCAACGAGAACCCGGTCTACTACGCGCAGTACGCCCACGCTCGCATGGTCAACGTGGAAGCGACCGCCATCGAGAAGCACCCACGCCTGCCTGAGCTCGCGGACGTATCGCTGCTGGTCGAAAGCGCCGAGCTGGATGTGGCCCGCCAGCTTGCGTTCTGGCCCGAGGTCGTCGAGGACGCGGCCCGCCTCCTGGAGCCGCATCGCATCCCCTATTACGTGCAGGATCTCGCGACCGCGGTGCATCGCTTCTACCACGCGGGCAACGAGAAAAGCGAGCTGCGCGTGGTGGTCGACGATGCGGTCTTGACACGGGCGCGAGTGGAGCTGTGCCGCGCCGCCCGTCACACTTTGAAGACCGCGCTCGACCTCATGGGAGTGAGTGCCCCCGACCGCATGTAGCGCGGCCCCACACATTAATAAGGAGAGATAGTTGGACGTCACCTGGCTCGGACACGGCTGCTTTCGGCTGCGAGGCCGCGGCGCCGCCGTCGTCACCGACCCCTACCCGCCCTCGATCGGGCTCAAGCTGTCGCGGCTCGACGCGAACCTCGTCACGGTCAGCCACGAGCACGACAACCACAACTACACGCAGATCGTGAGAGACGCCTACGAGATCCGCGGCCCCGGTGAGTACGAGGTCGCCGGTGTCAGCGTGATCGGAGTGCCCAGCTTCCACGACTCGGAGAAGGGCGCCCGGCATGGGCGCAACACCATCTACCTGATCGAGATCGACGACGTGCGGATCTGCCACCTGGGCGACCTCGGCAGCGCGCTCGAAGACGCCGAGGCGGAGGCGATCTCGTCTCCCGACGTCCTCTTGGTACCGGTCGGCGGGCGCACCGTGATCAACGCCGCGCAGGCGGCGCAGATCGTCCGGCAGCTCGAGCCACGCTACGTCGTGCCTATGCACTACGCGATCCCGGGCCTGAAGCTGGAGCTCGACCCCCTGGATCGCTTCCTCAAGGAGATGGCCGTGACCGCCGCCGAGCCGCAGCCCAA
This sequence comes from Candidatus Acidiferrum sp., assembly GCA_035571315.1. GTDB lineage: Bacteria > Chloroflexota > Dormibacteria > Dormibacterales > Dormibacteraceae > Palsa-870. The sequence continues at coordinate 10,165 of DATMKM010000005.1, forward strand.
GCTGTCGCTGCAGGCCTCCTCGGGCGAGTACGACACCAAAGTCGTCGTCCTGGAGCCGAAAGTCGAGCCAAAGGTTTAACCGGCGGCCCCAACCCGGTAGACTCCTTAAAACCGCCCTGGAGGTCTCTATGTCGAAGTACGTTTTCGTGACCGGGGGTGTCGTCTCCTCGTTGGGAAAGGGCATCACTGCGGCGTCGATCGGGAACATCCTGAAGGCCCGCCACCTTTCCGTCTCCCTTCAGAAGCTGGACCCGTATCTCAACGTCGACCCCGGAACGATGAGCCCCTACCAGCACGGTGAGGTGTTCGTCACCGACGACGGCGCCGAGACCGACCTTGACCTCGGGCATTACGAGCGGTTTGTCGACGAGAACCTGACCGTTGCCTCCAACGTGACCACCGGGAAGATCTACCAGGAGGTCATCGCCCGCGAGCGGCGAGGCGACTACCTCGGCGCCACCGTGCAGGTGATCCCTCACGTCACCAACGTGATCAAGGAGAAGATCCTCCGCGCGTCGCGAGACCCGCAGGCCGACGTCGTGGTCGTCGAGGTGGGGGGGACCGTCGGAGACATCGAGAGCCTCCCGTTCCTCGAGGCGATCCGCCAGCTGAAGAACGACCTCGGACGCCAGAACGTGTTCTACGTGCACTGCTCGCTGGTGCCGGTGGTGCACGGCCACGAGATGAAGACAAAACCCACCCAGCACTCGGTCCAGGCGCTGCGCGCGATCGGAATTCAGCCCGACGCGATCATCTGCCGGTCCGAGGTGGCGATCGACCCCGACCTCAAAGAGAAGATCGCGCTCTTCACTGACGTGCCTCGCGAGGCGGTCGTCTCGGTGCCGGACGTCGACTCCATCTACGAAGTGCCCCTGATGCTTGAGGCCGCCGGTCTGGGCAAGGTGATGGCCAGGCACTTCGAGCTCGACGAAGCGGTCCACGCTCCAGAGCTTGGCCCGTGGACGCAGCTGGTCGAGCGGATCAAGCACCCGAAGGCGAAGGTACCGGTGGCACTGGTCGGAAAGTACGTATCGCTCCCCGACGCCTACCTCAGCGTCATCGAGTCGCTGAAGCACGCGGGCATTCACCACAACCTCGACATCGACATCCGTTGGGTGTCCTCGGAGAAGCTCGATGCGGGCGACATGTCGCCGCTCATGGGAGTGGCCGGCATCGTGGTGCCGGGCGGATTCGGCTACCGCGGAATCGAGGGCAAGGTCCAGGCCTCGCGCTATGCGCGCCACAACCGCATCCCATACCTGGGCCTGTGCTTGGGCATGCAGTGTGCGGTGATCGACTTCGCGCGGGAGATGCTCGACGCGCCCGACGCCAACTCGACAGAGTTCGCGGCCTTCACGTCGACGCCGGTGATCGACCTCATGCCCGAGCAGAGAAACGTGGACCAGATGGGTGGGTCGATGCGGCTGGGGCTCTATCCCTGCAAGCTGCTCCCGGGGTCGCTCGCCCACAAGGCCTATGGCGAAGAGGTCGTCTACGAGCGGCACCGCCACCGCTTCGAGTTCAACAACGAGTACCGCGAGGTGATGGGCGAGGCCGGCATGGTGTTCAGCGGCGTATCGCCCAACGGGCGCCTGGTCGAGATCATCGAGTTGGCCAATCACCCGTGGTTCGTGGCGAGCCAGTTCCACCCCGAGTTCCGCTCGCGACCCAACCGCGCGCACCCGTTGTTCCGGGACTTCGTTCGCGCCGCCTTTCTGCAGAGCGGCATCGACCAGATGGAGCTTCGCCCCGCGGAGCTGCTGGAAGAGACCGAAGGCTCCTAGGACCCCACAGTGGAGCAGCAGAGCAGGGGGATCCCCTCGTTCCAGGCGCGCCGTGAGCTCTCGCTCGAGCTCGTCCACGCGACCGAGGCAACCGCGCTCGCGTGCGCGCGCCTGCTCGGCAAGGGCGATCCCGACCGGGTCAGCGAGATCGCCGGCGAAACGATGCGGCGTCTGCTCGAGGATTCCGGCCTCGGGGGCAGGATCGTGCTCGGACCGCGCAACGATCCCTATCTAGCGTCCGGCTCGTCACTGACCGGGGGCGATCGCAGCTTCGATTTCGGTCTCTTTCCGGTCGAGGGTGCGAGCCAGGTCGCGAGGGGCTCGGCGAACGCCGTGTCGATCATCGCCGCCGTCGAGCCGGGTGGCTTCGCGGACCTGCCCCAGGTCTGGTACGCCGAGAAGATGGTCGCCGGCCCCGGAGCGCGCGGCGCCATCGACCTCGACGACTCGATCACCGACAACCTGCGCCGCATCGCGTTCGCACGCGACGCCCGCGTGCAGGACCTCACGGTCGTCATCCTCGACCGCCCCCGCCACCAGGAGATCATCGCCGAGGTCAACTCCGCCGGCGCCCGAGTCAGGACGCTGGAGGAAGGGGATGTCGCGGGCGCCGTCATGGCGGCCGTACCCGGCACTGGCATCGACGCCGCGATCGGCATCGACGGGCTCCACGCGACTTTGATCGCAGCCTGCGCGGTGCGCTGCCTGGGCGGCGAGCTCCAGGCCCGGTTGTGGCCGCGCAACGAGGAGGAGCGGGCCCTCATCGGCGAGCTGGCCGGCCGCACTTACGGGGTCACCGACTTGGTGCCCGCGCCCGACATCGCGGTCGCCATCACCGGCGTGACAGGTGGGCAGCTCCTGCCTGGAGTGCTCTTTGGGAGCGGCTACGCCGAAACCTCCTCCTTATTGATGTCGAGCCGCCACGCCACCATCCGGCGTCTCACCACGCGCCACCACGTGGTGGGCACCCCGAGCTAGCCGCTCGCTGATCCCGGCCGGGGATTAGCTGGTAGCTGGGCCGGGTATCAAATAGAAAGCAGATGAGCCAGAACGATCCATTCCTACCTGGTGAGGGAAGCGAGCTGCCGCCTCCGCCGCCCGCCTACCCGGTGACGTCCGACATCCCGCCGCAGTCGCCCTACCACTACTCGTCCACGCCCACCCAGGGCTCCCGGCGAGGCATCGGCAGCTACCTGGGCGGGCTTCTGGCCGCCGTCTGGGCCTTCGTCAAGTTCGGCGGGCTCTTGATCTTCAAGATCCCCGCGGCCGGCACTTTGATCTCGCTCGTGATCAGCTTCGGTGGCTACGCGCTCTTCTTCGGCCCGTGGTTTGCGGTGGCCCTCGTGACGATGATCTTCGTGCACGAGATGGGACATGTGATCGAGATCCGCCGCCAGGGCATGAAGGCGACCGCGCCGATCTTCATCCCCTTCATGGGCGCAGCGATCTTCCAGCGCTCGCACCCCACCGACGCGCTGAAGCAAGCTGAGATCGGAATCGCCGGCCCGATCGCCGGCACCATCGGAGCCACCGCGGCGTTCGCCCTCTACGGCGCCACGCACTCGCAGGTCCTGCTGCTGATGGCCTTGATCGGCTTCTACATCAACCTCTTCAACCTAATCCCGGTCTGGCAGCTGGACGGGGCGTGGATCCTGGCGCCGGTCTCGAAGTGGTTCCAGGTCGCGGGCTACGGAATGATCGTGGTCGCGGCGCTGTTCCTTCATTTCGTCAGCCCTCTGCTGATCATCATCGCGGTGCTCGGCATCCCGACCCTGCTGGCCAGGTTCCGAGCGGCGAGCAACCCTTACTACACGTCGGTCCCGCCCGCCGCTCGCTGGGCGATGGGGGGCGCGTGGCTCGCGTTGGTGATCTACCTGGGAGTCGCCAGCCTCCAGGCGAGCAGCTTGCTGGCGACGCTGGCCCCGTAAACTACG
>DATMKM010000006.1:0-3621 GCA_035571315.1 Candidatus Acidiferrum sp.
GCGGGCTGGACTCATAATCCGTCGGTCGTGGGTTCGAGTCCCATCCGCCCCACTCTTCACAGCCCCACTCTCTTTCAGCGCCCTGCGGAGACTCGGCCCGAGGGCTTGGCTCCCGAGGAGAGCGAGCAGGCTTAGGGGTTCGAGCCCTCCAGGGAGCGCTTCCCATCGGTCGATGAGCGCAGGCCGTCGAGTGTGGCCTGAAGGATCGCCTGTACATAACTGGTGTCGCCACGGATCGTCGCGATGGCGTGGATCAGGTCGAGGACCTGTTCGAGAGTGAGGTCGTCGCGAACCTCGCGGGCCTGTTGCGCAGCGGCGAGCAACGGCCGGCCGGCGGCGGTGACTCGGGCGCGGCTACCGCCGAACACAGAGTTGCCGCTGTCGGTGTGCTTGAGCAGCTCCGCGGCGATGTGACGCTTGCTTGCGAAGAAGGCAAAGAGCTGGCGCACCCAGGAGAGAAGGCTCGCGCCGGGAGCTTCGGCGGCCTCGCAGATGGCGTTGACCTCGTCGGTGTAGAGGGCCTCAAGGAGCTCCCGGCGTCCGGGGAAGTTGCGGTACAAGGTCGCCATGCCGACTCCCGCGCGTCGCGAGATCTCGGCCATCGACACGTCAGCCTCAGGATCGGCGAACGCGGAACGGGCGGCCGCGAGGATCTTGTCGCGGTTGCGCTCGGCGTCGGCACGTCTCGTGGGTGAGGGGACTTGGGTTGAAGGCATAGGCAATTTCAAGTGGACAGGCTCTCCGATATCCGCTACAGTGTAGCGGATAGGTTATCCGCTTCTGGGGCGGATCTGAATTCTACCCACCTGCCGCGACTGACTCGCGGCGACTCAAGGAGCTCTCCATGGAGTACCGACCCTTGGGACGCACAGGCGTCTCGGTCAGCCAGATGTGCCTAGGCGCGATGATGTTTGGCGCCTTCGGCAACCCCGATCACGACGACGCGGTCCGGATCATCCACAAGGCGCTGGACGCTGGGATCAACTTCATCGACACCGCCGATGGCTACTCCGCCGGCGAGTCCGAGCAGATCATCGGCAAGGCGCTGGCCGGCGGACGGCGCGAGAACGTGGTGCTAGCCGTTAAGTTCGGCCCTCCTTTTGACGAGGATCCCAACCACCGCGGAGCGTCGCGGCGGTGGATCATCGAAGGGGTTGAGGGCTCGCTGCGGCGGCTTCAGACCGACTGGATCGACCTCTACCAGGTGGGCGTTCCCGATCCGAAGACCGATATCGACGAGACACTCGGCGCCCTGTCGGACCTCGTCCGCGCCGGCAAGATCCGCTCCTTCGGAGCGTCGAAGGTTCCCGCCTCTGAGATCGTCGAGGCCCAGTGGACCGCCGAGCGCCGCGGCCACGGACGGTTTCGTACCGAGCAGCCCCCCTACTCTCTCCTGACACGCGCCATCGAGTACGACGTGCTGCCGACCTGTCTGCGCTACGGAATGGGTGTAATGACCTACAGCCCACTGGCCGGCGGTTGGCTGTCGGGCAAATACCGCAAAGGCCAGAAGGTCAGTGGGCCGGGCTCCGCCATGCGATTGCGGCGCTTACCAGCGCGCTATGACGCGAGCGACCCGTCAAACGCCGCGAAGCTCGACGGCGCCGACGCGCTGGGCGCGCTCGCCGACGATGCCGGGCTGACGCTGATCCAGATGGCGGTCGCGTTCGTCACCCGCCACCCCGCGGTCACCTCCGCGATCATCGGTCCGCGCACAGTGGAGCACCTCGACGGGTACCTCGCCGCCGACGGGATCGACCTGTCAGGCGATGTGCTCGACCGCATCGACGAGATCGTTCCCCCCGGAGTCACGATCAACGTCGCCGACAACATGTGGAACTTCAGCACGACGGCGCTGGACGCCGCATTCCGCCGCCGGTAGAGCAACTTGCCAAGGCATTGGCCACCTCAGCCACGCCCTCGCCGCGGTCTTTCGGAGGGCTCGCTGAGCTCGTAGGAGTCCCCGTCGAATACGTACTTGGGGGGTTCATATTGTGGGAACTTGGGTTCACCCGGGTGGACTCGAACCAGGTGATGATCTGAGTCGAGGGCGATGCGCTCGAACGCGCGTTTTCTACACCTTAGCGAAATACCGGGCATGCGGCGGTGACCTGGCGCAGCACGGTCGGGACGGGATTGATCAGTGCTGTGACTTGTTCGCGGATGGCGTTCCGGCAACGGGGTGGGGAGGAGGCATGGACCGCCTCTGATGGACTTTTCCGAACCCCACAGGTCGTCCCGCATGGAAATCACGGACCTACTAGGGCGACAAGCCATCGCTGGGTCGGCGCAACTCTGCGGCGCGAGCGCTGGCTACAGCTTGACAATTGCGATCGGGAGGTGGCTCTTGGAACAAAGGGCTCCTACGAGACGGCCAGGAGTACCGTCACGGGCCAATCAGCTATTCGGGCCGAATGCCTTGCTCAGAAGTCGCAGGAGCTGCTCCTGCTCGGCCGGCGACAGCCGGTTCAGTGACTCGGGAGGGTGGGAGAGACTTTCGTCCAGCGCGCGCACCAAACGCTCGCCCTCAGCCGTCCTCGCCAGCGTCTTGACCCGCCGATCCGACGGGTCCAGCCTCCGCTCCACCAAGCCCTTCGCCTCCAGCGCATCGGCCAGTGCGGTGATGTTGGACGGGTCGTAGCCGAGCTGTAGCGCGGCCTCGCGCTGCGGCATTGGATGATCCAGCCGCTGGAGCATGCAGGCCTGCGACGACGTCAGCCGGTGCTCAGCGTAATGGGCCAGGACGTGACTCTTGAGCAGGTCGAGGACGGGGTCGAGGAACAACCCCCAGATCTCTCGCCCGGGGTCGATCGCCAGTTCGGTCGCGGCCGGTCTCAACTCTCCTGAAATATACGGCATCGGTCAATAGTTTATCATTTCAATGAACGAGTCAATCATAATGCCATTCACGGAGAAACGACCTTGAACACAAAGCTATTGGTGATCATTGCCAGCACCCGCCCCGGACGCCTGGGCCTCCCGATCGCCAACTGGGCGATCTCCGAAATCGAGAAGGACGGCGGATTCGAGGTCGACGTCGCGGACCTGGCGCTCATGGATCTGCCCATGCTCGACGAGCCTAATCACCCCTTCCACCGCAACTACACGAAGCCGCACACCATCGCCTGGAGCAAGCGAGTCGACGCGGCGGACGCGATCCTCATCGTCACCCCCGAATACAACTATGGGATGCCAGGCAGCCTCAAGAACGCGATGGACTTCCTGTTTCACGAGTGGAACTACAAGCCAGTGGCGTTTGTCAGCTACGGGGGTATGTCGGGCGGCATGCGCTCGGTCCAGATGGCCAAGCAGGTCGTCACCACCCTGAAGATGGTGCCGCTCTCCGAGGCCGTGAACATTCACATGGTCCCGAAGTACATCCACGACGGCCAGTTCATCCCTGAGGAAACCCACGAGGCCAGCCTCAAGAAGGTCCTCGGCGAATTGGCTCGGTGGGCGGCTGCGCTGCGCGCCATGCGAATGCCGCAGACCGTACCGGCTTAGGCGCCTGGTCATATATGGGGAATCGACTATGAACACAGTGGCCTGGGTGCTCCAGATTGTCCTCGCTGTCCTCTTCCTACTTCACGGCTTGCTCTTCACGGTGGCTTACAGTGCTGT
>DATMKM010000007.1:0-37228 GCA_035571315.1 Candidatus Acidiferrum sp.
GGGGTCGTACGGGATCAAGGAGTTCGTGAACATCCAGACGGTGTGGGTGGGACCCGCCAAAACAGCAGTTGCGCCCCCGCCCCGGTCCGAGTAGCTAAGCGATCGCCGGCAGCGGCGAGGCCGACGCCTTCGAGGCCTTGGAGGCCTTCTTCTTGCTGGCGGCCAGGTGCTTGCGGGCCAGTACCGAGTAGCTCTCGCGCAGGGCGCCATCGGGGTCCAGGCCGAGGCTGCGCGCCATCTCGGGCAGGATCGCAACGGGGCCTTCGAGCTCGACGAACCAACCGAATTCGAGCACGTCGAGGGTGATGGCGACGCCGTCGAGGTTCCACATGGTGCGGTGTTTGGGGTAGGACCACGCGACCTGGAACCCGAGCTGCATCAACAGGTCCATCGCCGCGTGCGCGTCCGAGACGCCGATCTCCGTCTCTTCGCGGATCTTGACCCGTCCCTCGAACTTGGCCGGGCCCTTCGCGGTCAGCACTCCGCGCGGCCCGCCGTCCAGCACCCGGAGCCTCAGGGTCGTCGTTCGCGTTGACTTGCCCGGGCCGTTGAACCGGTAGTTCTCTTCGCGATAGCGGCCTTCGAGGTGAGCGCCTCGCTTGCGCAGCATGGCGCGCAACTTGGAGTGGTCGACAGGCCCCGCCACCTGGAACTTGAGCTCCGACTCGATGCTGCGATCGCGGAGAGGCCGGCGTACGGCGCGTCGAGCCATGCGCCGAGAGAGTAACGGAGTGTCAGTTCTTGAGCGAGGCGACAATTCATATGGTGGAGGCTGGGACCCCGGGGCTGGATTGCGACATTCGTTTGCGGCAGGCAACGCTCGACGATGTGGATCTGCTGATGCTCTGGTCGTCCTCGCCGCATTACAGCGGCGAATTCAATGACTTCGGTTTGGCGCGCCACAGGCCCTACCTCGAGCTCATTACCAAGAATGAGCTGATCGGCCCGAACGGCGGCACCTTGATGGTCGAGCGCATCGCCGGCAATGAGGCCATCGGCACCGTCTCCTGGCGCCAGGTGCGTTACGGCCCAACTCCCGAGTCCATCGCATGGAACATCGGCATCAGCCTCATTCCCGAAACGCGAGGGCGGGGTTTCGGCACGCTGGCCCAGCGACTGCTCGCGGACCACCTCTTCGCGACCACCTCGGTCAACCGGATCGACGCCACAACAGACGTCGAGAACCTCGCCGAGCAACGTTCATTGGAGAAGGCAGGCTTCATCCGCGAGGGGGTGTTGAGGGGCGCCCAGTACAGAGCCGGGGCATGGCATGACCTCGTGATCTATGCGGTCGTTCGAAACGCTGAGAGGTCAGGCCCTACCTGATCAAGCGGCGCTTTGTTTGCGGATCCGGTAGAGCGAGCTCACGACGGCAGTGCATTCGTTCTCGACGTAGTCCAGGCCGGCTTCCTCGGCGATCCGACGCGCCTCGGCCGAACGGATGTCGAGCTGTAGCCACAGCGCCGTGGCGCCCGCCGCGACGGCCTGCCGGGCGATCTCCGGAGCGTCCTGAGCCGGCCTGAAAACGTCGACCAGGTCGATCTTGAACGGCACCTCGCTGAGCGAGTGATAGACGCGTTCCCCGAAGAGCTCATCCGCATGAGGGTTGATCGGGACGATCCGGAACCCGCGCTGCTGCAACCCGATCGGAACGGACCCGCCAGCCTTGTTCGGATCGCGAGAAGCCCCCACCACGGCGATCGTGGTCGCCCGCTCGAGAATCTCGTGGGAGCTGCGCGCCATCAACAACAGCAAACGCGCCTAGAGAGAGCCCCTATTCCACGCTCCAGAAAGGTCGTCGAGTGCGGAACGAGTCAGCCTGCCGGCTGAACGCCGAGCAGTGGCTGGCCTGCGGCGTAGCGCCGGATCTGCTCGCCCGCGAATCGGTAGGCGCGACGCTCCCAGCGGGCGACGGTGCCTGCGATGTGGGGGGTGATGAGCACGTTGGGCTCCTTCCACAAAGGATGGTCGGCGGGGAGTGGCTCCGGGTCGGTCACGTCGAGCGCGGCTCGGATCCGGCCGCTCCTCAGAGCGTCGAGCAGCGCATCTGTATCGACCGTCCCGCCACGCCCCGCGTTGACGAAGAGCGCACCGGCCTTCATCTGCGACAAGAATTCGGCGTCGACGACCTTCCGGGTCACTGGCGTGAGGGGCAGCAGGTCGACCACGACATCGGCCTCCAGCAGCAGCGGGGGAAGCGATTCAGGCGTCACAGCATCAGAGCGCGCGTGCTGGGCGACGCCGGCCACGCGCACGCCGAACCCTGCAAGCCGGGAAGCCAGAGCCCTTCCGATCGAGCCGTAACCGAGCACCACCACGCTCCTGCCTTCGAGATCGTCGATGGGGTGGTTCGAAAACTGATCGGGTTCTGCCAGGTCGCGCACCCACTCCGCCCGGCGCTGCAGCTCGATGAACTCGGGCAGGCGACGCCGCATCGCGATGATCGCGCCCACCACCCATTCCGACACGGAAGCGTCATGCACGCCTGAGGCGCTGCATAAGGTGACGCCGGGCGGGATGAGGGGCAACAGGTAATCCACGCCGGCGCTGAACGACTGCACGACACGGAGCCCGGGCAGGTGTTCGAAGATCGCCGGCACATCGTCGGCGAATTCGGGACCGAGCACCATCATCTCGACGGTGGGAGCCGGCTCCGCAACGAGCTCAACGCTGTCGGGCAGTGTGCCCATCTCGCCGCGTAGAGGCGAGTCCGGCACCAGGATTCTCACGCGAATCTGGTGGGTGGGTCAGCCGGCCGCGCGCAGCGCACTAACCCGAAACGCGGGTCAGGCGGACGATCGGGATCTCGCGATCCGTCTTTTTCTGGTAGCCGCCGAATCGAGGGGTCCCGGCGGCGATGCGCGCAAGCGTCTCTTCGCGCTCGCGGCCGTGCAGCGACTCGCCTGTGACCTTCATCTTGCGGCTCCCGACTTCCAACCAGATGTCGTCGGGATGCTTGACCATGTTGTTGAACCAGGCAGGGTGCCGGTGCGAACCGCCGGCCGACGCGATGACCAGCCAGGTCTCGTCTCCCTCCCCAAAACCCGCAACCGACACGGTGCGCTCCTGCCCGGACTTGGCTCCCTTCGTGGTCAGTAGGACCACGGGGAATCCCATCATCGTGGCCATCCGGTTTTTTCCACCGGTGCGGCGGTAGGCGGCGATCCCTCTTTTGGCCATCGGCTTGAAGAGCGTCTGCATCAACTTCTCGGCCGGCATCTTGGTGCCGTACGTTCCGTTGGGCGTCGCTTTGATCGCCACTAGGCGGCCTGGCTCTTGGCAGTGGCCGAGGGCTCGAGCGCGAACTCGAGCACCTCACCCACGCGGCTTGCAAAGTGGAAAGTCATCTTTTCGCGCACGCTCTGCGGCACGTCGTCGATGTCCTTCTCGTTCCTCTTCGGCAGGATGACCTCCGTCAGTCCCATCCGGTGTGCGGCCAGCACCTTCTGCTTGACGCCGCCGATCGGCAGCACCAAACCCTGGAGCGTGACCTCCCCGGTCATGGCAACCGTGCTCCGCACCGGCCGTCCGGTCAGCAGGCTCACGATCGCCGTCGTCATCGTCACGCCGGCCGAGGGGCCGTCCTTGGGCACGGCGCCCTCGGGGACGTGGATGTGGAACGACTTGTCGGCGGCGCCCTTCTCGATCTTCAGCTCGTCGGTGTGTGAGCGGACGTAGGAGATCGCGATCTGCGCGGACTCCTTCATCACGTCGCCCAGCTGGCCGGTGAGAATGACCGAGCTGCCGTGCCCGTTGGTGTCGGTCGCGGTCGCCTCCACGAAGAGGACGTCCCCGCCTGTACCGGTCACGGCGAGACCTGTGGCCACGCCCGGCACGGAGGTGCGGGCGGCGACCTCGTTGTCGAATCGAGCCTTGCCCAGGAACTCACGCACGCGCTCCACGGTGATGTTGACCGGCGGCGTCAGCTGCTTGGTGGCGACCTTGGTCGCAACCTTGCGGGTGATCTTGCCGAGCTCTCGCTCCAGGTTGCGGACGCCCGCCTCCCTGGTGTGGTCGGTGATCACTTTCATGATCGCGTCCTCAGTGATTGTCACCTCTTCCGGGTTCAGCCCGGCCTGCTTGACCACGCGCCGGAGCAGGTGGTCGCGCGCGATGGCGACCTTCTCCTCCTCGGTGTAGCCGTCGAGGCGGATCAGCTCCATGCGGTCCAGCAGCGGAGCCGGGATCGTCTCCGACACGTTGGCGGTCGGGATGAACAGCACCTCTGAAAGGTCGAGGTCGACCTCCAGGTAGTGGTCGCGGAACGTGTTGTTCTGAGCCGGGTCGAGGACCTCGAGCAGCGCGGCCGACGGGTCGCCCCGCCAGTCGTTGCCGACCTTGTCGATCTCGTCCAGCATGATTACCGGGTTCTTGGTGCCGGCCTCTTTCAGGGCGCGCACGATGCGGCCCGGAAGGGCGCCGACGTAGGTGCGGCGGTGGCCGCGGATGTCAGCCTCGTCACGGATGCCGCCCAGCGAGACGCGCGTGAACTTGCGGCCCAGCGCGCGGGCGACCGATTCGCCCAGCGAGGTCTTGCCCACGCCGGGAGGTCCGACCAGGGTGATGATCGCGCCCGATCCGCGTCCGCCCAGCACCTCGAGCCCGCGCTCCTTGCGCAGCTTGCGCACGGCCAGGAACTCGATGATGCGGTCCTTCACGTCCGAGAGACCGGTGTGGTCCTCGTCCAGGATCCGGCGAGCCTCGACCAGGTCGTAGTTGTCCTCAGAGCGCACGTTCCAGGGGATGTCCAGCATCCAGTCCAGGTAGGTGCGGATCCAGCCGTACTCGGGGTTCTGCTCGCTGGTCCGCTCCAGGCGGTCCAGCTCGCGGGTGACCTCGGTCAGCACGCCCTCGGGCATCTCGGCCTTGGCAACCCGTTCGCGATAGGTTGACACGACGTCGCTGCCGCCCTCGTTCAGCTGCTTTTTGATCGCTTCGAGCTGCTGGCGGAGCAGGAACTCGCGCTGAGTCTTCTCCATACCTTCGGCCACGTCGCTGCGGATCTTCTCCTTCAAGGAGGCGTCGGCCAGGATGGACTTCGTCCACTTGATCAGCTGCGCTAGCCGCTTTTCGAGGTCGACCGTCTCCAGGACCTCCAGCTTCTGCTCAGTCGAAAGGTCCGGCGAGTACCCGGCCAGGTCGGCCAGGTGGCCAGGGGTCTTCGCGGCGCGCAGGAACTGCACGACCTGCGGGACGCCCCTGGACTCGACCAGGTTCTCCAGCAGTGCGCGGTACTCGCGGGCGAGCTCCAGGGAAGCCTCGGTCGGGGGCTCGGGGTCGGCGATCGGGTCGGCCTGCACGAACAGGGCGCCGCCGATGTCGGCCTGGCCGCCGCCCAGGCGGGCGCGGTAGTCGCCGCGGATCATGAAGGCCTCGGCGCCGGTCGGAAGCTCGGCGGACTCGCCCAGGCGGCCGACGGTGCCGATGCTGCCGAATTTGCCCTCGATGCGGGGCACTAGGAGGATCATGCGGCTGCCCTGGCGGGCGGCCTCGATCGCGGCCTTCTGGTCATCTCCCTCGACCGCGAGGGTGACCGTCATGTGAGGGAGGACGACGACGTCGTCCATGGGGAGGACGGGGAGTAGCTCGGACTTTGGTGTTGCCATGTCGAAGAAACGTTTACCCAGCTCGGGCAATTCCCACACATAAGGAAGGAGTACGCCCCAAAACGCCCCACTGATCTTCGCCCCGGGGGGTGGGTAAAGCCAAAAGGAACCAGTTGATCGTAGCCCGGGACGTGGCCCTAGCCACAAGGGCACAGCTGGCGACCGGCCCGCGGAAGAGGACGCGTATAGGATCAGGCGATGAGCAAGCGAAAGCAGGTCGGCTTCGTCACGATGGGCGCGTCTGCGGGCGGCAAGAAGATCAAGGAGATCGGCGTCGGCATGTTGGGCTACGCCTTCATGGGCAAGGCTCACTCGAACGCCTACCGGAAGATCCAGTACATGACGTGGCCGCCGCCGTTGATGCCCAGGCTGGTGGCGATCTGTGGCCGCGACGAGGCGGCGGTGGCGGAGGCGGCGCGGCGCTACGGCTACGAGACCTACACGACGGACTGGAAGCGGCTCGTCCAGGACGACCGCATCCAGCTCTTCGACAACGGTGGGCCCAACAACCTGCACGCGGCGCCGACCATCGCCGCCGCAGAGGCAGGCAAGAACGTGATCTGCGAAAAGCCGCTCGGCCGCACTGCCGATGAGAGCTATGACATCTGGCAGCGCGTGGAGAAGACCGGCGTCAAGCACATGTGCGCGTTCAACTACCGATTCGTGCCCGCCGTCCGGCTGGCGCGGGAAATGCTCGAGGCGGGCGAGCTGGGCGAGATCTACCACTTCCGCAGCAGTTACCTGCAGGAATGGATCGCCGATCCAAAGTTCCCAATGGTCTGGAGGATGAACCGCAAGGTCGCGGGCTCAGGCGCGCTGGGCGATCTGGGCGCACACGTCATCGACCTTGCCCGCTACCTGGTCGGTGACATCGCCGCGGTGAGCGGCGCGACGAGGACGTTCATCAAGAACCGGCCGGGCGGCACGGTCGATGTCGACGACGCGTTCGAGTCCGTGGTGGAGTTCGAGGGAGGAGCCATCGGCACCATCGAGGCCTCACGATTCTGTTTGGGCCGTAAGAATGGGATGACGTTTGAGATCAACGGCTCGAAGGGTTCTATCGGTTTCGACCTCGAACGGTTGAACGAGCTGCAGGTGCACCTACCGGGCTCGCGTCCGGGAGCTCACGCACAGGGCTTCCGTACGGTGCTCGTGTCGGAGGCCGACCACCCCTTCTGGCAGTGGTGGTGGCCGCACGGCCACATGATCGGTTGGGAGCACACGATGGTGCACGAGCTACATCACTTCATCGAGTCCATCGCGAAGAACAAGCGGATCGGGCCTCATGGAGCGACGTTTGAGGACGGCTACCGCACGGCCGAAGTTTGCGATGCGATCCTGAGGTCGGCAAAATCCGGCCGGCGCGAGGCGGTTCAGTCTCGGGCAGGGAAGCCGAAAGCGGCTCGCAAACGCGCAACCGCTCGAAGTCGATGACCACGTTGAGCTACCGTTCGGTCACCAGCGGCTCGAAGCGATCGACCGTGTTCCGGAACGGAGCGCGTCCATGATGAGCGACCCTGCCGAAGTCGCGACACCCCCTAGCGGAGGCTCTTCTAACTCTGGTCCGCCTTGCTCCGCGTGACCCGGATGAAATCCTCGATCTTCTTGCCAAACACGAGCCGAAGTACGAACACCACACCGAAGACGACAAGGCCCGCCGGGTAATTCGGAAACTCGTGTAAGTAGTCGTACCCGAGAGTGCCAAGCGGGTGAGGCTGCGCGTTGTAGAAGAGCCAGAGGATCGCCGCGATCGCACCGAGCACCACCAGGAAGATCAGGGCCCTCATACCTTGACGACGTCATCGTACGGCGGTGCGGCGTCTGCGTCACATGGCTGTCGCGTGCCCACCGATTCCGCTGGGTATTACTGTTCAGAACTGTGTCACAGGTGGCTACCGGCAGTCCTCTGAGCCCATCATTCGCTCCGTCTGACGCGGTTCCGGGCTGATGCGCGCGTTCGTCGTCACGGCTCCGCGCAGGGGAGAGGTTCAGCAGATCGACGATCTGGTGCCGACGGCGGACCAGTTGCTGGTCGATGTCGAGCGCGTCGGCGTCTGCGGAACCGACATCGAGCTTTATACCGGCGTCATGGCCTATATCGGCCAGGGCAAGACGCACTTTCCGCTGCGGCTTGGCCACGAATGGGTGGGTCGGGTCAGGTCGGTCGGGCCGGACGCAGATGTCTCCTGGACCGGCGCGCGGGTCACCGGCGACACCATGCTGGGATGCGGCACCTGCCGGTTCTGCTTGGGCGGCACTCAGTGGGTCTGCCCTTACCGCCACGAGGTGGGGATCACGGATGGCTGGCCGGGCGCTCTCGCGGAGCAGCAGCTGATCCCGGCCAGGTTTGCCCACATGATCCCCGAGCATGTGAGCGTGACAAGCGGAGCACTGGTCGAACCCGGAGGCAACTCGCTCCGCGCGGCAGAGGCCACGTTGGCCGGTCCCGGCGATCGCGTGCTGGTGCTTGGATCCGGCACGATCGGTTTGCTGGCCGCGCAGTTCCTCCTGGCTAGGGGCGTTGACGTGCACCTCGCCGGCAAACGCGCCAGCTCGCTGCAGCTCGGTCGCGACCTCGGCGTCTCGACCACGTACGACCTCGACGAGATCGCGATCTCGGACGAGCGGTTCGACGCCGTGATCGACGCAACCAGCTCCGACACGAGCCCCGCGATCGCGGCGCGGCTGGTCGACCCGGCCGGGCGCATCGTGCTGATCGGACTCTCCGGCACGCCGAGCATCGTTGACACCCGGGATCTCGTGCTGGCGGACATCACGACCGTCGGTGTCCTCTCGGCCTCTCCTGGCCTGGCCGGCGCGATCGAGGCCTTTGCGTCAGGCGCGGTCCACCCTGATTCGATCGTTGGCGAAGTGATCGGGCTCGCCGAGGTCGCAAGCCGGCTCGACGGCCAGCGCGGCGTCGCCGCGGGGCCGGGGCCCAAAGTCCACGTCGATCCGCGCCTCTAACGGACGGAAACGATGATCGAATACAGGGCCAGACCTGCCTCTGATGAGCACTACGAGCTTGCCGAAGGGCCGTACTGGGATGCTCCTCGCGAGAGGCTGCTGTGGGTCGACATCCTGCGCGGCCTCGTTCTCGAAGGCACCGTCGCAGGCGACCGTGTGCAGGTCTCCCGAGAGCACCGGTTCGAGGGAATGGTCGGCGCTGTGGTGGTAGCCGACGACGGGAGTCTCTTGGTCGCGGGTCAGGAACGCCTGGTGGTCATCGAGCCCGACGGCACGCGAAGACCCGGACCGAGGATCATCGCCGAGGGCGTAGCCGCACGAAACAACGACGGAGCCACCGACCCGCTCGGCCGGTTCCTCATCGGAACCCTGTCGCTCGGGCGCGAGGCGAATCGGGAGTGCCTGTATCGCGTGGAAAGCGACGGCTCACTGTTCGCCATCGACACAGACCTCAGCCTCTCCAATGGGCTCGCCTGGTCGTCCGATGGACGGACGTTCTACAGCGTCGACACCCTCGCCGCCACCGTTTGGAAGCGGGAGTACTCGGATCCGCTCGGAGCACGCGAACGGTTCCTATCGATCGACGGAGGTCATCCCGACGGCATGTGCCTCGACGCGGAGGGCAACCTCTGGGTGGCCGTCTGGGGCTCAGCCGAGGTGAGGAAGTTTTCTCCCCAGGGCGAGCAGACGGCTGTCATCCACACCTCAGCGCCGCACACCTCCAGCGTGGCATTCGTCGGCCGGCACCTGGATCGACTGCTCATCACCTCGGGTCGTCAAAACCTCGACGCCCAACAGCTCGCCGCGTTCCCTGACTCGGGATTACTGTTTCTGGCCGACGTCGAGGCGGTCGGTGGCCTGACGACTCCATGGAGCCGTTGGAAGACCTGACCAATCGTCAAATCGCGTCGGGGGTGCGCCTCGCCGCGTGCTCGGAGAGCACCTCGACCACCAGGTCGTGATCTTCAAATTCAGTGAGGCCCGAGACCCCGAGGATTCCCACGGTTGACCCGCGGACGCGAATGGGGAATGCACCCCCTGACGCGGCATAAAGGCGCGGGTCGAGTCCTGAATCGACGCCGAAGTCGAGTCCGCGCGCACGGAACCGGGTACCTACCGTGAGCGACGCGTGGTTGTAGCGGCGAACCACACGAAACTTTTTCGCGAGCCAATCGTCGTTGTCGGCGCTGGTGCCCTGTAAGGCGGAATGAAAGACCTGCTGGTCTCCGAAGACGAGCGAGGTCGCTACGGAGAGTCCGCGCCGGGTGGCGAGTTCGACGACGCGGGATCCGACCGTCCAGGCGTCCGTGTAGCCGAAGGAGCTGAACTGAATGTCATGTTCCTGGGCGAGAAGAATTTCGAGTCGCTCGGCTTCCGCGGCCATGTCGGAGGTTGTCATGGCGATTTGCCTTTTCGTTTTCGTTCAGGTACGGAGTCGATCGGGAAAGCGACGAAGGCGAATTGGGTGTCTGGCGACCATGCCGACCCGTCCCAGTCCCCCATCACCGGAATCAGCGGCGTGCCAGCTCAGCGAGCGAATGCATCGTGGACGCGGTCGCCGGGTAGAGCTCGCGGTACGCTGCGTAGTACTCATCGTACAGGCGGGTCCGACTGGTTTCGGGCTCGCATACATCTGGACGAAGCCTGATTCCGGCACAAGCTTCCTCAACATTTTCAAACACGCCTGAGGTGACGCCGGCGAGAAGGGCTGCGCCAGAAGCCGGTCCTTCCACAGCCAGCGTTCGAACGATTGGGCGACCAAACACATCTGCCAGCAGCTGGCGCCACAACGGACTCCGCGCGCCTCCTCCCGTGGCCCGAACTTGGGTTGGATTCGTTCCCAGCGCAACCATGATCTCGAGCGAGTCTCTGAGACTGAAAGCAACGCCCTCCATGACGGCACGAGTGAGATGGCTCAGGCTGTGTCTCGAGGTAAGGCCGAAGAAGGCGCCGCGAGCGCCCGGGTCGAGGTGCGGAGTTCTCTCTCCCGTGAGGTACGGCAGAAACAGGAGGCCTTCTGCTCCGGGCGGAGCCTGTGACGCCAGCTCGCTGAGCTCCTCATAGTCAGCCCTACCGACCAAATCACGCCACCAGCGCAGCGCCCCACCCGCGGAGAGCGTCACGCCCATCAAGTGATACCGATCGGGCACTGCGTGACAGAAGGCATGAAGTCGACCTGACGGATCTCGCGCCAGCGTGTCCGAATGTGCGAACAGGACGCCACTAGTGCCGATCGAGCAGCTGGCCAATCCATCTCGAATGATGCCGTTGCCAACCGCGGCCGCAGCGTTGTCGCCTCCACCAGCCGCCACCGGCGACTGACGTGGAAGTCCGAGGTCACTCGCCATGTTTTGGCGGACCTGCCCGGTCCGGGCGGGGCCCTCGAAGACGCGGGGGAGCCAGCCGACCGGGATTTCGAGCGCATCCAGAATCTCGCCCGACCACGTGCGCTCTTTCAGGTCAAGCAGGAGCGTTCCCGAGGCATCGGACGCGTCGGTGGCCCTCTCTCCCGTGAGGCGCAACCGGACGTAGTCCTTGGGCAGGAGCACACTCGCCACGCGCTCATAAGCCGTCGGCTCTTCCTCGCGAAGCCAAAGGATCTTCGGTGCCTGGAAGCCGGTGAGTGCGGGATTGCCCGCGATTTCGGTGAGTCGACGAGCACCGACTCGCTCTGTGATCGTCTCGGCCTGGGCGGCCGTTCTTTGATCGTTCCACAGCAGTGCCGGCCTGATGACCTCATCGCGCTTGTCGAGGAACACCGCACCGTGCATTTGGCCGGTGAGTCCGATCGCGCCGATGTCAGGGCCGACTTTGGCAGCTACCTGCGCGATGACCACGCAACTTGCCTGCCACCAGTCTTCGGGTCGCTGCTCGGACCATCCTGGATGGGGCGAGTAGATCGGATACTCGGCAGTCGCTTCCGCGACCAGACTTCCCCCCTCGTCGAGTGCGACGCACCGGGCGCCGGTGGTGCCGACATCCAGTCCGAGCAGCGTGGTCACTCGGTCACCGAAGGGGGCTACTGCGCGCCCAGCGCTCTATATACGATCTCGTACGCCCGGACAGCGTCCTTTCTTGACTGGGCCTCGCGCAGCGCCGCGTCATCGATCCGTTCGGCGACGGAGTCGATGAACCGCCACTGCAGCACGCTCCGCTTCACCGCCGCGATCGCGTCTTCGGTGTATGGGTACAAATCAAAGCCCAGACGTTCGCCCTTATCGCCGTAGCCCGCGCGTCGCAGCTCGAGCGCCAGCTCCAGCGTCTCCATGAACGCGGTGGCGCCGACCATGTTGTCGTCGTCGAAAGTGCCCCAGCCGCTGTTCGCATGTTGATGGCCAAGGAGCCCCTCGCCAGCCAGCATCGCCGCGTACTCGCCCAGGTTCTCGCCGTTCATCAGGAGGTGCTGCCAGTCCATGTTGACCTTCACGTTGTCGAGGCCCTGCGTGCGCAGCTTGTGGATGACGTGCAAGGTCATGCCGATGTTGCGCATCAAGATTTTCATGGCCGGCTCGGAGTTCTTGTGCTCGAGGAAGAGCTGTATCCCGTGGTCCTTGCACCTTTGCGCGGCCAGGCCGATGCCCTCGACCAACCAGGCCCAGCTCTCACGGTAAGGCGTCTGGAAGGGGTAGTTGTAGCCTTCGATTCCGGGCCAGATGATGAAGTTCGCCCGCAATTTGCCGGCCATGTCCGCTGCCGCCAGCGTGCGCCGCACGGCCTCCTTCCGCACTGAGGCATCGGGGGAGCACAGGCCTCCCCTGCCAAAGAGCGGGTCGAGGTGGAGCCCTGTCGCCACGCAGTAGATGCCGTGCCCCCCGAGGGCAGTCTTGAGCGCCTCGACGTTTTCCTCATTGATCTCGTACGGATAGTGGAACTCGTAGTCATCGATCAGGTCGCCCAATCCCGCAACTGCGCGTTTGACCTTGTCGACCGTGTTCTCCGAGGTCCACTGCGGCTGGTAGCCCACAGGGACGAAGCGCGTGATCATCGGCCCGAGAGCCCAGATGCCGAGGCTCGTCTTGAGCGCCATCAGACCCGGGCGGAGCTCCCCGAGGAAGCAGCTCGGCGGGATACGGCGTCGATCGACACAGCGGCGAGCAGGACCAGTCCGGTGACGATGAATATCCTTTCCACGTCGAGGCCCTGGAGGTACATGCCGTTGTAGATGCCCCCGATCACAAGGCCGCCGAGGACCCCGTGAATGGCCTTGCCCCTACCTCCGAACAGGCTCGCGCCCCCGATCACGGCGGCGGCGACCGCGAACAGGACGTCCGAGCCGCCCTGGACGTTGTTCGACATGCCGCCTATGTAGGAGGCATACAGGATCAAGCCGATGCCGGCCGTCATCGAACAGAGCATGAACGCGACCGTGCGTACCATCGCCACGTTGATGCCGGCTCGGCGCGCGGCTTCGGCGTTGCCGCCGATCGCGTAGATGTAGCGCCCGAACTGCGTCCTCTCGAGGAGGATGGTGTAGGCGCCGAGGATGCCCAGCACGATCGGGACCACCCACGGCACGCCCTCCAGCGTCCCGAAGTTGGCGCGGTTGATGTCGGAGATGGCCACGACGACGATGCCGGCAGCCGCGATGAGCACGATCTTGAGCACCGTGAGGCCCACCGGAGGCGCGACTAGCCCGCTCTTCCGGCGGCGCCGATCCCCAAACCAGAGGAACGCCCCGAGTGCCAGCACGATGACCGCCATGGCGATCCAGCTCAGCGTCGGATCGATGGTGCCTGCCATCAGGTTGAAGAGCACCTGCACGTTGGAGTCCGGGATGTTGAGGTTTGGGTATCCCGAGAAGGGACCCAGCAGGAGGAGGATCAGCATCACGCCGTTGAAGATCAGGAAACCTGCGAGCGTGACGATGAACGAGGGTATGCCCAGGCGGGCGATGATCGTGCCCTGAATCGCTCCGACAGCCGCGCAGAAGGCAAGCCCTGCAAGGATCGCCGCCCACCAGGGCCAGTGTGTGGTCGCAGGCTGGACGAGCTGGACGGCGATGACTCCGCCACAGGCCCCGACGAAGCCGACGGAAAGGTCGATCTCGCCGAGCAGCAGAGCGAACGTCTCCGCCATTGCAAGCACCATGAACACCGCGCTCTGCTGGAAGAGGTTGACCAGGTTGCCGGCCGACAGGAACACGTGGTTCGGGCTGATCACCTCGAAAACCACCATGATCGCCACCAGACCGACGACGACCGGCAGGACGCCGCTCTCACCATTTCGGATGCGGGCCGCATACGCGCGGGCGTACTGACCGAGCGTCTGGGCGACGAGCTCCGGCGGAAGCTCGGCCGTCGCGGCCGCGACCGCGGCCGTCGGGTCGTGTGGGAGCTCAGGCGCTTCAGTGCGCGCCACTCAGCTAGTCCCTGCCGGTGCGCCGCGGTTCGCCGTGCGGCTCAGGCTGCCCGTGGTCATGTACTCGACGAGGCTCTGCCGATCGAAAACGGACGCCTTGTCCTGGGCCACCAAGCGGCCGAGGTGCATGACCGCGATACGATCGGCGACCTCGAACACGTCATTGAGGTTGTGCGAGATGACCATCACCGCCAGGCCCTGGTCGCGGAGGCGCTTGACGAGGTCAAGCACCTGCCTTGTCTGATTCACGCCGAGCGCGGCTGTGGGCTCGTCCATAATCACGAGCTTGGAGTTCCACATCACCGCCTTCGCGACGGCGACCGACTGGCGCTGCCCTCCAGACAGGGACGCCACCGGCTGGCGAATCGACCTCACGGAGGTAACGCGTAGACCGGCCAGCGTCTTCGCCGCCCGGCGCTCCATCTCGTCCTCGTCGAGCAGCCGGCTGCGCAGGAGCTCGCGGCCGAGAAACATGTTCTGCACGATGTCGAGGTTGTCGCACAATGCGAGGTCCTGGTAGACGGTCTCGATTCCGAGCCGGCTCGCGTCGCGCGTGCTGCGGATGTGAACTGGAGCGCCTTCCCAGAAGACCTGGCCATGGTCCGGCTGATACACGCCGGAGATGCATTTGGTCAGCACGGACTTCCCGGCACCGTTGTCTCCGCACAGCGCGGTCACGAATCCTGCAGGAAGGTCTAGGTCGACAGCGTAAAGAGCCTGTACGGCGCCGAAGTGCTTTTCGACGCCTCGTACCTTGAGCAGCGGCTCGGTCGCGGCGGTCGAGTCTGCAATCACCTGCGCCACTCAGTAATTCTGCGCTTAGAGATGACGCCGCCGCGCGCGTCGCACGGCGGCGTCACGATGACTTTCTAGGAGATGCCGTTGGCTGCGCAAACGGCCGCTGTGACCGCCTGGCAGAGCGTGGCCTTGTCGACGAAGTTGTCCGCGATCACCGTCGAGGCGACCTTGGTCTTGTCGACCCAATACGGAGTTAGAAGCGACGCGGGCTGAGTGCTGCCCGGCTTGCCCGCTGCGGGCGAAGTGGTGCTGTTCACCAGCGCAGCCGGAGGAGTGAGGCCCGCGCGCAGGACGGTCGCCAGGGCGACCGCGTCCTGGGCCTCGAGGTAAATCGGCTTGTACACCGTGCCGCACTGGTAGCCGGTCAAGATGTTTTCGATGCCGCCGAGGCTCGCGTCCTGCCCGGTGGTCGGGATCTTGTTGGCAGGAACGCCCTTCTGCTTGAGAACTGTGACGACGGCGTTCGCGAGGCCGTCGTTCGCCTCGATGGTGGCGTTGATCTCAGGGTGCGCGGTGTACTGCTGCTGGAAGATGGTCTGACCCTTGGAGTTGTCCCAACCCGGTGCTACCTGGTCACCGACCAGGGTTGCTCCGTTGGCCGTCTTGCCCACGGTCTCCTGAGGCACGGCGTCGCCCCAGACCGCGGAGTTATAGCCCTTGGCGAAGTCGATCGCGTTCGGGTCGGTGTCCTCGCCGCCATCCAGCGTGAAGACCTTCGGGTTGGTTACGTTCCAGGCTGTGAGGCAAGCGTTGAAACCCATTCCGATGAGCTTGCCGACCTGCACGTTGTCGAAGCTGACGTAGTAGGTGTTGGTACCGGTGAAGGTGGCCCGGTCGTAGCTGATGAGCTTGACGCCCTTCGACGTCGCGAGAGCCTGGATCTGCGAACCGACTGTGGGGTCGAGCGGGGCCATGACCAGGACCTTCGCGCCCTGCGTGATGTCCGCCTGGGCCAGCGCCAGCTCGGTGGCGTCGCTGCCCTGCGCGTTGTCGATCTTGAAGTCAGACGAGCTGTAACCGGCCATCTGGAAGGCCTTCGTCAAGTATGGCAAGTCTGAGTTGACCCACCGGGTTGACGAGGTGGTGTCGGGCATAAGCACCCCGACCAGGCCGCTGCCGGCGGCGGCCAAGGGCTTGAGCGTGGCCATGGCCGAGAAGCTCACGTCGAACGAAGAAACGCTCAGCGACGCAGGCACGGTTGCCGGGCTGGGCGAGTTCGACGCCGTGCCCCCGCCGCCGCACGCCATCGCGACGATCCCGACGACTCCGAGCGCCGGGACAAGTTTGGCGAACCTCATAGGTTCTCTCTCCTATCTAAGTCACCTGTTGCCTTCTTCCCGGATGGCTCCGGGGCGAGAGTGCGCCGGCGAACAAGCTTTACTCAGAAACCCCCGGCGGGACCGCCCGCCGGTGCAGAGCATGTCTTACACCCACATGTTTGTCAAGAGTGCGATCGTGCGGCCCTGACAATTTGTTCAAACTCTTGACAAACCGCCGGTGGCGGCCATGATTCCGATGGGTGGGGGCGGCGAAAAACGGAGAGGGGACGCTCGGGTGGCTGCGAGGCCGCAACCGCGAGCGCGTTTTGGGCGCGCTGCGCGAGCGCGGGCGCATCAGCCAGGCGGACATCGCCCGCATCACCGGGCTCTCGCGCACGACCGTGCACACTCTCGTCACTGAGCTCAAGGACGCCGGCCTGCTGCGCGAGGTCGAGGCGGGAGTTCCAGACTTCCGCGGCGGAAGGCCGTCGGTGCTGCTCATGCTGCGGGATTCGTCGCTGGCGGTCGTGGGCATCGACTTCGGGCACAGCCACGTCGGGGTCGCCGTGGCAGACATCGGGCACAACGTCCTGGCGGAGCGGCGGTGCGACCTCGACGTGAGCCACGATGCCCAGGCCGCCCTGGACGCCGCCGCGCGCATGGTGGACGAGGTCCTGGGTGAGGCACGGGTGGCGCGGAAGTCGGTGATCGGCGCGGGGATCGGCATCCCAGGACCGGTCGATCGAACGCAAGGCACGGCCGGGTCGGCCACCATCCTGCCGGGATGGGTCGGGGTTCGCATCGGTGACGAGATGCGCGAGCGCCTCGGCATGCCGGTCGAGATCGAGAACGACGCGAACCTGGGCGCCCTCGCCGAGCTCACCTGGGGCGCCGGTCGCGAGTGCTCGAACTTCGTCTACATCAAAGTCTCGACCGGCATCGGCGCCGGCCTGGTGATCGACGGCAAGCTGCTGCGCGGCGCCAGCGGGACTGCGGGTGAGATCGGTCATACGACGCTCGATGAGTCGGGCGCCATGTGCTACTGCGGGAATCGAGGCTGCCTCGAGACCGTTGCCTCAGGGCCGGCCATCATTCAGCTCGTCGGACCGCTCAACGGAGAAGTGCCGACTTTGGCCCGCATCGTCGAGCTCGCGATCGCGGGTGAGCTCCGGTGTCACCGCGCGATCGCGGACGCCGGCCACGAGATCGGCGTGGCCATCGCCGGCCTGTGCAATCTGATCAACCCGGAGCGGGTCATCGTCGGCGGACTGGTCAGCCGGACGGGCGAGGTCCTCCTCCAGCCGATGCGGGAGTCGATCCGCCGCCACGCGCTGCTCGCCGTGGCCGAGACTCTCGACGTCCGCCCCGCCGTGTTCGTCGAGCGGGCGGAGCTCCTGGGCTCCCTGGCGCTGGCCCTACAAGGGTCGACCGAGCGAGTGGCGAAACCCGCCGAAGCCTGATCGAGTTACTTCCGCGCTGGCGGGAAGGTGGCCCGCAGCGCCGACGGAGGTAGCTGGCGGCCCCGGGGCCCGGGCCGCGCCTAGGAGATTCCGACCGCCGCGCACGCCTTCGCGAACTGGTCCGCGCAGAGGACGGTCGGGTCCACGAACCCATCTGCGATGACCGTCGAGACGATGGTCTGCCGCGTCACCGCCACGGGGCTGACCAGCAGCGCTGGGATGCTGGTGCCTCCATTGTCGACCGTCACTCCGTTGGTCATGGTGAAAGGGATCGCCACGCCGTAAGCGAGGTCATAGGCCAGCTGCGCCGCCGATTCCGCCTCGGCCCTGACCGGCTCGTACACGGTCATGTACTGGTCGCCGGACAGGATCCGCTGCAGGGCGGCCAGGTCCGCGCCGGCGCCGGTGACGGGCGGGAGCGGCCTCTTCACGCCGGCGCCGATCAGCGCCGCGATGGCGCCCGCCGCTGCGGCATCGTCGGCGGCGTACACCGCGTCCACCTTGTTGTTGAGGGCTGTGAGCGCATCGGCCATCTCCGTCTGTGCGGTATCGGGCCCACCTTCCGGAGTGTCATAGGCCTTCGCAATCGTGACCTTGCCGCTCAGGATGCTCTGCACGCCCACCTTGAGAAGCCTGGCCAGGTTGTCGCCTGGGTCTCCGTTGATCATCACGACTGTAGGGTTCGTCTTGCCCTTCAGTGCGCCAAGCAGCCCATTGGCCTGCAGGGGCCCGACCGCAGCGTCGTCGAACGAAACGAAGTAGGCGAGAGACGGAGCATTCATGACGAGACGGTCATATGCGATGACGGGCACCTGTCGCGCCTTCGCCCTGGCCACTATCGCCGAGGCCTCGGTCGCGTCGACCGGGTCGAGCACGAGCACGTTGGCTCCGCCTGCCAGCGCCGCTTCCGCCTGCGTCAGCTGCGCCGAGGCGTCGCCCTGGGCGTTGCGTTCGTCGACGGTGCAGTCGGAGCACATTCCTTTGATCTTGGCTTCAAAGATCGGAACGTCTTTGGTCGCGTAGCGTGTGGCCTGAGAGTCCGGCAAAAGAAACGCGATCTTCTTTCCGAGCGTGACTCCAGAGGCAGCATCTGCGCCACACGCGGTGACGCACAGTGCGACGACGAAGAGGGCGGGAACAAACCTGGCCATTTTCATAACGTGGGGTGCGGCGGCGGCCGACGGCATTCTAACCCCTCCCCGCGCCAGAGGGGGATCAGGGGAACGGGTCGACGAAGAGCCCTTGATGAATTATTCGTGGGGTGTCAGGGTTTGATCCGAGACATGCAGATCCTGGTTGCGCTCGTGGGCATTCTGGCCGTCGCGATCGTCCTGCGCGATTCCTTCGAGACGATCATTCTTCCGCGCCGCGTCTCCGCACGGCTACGCGTGTCGAAGATCTTCTACCAGGTCACCTGGAGGCCCTGGCGCGCCGCCGGCCGCCGCCTCCGCTCGAGCGACTGGCGTGAAACGTACCTCAGCACCTACGGACCTCTTTCCCTGATCGCGCTATTCGTGCTGTGGGGCGGCATCCTCATCGCCGGGTTCGCCGCCCTCTTGTGGGCTGCCGGCTTCGACGCCAACCTTTCGGGCCCCGGTCACCTCTACGTGAGCGGCACCACCTTCACGACGCTCGGCATCGGAGACTTCACACCGCACACCGACCTGGCGCGGTTTCTCACCGTGGTCGAGGCGGGCACGGGTTTCGGCTTCCTCGCGATCCTCATTTCCTACCTGCCGGTCCTGTATCAGAGCTTCTCGCGGCGGGAGATCGCGATCTCCATGCTCGACGAATGGGCGGGCTCGCCGCCCAGCGCGGGCGACCTGTTGCGCCGCGCCTCCGAGTCAGGCGAGATGGAAGAGCTCATCCCCTTGATGGGACGTTGGGAGACGTGGACCGCCGAGCTGCTCGAAAGCCACCTTTCGTACCAGGTGCTGAGCTACTTCCGCTCGCAGCACGAGAACCAATCGTGGGTCGCCGCCCTCACCGCGATCATGGATTTCTCCGCGATCTGGCAGGCGAGCAAGGATCACGGCAAGTCGTGGCAGGCCAGGCGCCTCTACGCGATCGGACGGCACGCGCTCGGCGACCTGAGCCAGGTGCTCAGGGCGGCGCCCGAGTTCGACGCGCCCGACCGCCTGTCCGAGCCCGAGCTCGCCGCGCTGCACGAAGCGCTTGAGGCGGCGGGCAAAACGGTCGACCTCGCCTCGTTTCGGGAAAAGCTGAATGCGCTGCGCAAAGGCTACGAGCCGTACGCGATCGCCCTGAGCCACGAGCTGCTCATGGACCTACCCCCGTGGATGCCGCTCGACGAGCGCCAGGACAACTGGGAAACCACCGCCTGGGAAGGCGCGGCCCCAGGAGAATCCCTGCACTAACGAGTCCTCCCCCGATCGCCGCAGAAGTGGCACGAAGCGCCCGACGAGGCTGGGGTTTCTACAAGCCGGCTTCCGGTTGAATTGCATTCGGCCAATTTGCCTGCGCCTGATGTCGCGGCGTAGGCTGCACGCGTGCCGTGGCTCACCATCACCGACCCATTTCCGCCCGGTTTCTTCCTCGGGCCGCTGCAGATTCGCTTCTACGGCATCTCCTACGCCATCGCGTTCATCGTCGGCACCGCGGTGGCGACTCGCCACCTGGCACGACGGGGGGTTGACTCCGAGCTCAGCAGCCGGATCGCGTTCTGGACGATCGTTTTCGGGCTCGTCGGAGCCCGACTCTATTACGACGTGCAGTCGGGGTGGTGGTTTTACCTCACGCACCCGCAGCACATCTTCGCGTTCTGGGAAGGAGGCATGGCGTTCTTCGGCGCGATCTTCGCGGCGCTGATCGTCCTGGTCGTGATGGCGCGCCGCCACCACATCAACTTCTGGGACGTGCTGGACGCGGGCGTCCTTTTCGCCGCGGTCGGCCAGCCCATCGGACGGCTGGGCAATTTCATGAACGGAGAAATCCTCGGTCCGCCGTCCAACCTGCCGTGGGCGGTCCGCTATACGAATCCGGCCTCGATGGCTCCGCAGCTTGGCGTCGCCTACACGCCCGCCAACCTCTACGAGGCGGTCGGCATCTTGCTCATCCTCGGGTTGCTGCTCTATCTGCGGCGGCGCGGGGTGCCCCCCGGGGTCCTCGGACTGACCTACCTGGTGCTCTACCCGGTCAGCCAGCTGATCCTGTTCCAGTGGCGGACCGACTACGAGACCCCAGTCATCGCCTTCGGGTTGAAGCAGGCACAGCTCACCGCGGTCGTGATGCTGCTGACGATCGTCCCGATCTTCTTCCTGCTGTGGCTTCGTTCACGCCCGAGGGGCGGGGTGGGAGCGAAATCGGAAGGCTTGATCGGCGCATGAACAGGTCGCTGGAGCGCTCGAGGTCCTGGTCGGTGCTCCTGAGGTTGATGACATCACCACCAGCCTGTGGATCCTCGCGCAGCCCGTCACTCGGGAAGTAGGTTGAGCACCAGGCCGCCGCGCACTCGGCCCATGCGAAAGCCGGTATCCGTGACGCCGCCCTGGGTGGCGCCCGTCGCGGTCGTGGCCGCGGTCGCCCTCCTGGTGGCCGCGTTCTTGGTCATCCGCTGGTACACGACCCCGGTCGCGCCGCCGCCGCTCACCGTCGACGCGACGCAGCAGGTGGTGTCCAGCATCACGAGCCTCGCTCCGTCCGAGCTCGATGCGGTCGGAACTGGCAGCGCGAACAACCTGATCAAAAAGGTGTCCGGCAGTCCTCTTTCCGGCCCGAACGGGCAGCCCGAGGTCTTTTACATGGGCGCGGAGTACTGTCCCTACTGCGGCGCCGAGAGGTGGCCCATGATCATCGCCCTCTCGCGCTTCGGCACGTTCTCCGGCCTCAAGACCACGTCCTCGTCGTCGACCGACATCTACCCCAACACGCCGACCTTCACCTTCCACGGCGCGACCTACGCGAGCCAGTACGTGGACTTCGTTTCGGTCGAGACCCTCGACCGCAATCAGAATCCATTGGAGTCGCCGACCTCGGCCGAGCAGGCGCTCGCCCACCAGTACGACACGGCCGGCTCGATACCGTTTGTGGACTTCGGCAATCGCTACGCGTTTGACGGCGCTATGTACCTGCCCGACGTGCTCGCCGGGATGAGCTGGCAGGCCGTGGCCGACTCGCTGACCCAACCGAGCTCGCCTCAGGCCAAGGCGATCCTCGGGTCCGCCAACCTCATCACCGCGGCCATCTGCAAGCTCACCACGGACCAGCCGGCGACCGTCTGCTCGTCGTCGACGATCCAGAGCATCGAGAAGACGCTGGGCTAGATGCGTTGGCAGCTGCTGGCCCTGGCGGCCGGCGTGGCGGGCCTTGGGGTTTCGATCTATCTGACCGTCGTGCACTACACCTCGATCCCGCTCGCGTGCCCGGCGACGGCATTGATCAACTGCGAGCAGGTCCTGTCCAGCCCGTTCGGGGTGATCGCCGGATCCGCCATCCCGACCTCCGCGACCGGGATCGTGTGGTTTGCGGTGAGCGCGCTTTTTGCCGCGGGGAGGCTCGCCGGCCGCGGGGAGCTCGCCCGAGTGCAGCTCGCGTGGTCGTCACTCGGCCTGTTGACCGTCTTGT
Source organism: Candidatus Acidiferrum sp. (assembly GCA_035571315.1). Lineage (GTDB taxonomy): Bacteria > Chloroflexota > Dormibacteria > Dormibacterales > Dormibacteraceae > Palsa-870. Next base: position 22,033 of record DATMKM010000007.1, read on the forward strand.
TTCTCGTCTACATCGAGATCGTGCTTTTGGGCGCGATCTGCATCTGGTGCACGACCGCGCACGTGCTGGTGCTGCTGATCTTCCTGATCTCACTGACAAACGGGAAGGGGAATAGGGTGACGGTATGATCACCTGGCCGGTCGACCTCACGGTCTACGCCGGCCTCATCGCGCTCTTCCTCGGCCACGCCTGGCTGGCAAGCACAGTGACTGATGCACAGCGGAAGCACACCTTCTATTTCGGCCTCGGTCTGCTTGTGTTGTGGTTGGCCCTTGAGACGCCCCTCGACACGATCAGCGACTACTACCTCGACAGCGTGCACATGGTGCAGCACGTCCTGTTGGGATTTGTCGCCCCGCCATTGATGCTGCTGGGCCTGTCCTCTCAGATGGCGGGGCGGATCGTGCGAGTGCCGGGCGTCCGGGCCGTCACCGAACCCGTGCCGGCCCTGGTGATCGCCAGCCTCGTGATGATCGTCTGGCACATTCCCACGTTCTATGACGCGACCCTCTACTCGGGCTCCCTCCACGTGCTCGAGCACCTGATGTTCATAGCCGCCGGCGTCCTGATGTACTGGCCAATTATCGAGGCGACCTCGGCGCACGCGCACTGGCGCATGTCGCCAGGCGCGGAGCTGCTCTACATGCTCGTGGCGACGCTGCCGCAGGACGGAGTGGCTCTCGCGCTCATCTTCTCGCGCGTCCCGTTTTACGAGTACTACACTCACGTGCCCCGACTGATCCCGTCGCTCACGCCAGTCATCGACCAGACCATCGCCGGGGCGGTGCTGATGATCCTGGGCAAGGCAACCCTTGCCGTCGCCGCCATAGCGGTCTTCACCCGCTGGTTCGGCGCCGACCACCGAGCCGACCAAGCGCGCGCCGTAACAAGCTGACGGGCGGCGTTTCCGTACCCCCAGCGGGCTTGTGCGTGGCCGAATGGCGCAATCCCGGGGGAGGGATAGAATCGCCTGGGGTGCGGTGAAGTACTACGAGAGCATTCTCGACATCGTCGGGAACACGCCCCTGGTGCGCCTCCACAAGGTGGCCAAAGGCCTCAAGCCCGTCGTCCTGGCCAAGCTCGAGCAGCTGAACCCTGGCGGGAGCGTCAAAGACCGGATCAGCCTCACGATGATCGAAGAAGCCGAGCGCACCGGCCAGCTGCGGCCCGGCGGCACGATCGTCGAGCCCACCTCCGGCAACACCGGCCACGGTCTCGCGATGGTGGCCGCGATCAAGGGCTACAAGATGATCTTCGTGATGCCGGACAAGATGTCGGCCGAGAAGATCAGCCTCCTGAAGGCGTACGGCGCGGACGTCGTGGTTTGCCCGACCAACGTCGAGCGCTCGTCGCCCCAGTCCTACTACTCCGTCGCCGACCGGCTCGCCCGCGAGGTGCCCGGCGCTTTCCAGCCCAACCAGTACTTCAACCCGCGCAACCCAGAGGCGCATTACGCCACCACCGGGCCGGAGATCTGGGAGCAGACCGAAGGCCGGGTCGACGTTTTCGTCGCCGGCATGGGGACCGGCGGCACGATCAGCGGAGTCGCGAAATACCTCAAGGAGCGCAAGCCGGCCGTGCATGTAGTGGGCGCGGACCCCGAGGGATCGCTCTACTCCGGCCCGATCGCCCCATATAAGGTCGAGGGTGTCGGAGAGGACTTCATGCCCGGGACCATGGACATCAAGCTCGTCGACCAGATCGTGCAGGTGACGGACAAGCAGTCGTTCGTGGCGGCCCGGCGCCTGGCGCGAGAGGAGGGCATCCTGGTCGGCGGCAGCTCGGGATTGGCGCTGCACGCGGCGCTCGAGGTCGCGCTCGACCGCGGGCCGGATGACGTGATCGTCGTGCTTTTTCCCGACACCGGCCGCAACTACCTCAGCAAATTCTTCAACGACGAGTGGATGCGCCAGAACGGTTACCTCGCGAGGCTTGGAGCGGTGCGCATCCGCGAGATCCTGCTGGCACATCCCAAAGGCCTGCCGACGCTCGTGACGGTCGAAGCGCGACGGCTGGTTGGCGAAGCGATTGACCTGATGCAGCAGTACGGCATCTCACAGCTGCCGGTGGTGGACGATTCGAACGGCCACGGAGTGATCGGGACCCTCCAGGAACGCAGCCTCCTGGACCGCGTCTACCGCGACCCCGCGGTGGTCATGACCGCCGTCTCGTCGGCGATGGACGCCCCGCTCAGCCAGGTCGGGGTCGACTCCTCGCTTGACGACGCCTTCGAGCCGCTGTTGCGCGGCGAGCAGGCGGTGCTGGTCGTCGAGGCGGGCAAGCCGATCGCGATGATCACGCGCGCTGACCTCCTCGAGTTCGTCGCGCACCGCGGCCAGGGCTGACCCTTGGCCAAAGAAAAAGCAGGAGACTGGGGTTTCGCCACCCGCGCGCTGCACATCGGCCAGGGGCCTGACCCCGCGACCGGCGCCGTGGTCCAGCCGATCCACCTTGCGACGACCTTCGCGCAGCAGGGTGTGGGAAAGCACCAAGGGTTCGAGTACTCGCGCTCGGGAAACCCCACCCGGTCCGCGCTGGAAGAGTGCCTGGCCGGCCTTGAGAACGCCCGCCATGGTCTCGCCTTCGCATCGGGCCTTGCAGCCGAGACCACCGCGCTGCTCTTGCTGAATCCGGGCGATCACGTCCTGTACATGGAAGACGTGTACGGCGGGACGTACCGCCTCTTCGACAAGGTGCTCAAGCGCTACGGCCTGGATTTCACCGCTGTCGACGCCAGCGACCTGGACGCGGTCGAGCGAGCGATCTCTCCGGCGACAAGGGTCCTCTGGCTGGAGTCGCCGACCAACCCCCTCCTTCGTGTCGTCGACATCGATGCGGTGAGCGAGGTGGCGCACAGCCGCGGTGCCATGGTCTTCGTGGACAACACCTTCGCGACTCCATACCTTCAGCAGCCGCTGAGGCTCGGCGCGGACCTCGTAGTCCACAGCTCGACGAAGTACATCGGCGGGCACAGCGACGTGGTGGGCGGCGCCATCATGACCAACAACGACGAACTCGAGCAGCGGCTCCGGTTCCATCAGAACGCGGTGGGCGCGGTGCCATCGCCTTTCGACTGCTGGCTGCTGTTACGCGGAATCAAGACCCTCGCGCTGCGGGTGGAGCGCCATTGCTCGAACGCGATGGAGGTTGCCGCGGCACTCGAAAAGAACAGGGCGGTAAAGCACGTGCACTATCCCGGGCTGCCTTCGCATCCCGGTCACGCGGTCGCCGCGCGGCAGATGCGAATGTTCGGCGGCATGGTGAGCTTTGAGGTCGCCGATGAAGCCGCGGCAATGCGGACTCTGGAGCGTCTCAAGCTCTTCGCGCTGGCCGAATCGCTGGGCGCGGTCGAGTCGCTGGCCGAGCACCCCGCGCGCATGACCCACGCCTCGATGCCCGACTCAGAACGCAACCGGGCCGGGGTGGGGAATGGCCTGATCCGGCTCTCGGTGGGCGTCGAAGACGTGGCGGATCTGATCGCCGACCTCGAATCCGCGCTCGCCTGATCGGTCGCTTGGCCTGCTTTAGATGCAGGCGCGGCCGCTGCATGCGCCCGCCAGCCAGCGTTCGAGCTCCGGCGTAAGCGTCTGCCCAGGCGCGCCTCGTGCCAGGACCAGCGTCAAGCCCTTTGCGCAGCTGACGCCATAGCTCCCGGCCAGCGCACTGTGCACCAGATCGCGCAGCTGCGCCTCTTCGCCCGGAGCGAAATTCGGGTAGGTGGTCGGATCAACTGCGATGTAGTCCGTGTCGGTGTTGACGGTGACGACGTAGATCGCTGCGCGATGCGAGAGGTGGGGGACGAGGGTATTGGACGCGGATACGCTCGCAGCGTTCGGGATCGTGTCCAGGCACGATTGGATCTGGGCGGCCCTGTCAGCTGACAGATATGTGCTCACCTCGGCAAATGGCCGGATCAGGCCGATTGTGAATATCGCGCCGGCGGCGAGCGCTCCGATCGGCAGCAATTTCGTGCTCAGCCAAGCCAATCGGTCGCCCGTCATCGATTTGATTCGCGCACATGTGTCGATGGCTGCGAATGCCAGGATGGGGGCCGGAATCATCGAATACTGGAATTGAAATGACCAGAAGTTCGGAGACGACGACCACATTCGCTCGAAGAACGTGGGCAGGGCGACGAGGGTGATCGGGGAAATCAGCGGTAGAAATCCCCAACTCAAGAAGGAGCCGATCCAGACCAGGGCCTTATGGGTTGGTACGAACAGGAGCTGGAGACTCGCCACGGGGTGGCGCAAAACAAAGACAGCCGATTGGATCGGACCGCTACCCAGAGCGTCATACGTCCAGTGCCGGTACGGCCCGCCGGCAAGCGCCGGCATGATCACCCCGATCAGGAGCGCAAACCAGACTGCATTCAATCCCATCAGGACGGCGCCCAGGATGTAACGACGTTGGAACGCGGCAATGTAAAACCCGAGAGCGATCAATGTCAGCGTCAAGTCCTCACGGGTGAGCATCACCACGGCAACCATCGACCAGAGCAAGCGGTTGCGCCGAGTCAGAACTGCGTAAAGAGCTGCCGATAAGGCGGGCACCGCGAACACGACATGGTGAAAGTCATAAACGACGCCCGCCAGGATTCCCCAGAACACGGCGTAGGTCAGCAGAAAGGCGAGCGCGGCGACCTCACCCAGGCGCTCTTCGGCCCAGAGGTAGATGGGCACGCCCGCGAGCGCAAGCAGAATGCCCTGGGCCACCAGCAGAACGCCGGCGGAATCCCAGATCCAGTAGAACGGGGCGAGCACCATCAGGATCGGGTGAAAGTGATCGCCTAGCAAATTCGGAATCCCGAGCACGGTGTTGTGGATCATCTGGAACCGGCTGTATCCCCACACCGTCTGGTCCTGAACGGCCAGGTCCAATGCGTTGCTTGCAAAGCGGTCGTGCCGGTAGAGCGCGACCGTTGAGTACACGGTCGCAGCCGCGACGGTGATGAGCGCGGCGGCCGCCCGGGCTGTTGAAAGCCTCGGCACTCGTCTGGCTTCCCTACGATGTTCGTTGCTTGTCACACGCCGACCACCGTCTGACTGGGCTGAGCCTGGTCATGCCCGCGCACGATGAGAGCGAAAACCTTCGCTGGCTTCTGCCTCATGTCAACGAGGTGCTGCCGCGCTTCGCCGAGCGATTCAACGTGGTCATCGTTGACGATGGGTCCAAAGACGGCACCGGGCTGGTGGCCGAGTCGCTGGCCCACGACCTCGGCATGGAATTGCGCGTCGTCCGGCACGAACACAAGTCGGGCTACGGCGCCGCGGTGGGAGATGGCCTTCGCGCGGCCAACCTCGAGTACACCGCCTTCACCGACGCGGACGGGCAGCTTGACGTGGCCGACCTGGCTCTGCTCATTCCATTGCTGAGCGACGCCGACCTCGTGGGCGGATGGCGCCTGAGCCGCGAGGACGCGGCCTTCAGGTCGGTCATCAGCGGGGTTTTCAACCGCCTTGTGTTGATGACTCTTGGGATCCAGGTCAAGGACGTCAACTGTGCCCTCAAGATCGTGCGCACCGACGTTTTGCGACGCTTCGAGCTGTCCTCGAGGAGCGCGTTGATCAACGCCGAGCTCTACTGGAAGGTCCAGCAGCACGGAGGCCGGTACGTGCAGGTCGGTATCCCGCATCATCCGCGACGCATGGGTCGCCGCTCGGGCGGACGCTTGATACCGATTCTTCGCGCGACGAAGGAGCTGGCCGAGATTCGCTTTCGCGGGTCAGGCTCGCGACGAGATTGAAGGGGCCGTAGCGACAGTTCGCCGGCGGGCCGCAGGCACCTTGAAGGCGCCTCGCCCACCGAACCGCCAGTCGACACGCGGCGCGAACAGCTCCGGCCTGATCCGCTTCTTGGATCGCTCGACCAACCCGATCACTCGATCGATCAGCGAGTCCTGCAGGTTGTGTGGCTGCAGGCCGAGATCGAGCAGCCGCTGGTGCTTGGCGTTGTAGTAGTGCGCCTCCATCTCGGTGCGCGGATTGGGTAGGTGCTCGATGCTCGTCTCGAGGCCATGAGCCTGCCGGGCGGCCCGGACACGCTCCGCCAGCTGCGAAATGCTGAACTGCTCGGTGAACTGATTGAACACTCGAAACTCTCCGCGCTCCGGTGGGTTGAGAGCGGCCAGCTCGACGCACCGAACGGTGTCACGGATATCGAGAAAGCCACGGGTCTGGCCGCCCTTGCCGTACACGCTGAGGGGATAACCGACGGCGGCCTGCGCGCAAAAGCGGTTGAGCACCGTGCCCCAGATGTCGTCGTAGTCGAAACGCGTGCGCAGCTCTGGGTGCAGGTCGGTTTCCGGCGTGCCCGAGCCATACACGACGCCCTGGTTCAAGTCGGTCGCGCGGAGGCCCCACGCCCGGCACGTGAACATGATGTTATGGCTGTCATGGACCTTTGACAGGTGATAGAAGGATCCCGGCTGCTTGGGGAATGGCAACCGATCCTTTCGACCGTTGTGCTCGATGTCGATGAAGCCCTCCTCTATGTCGATGTTCGGTGTGCCGTATTCGCCCATCGTTCCGAGCTTGATGAGATGGCAGTCGGGCGCTGACTCTCGCAGCGCGAACAGAACGTTGAGAGTCCCGACCACGTTGTTGACCTGTGTCTCGGTGGCGTGGGGGCCGGAGATCATCGAGTAGGGCGCTGAACGTTGCTCTGCGAAATGAACGACGGCCTCAGGCCTGACCTGGGCGATCAGCGCCGTTGCGTCCGGGAGCGAAGTCAGGTCCAATCGCTCCCAATCGATCCTCTTGCCGCTGATCTCCTTCCATCGCGCGACGCGACGCTTCATCCCTGCAATGCGGACCAGGCTCTCGGTGCCGCACAAAACGTCCCAACGCCGCCGGATGAGGCTGTCTGCGGCAACGACATCGTGTCCTTGGGCGGATAGGTGGAGCGCGGTCGGCCAGCCGAGGTATCCGTCCGCTCCCAGAACGAGCACCTTCATGTCTGACCCATCCTATTTTCCGGAGCGCGATTCGGATCGCCGTTTACAGAACCATGACCATGTGAGCCCCAGCCCGGTCTCGATGTCTACGCGAGGCGACCAGCCAAACCATCGGCCCGCGCGAGCGACGTCGAGGCACACTCGTCTCACCTCGCCCTCACGTGCAGGTGCGAATTCTGGAGGCCGATCGTTGTGTGATTGCTTCATGAGGTTGCGAACGATCTCGTTTACGGATGTTTCTCGTCCGGTGCCCACGTTCACCTCGCCCGACGCTTTCCCGAGGAGGGCCTTGACGTTTGCGTCTGCGATATCGCCGACATAGATGAAGTCACGAGTCTGATGGCCGTCGCCGAAGACTTGCGGCGAGCGGCCTTCCAGCAGCCGATGGCACGTGATGGCCACCATGCCTGCCTCTCCAGTTCCGTCCTGTCGTGGCCCGTAAACGTTGCCGTAGCGCAGCGCGACGGTGGAAACGCGGTGACGCCGCCCGAATGCAAAGAGGTAGACCTCCTCGGCCCGCTTGGCTGCGCCATAAGCGGAAACTGGCGCGGGCGTCAAGGATTCACGAGCCGGCAGACGGCTCGCGGCGCCGTAAACAGTCCCGCCAGACGACGCGGTCACGATTCGGCGGGCTCCCGACCGGATCGCTGAGTCATACAGCGCGACGGTGCTCGCGACGCTGGCACGCACGTGTTCGCCTGGATTGCGCGCCGCCTTGTGCACCCCGCCCTTGGACGCGAGATGAAGGACCAGTTCAGGCTTGAATGTGTCGAGCGCGCGCTGAGCCGTTTCTGATCCGCAGTCGGCCTGCACGATATCCACTTGCGGTGGAAGGGTCTCGCCACATGGATGGCTGTGGTCGTCGATTACGAGGACTTCCGCGCCCGCAGTCAGCAACACCTCAACTGTGTGCGTGCCGATGAACCCCGCGCCACCGGTCACGGCGACCCGTGGGCTTGCAGCGGATCGTGGCCCCCGCACCTATTCGGCGATGCCGTCGGCGGCCGCGGGCGTCGGTTCCGATCCAGATCGTCCCCCAAGACGTGCGTATGCGAGCAGTCCTGCAAGGGCTTGGGGCAGGGTCGAAACCGCTCGCAAGAGGACGGCCGCCGTCGCCGCATCCGCCACGCTCACGCCGTAGCCCGAGAGGGCCGCGACAAGGATCGCGTCAGCGGCGCCGAGCCCGAACGGCAGCGTCGAAAGTATCCCGGCCACCTGGGAGGCTGCGTAGCCGGCCACCGCCTGGGTGATGTGGACCGTGTCTCCCAGACCGCTGAGGAGCAGCATCACCTGAAGGCCGCTCAAGATGAAGACGGCGATCGTGATGGCCGACGTCTGGACGAGAAGCCGCGGCGAGCGCAGGAGCCGGCGCAGTTTGTCAGCCATCTCCAACGCACCCTCGGCGAACTTCCCCAACCATCGTCCATTCGTGATGCGTCCGAGCGCCCAACGCTCGAGCTGCGGTGGAGCGATCAGCTCGACCGCGGCCGGCGCCAGCGTCCCAAGGCCCAGGCCGGCGGCGACTCCGACCCATCCGATCCAACCATGCCGCGGCAGGCTGATGAGCAGAATCGCCACGACGGCAAGCAGAAACAGGCTGTACAGCCGCTCAAACGTGACCACGGCCGCGCCATCCCGCAGCGGCACGCCCTTGAGCCGGCGCCAGATGTAGGCGCGAACGTAGTCACCACTTGCGGCCGGTGTCACCGTGCTCCAGGTCTGGCCCACGAGCTGAACCGGAATCATCGACCGGAGCGAGACCTCATGCCCGAGGAATCGAATCGCAACCTGTGCTCGCAACGCGCGGAGCAACACGATGGGGATGTTGAGCAGCAAAGCAACGCTGAGTGGGGCCAGATCAACCTCATGAAAGGCCTGCCAGATCGACCCCGGTTTGCTGACCAGGATGACGCCGATGGCAATCACGAGGCCGATGAGCAAAGCCAAAAGCTGCCCACGGGTCACGGACCGGAGACCGGTGCGCGCCAGCCCTGTCATCGGCTCAACCCGGCCGCGCCTGGCACCCTCTGTCGGTTCGACGTCCTGCTGATACGTGTGGGCTCTCGAGTGGATGACGACATAGCGTGATTCGTCAACCTTAAGAATTCCTGTGCGCCGCGGTTCGGTGACCGGCCCGGCCATGAAACGAGTCCGAGCTAAACTTCCGACCGTGCCGCCTCGCGAATTGCCCAGTCGCACCCTCTATCAAGGACGCGACCGAGCCGCGGCGCGGTCTTTCCTGCACGCGATCGGCCTGTCCAACGCCGACATCGACAGGCCGTTCGTCGGCGTGTCGAACGTTTGGACCGAAACCATGCCGTGCAACTTCGGCCTGCGCGACCTCGCAGTGCCGTTGAAGGCGGGGATCAAGGCGTCGGGCGCGAACCCGATGGAATTCAACACGATCGCCATCTCCGATGGCATCACCATGGGGACCGAGGGCATGAAGACCTCGCTGGTCAGCCGCGAGGTGATCGCCGACTCCATCGAGCTCGTGGGACGCGGCCACATGTTCGACGCGATGGTCACGCTGTGCGCTTGCGACAAAACCATTCCGGCCTCCGCCATCGCGCTGGCCCGGCTTGATAGGCCGGGCGTGCTGCTCTACGGCGGATCGATCATGGCCGGCATGTTTCGCGGCCGTCAGGTTGCAGTCGGCGACATCTACGAGGCGATCGGCGCGGCCGCGGCGGGCAAGATCAGCGATGCGGATCTCGCCGAGCTCGAAGCGGTGGCCTGCCCCGGGGCCGGGGCGTGCGGTGGCCAGTACACGGCCAACACGATGTCGATGGTCATGGAGGTGATCGGGCTGTCGCCGGTCGGCTTCAACTCGATCCCGGCCATGGATCCGAAGAAGCACCCTGCGGCCCAGGCCGTGGGTCGCATCGTCATGAACACGCTTGCAGAGGACCTGCGCCCGTCGCGCATCCTCACGCGCCGCGCCTTCGACAACGCGATCGCCGCCGTCGCCGCCAGCGGCGGGTCGACCAACGCGGTGCTGCACCTGCTTGCGCTGGCGCGCGAGGTCGGCGTCGACCTGGCGATCGACGAGATCGACCGGATCAGCCGCCGCACACCTTTACTGTGTGACCTCAAGCCGGGCGGGAGATTCGCCGCGGTCGAGCTGCACAGGGCGGGTGGCATCGCGCTGCTGACGAAACGGCTGATCGAAGGCGGCTACATCGATGGGGATGCCCTCACAGTCACCGGCCGATCACTCGGCGAGGAGTCCGCGTCGGTGACGGAGACTGCCGGCCAGGAAGTCGTCGCTCCGCTAGCGCGGCCGCTGCGGGCAGAAGGCGGTCTCGTGGTGCTGCGCGGAAACCTGGCCCCCGACGGAGCCGTCGTGAAGATCACGCAACACACTCCCACTTCGCATCGCGGACCCGCGCGCGTCTTCAACCGAGAGGAGGACGCCTTCGCGGCGGTCTACGCCGGCCGGATCAAGCCGGGCGACACGGTGGTGATCAGGTATGAGGGACCGAAAGGCGGGCCCGGTATGCGCGAGATGCTGCAGGTCACCGCAGCGATCGTCGGCGAGGGCCTGGGCGACTCGGTCGCCATGGTGACCGACGGACGCTTCTCGGGCGCCACTCAAGGTTTGATGGTCGGCCACGTCGCGCCGGAGGCGGCGGTCGGCGGCCCGCTCGCCGCGCTCGAGGATGGCGACATCATCGACATGGACGTGGACAGCCGACGCCTCAACGTCGATGGCGTGGACATCGAAGCGCGCCTGAAGAGCTGGTCGCCGCCCGAGCCGCACTACCGCAAAGGCGTGCTCGCGCGCTACGCACTGCTGGTTGGCTCGGCCTCCGAAGGGGCGATGCTCAAGCCGTAGCCTGGCTATCCGCGTACCGCCTCGCCCCATTTACTGGATAGGCGATCATCTGACCGAGGGCAGCCACTCCGCCCGATGCGACTCGAACGCGCCGATGTCGGAGTTGTGCTTCTCGACCAGGCCAATCTCGTCCAGGCCGCCGAGCAGGCATTCCCGCGCGAACGAGTCGACGGAGAATTTGTAGGTGAAGCCTTCGCCTCGCACCTCCTGCCCTTCGAGGTCGACCGTCACCTGCGTGGCTGGATCCTCAGCCGCCAGGTCGATGAGGTGGCGCACCTGCCGCTCGGGCAGCGTCACCGCCAGCAGCCCCGTCTTGTAGCAGTTGGCCAGGAAGATGTCGGCGAAGCTCGGCGAGATGATGGCCCTGAACCCGAAGTCGCGCAGCGCCCAGGGCGCGTGCTCGCGCGAAGAGCCGCAGCCGAAATTGGCGCCCGTCACGAGCACCGAAGCACCGGCGTGCTCCGGCTTGTCCAGCACGAAATCCCCGCCCGCGCGCCAGTCGAAGAAAAGGAACGGTCCGTAGCCGGTCCGTTCGATGCGCTTTAAGAACTGCTTCGGGATGATCTGGTCGGTGTCGACGTCCGCGCGGTCGAGAGGCGCCATCCGTCCCGAAACCTTCGAGACGGCTTCCATTTAGAGGAGCTCCCGCACGTCGACCACGTGTCCCGTGACGGCCGCCGCGGCGGCCATCGGCGGGCTCATCAGGTGAGTCCGGCCCCCCGATCCCTGCCGTCCCTCGAAGTTGCGGTTCGACGTGGAGGCGCACCGCTCGCCCGGGGCCAGGATGTCCGTGTTCATGCCCAGGCACATCGAGCACCCGGCGTTGCGCCACTCAAACCCCGCCGCCTTGAACACGAGGTCAAGGCCCTCGTCCTCCGCCGCCCGCTTGACCGTCATCGATCCCGGCACGACCATGGCGCGCACCTTGGGGTGGACGTGCTTGCCCCTGACCACGTTCGCCGCCGCGCGCAGGTCCTCGATCCGTGCGTTCGTGCACGAGCCGATGAATACGCGGTCGATCGCGATGTCCGCAAAGGCCGTCCCAGGAACGAGGTCCATGTACTTCAGCGCGCGCTCGTCGGTGTCGGAGCGAGGCTGAGGCACCCGCCCGGTCACCGGAGCGACCTGGCCCGGGTTGGTGCCCCACGTGACATGGGGCTCCAGCTGCGAGGCGTCGATCGAGATCTCTCCGTCGAATGACGCGGCTTCGTCGGAAGCGAGCGACCGCCAGTAGTCAAGGGCGGCCTCCCACGCGGCGCCCTTGGGCGCGTGCGGCCGGCCGTGCAGATAGGCGAAGGTCGTGTCGTCCGGCGCGATCATCCCGGCCTTGGCGCCCCACTCGATCGACATGTTGCAAACCGTCATCCGCCCTTCCATCGACAGGGCTCGAATCGCCGAGCCCCTGTACTCGACCAGGTGGCCCTGGCCTTCGGAGATCCCGGTCCGGCCGATCAGGCCCAGCACGATGTCCTTGGCCGTCACTCCGAGGGGCAGCTCTCCGGTAACCGTCACGGCCAGGTCGCCCAGGCGCTTTTGCGGCAGGCACTGCGTGGCCAGCACCAGCTCGACCTCGGACGTGCCGATTCCGAACGCCAGGGCCCCGAACGCCCCGTGGGTCGACGTGTGCGAGTCCCCGCACACGATCACCATCCCGGGCTGGGTGAGCCCAAGCTCGGGTCCGATCACGTGCACGATTCCCTGCCGGCGGCTGCCGATCTGGTGCAGGGGGATGCCCTCCCGCCGGCAGTTTTCGGCGAGGAGCTCCATCTGGCGCTTGGACATCTCGTCGGCCGCCCGGGCCCCGCCCTGGGTGGGGACGTTGTGGTCCATGGTCGCCAGGGTCAGCTCCGGCCTGCGGACCCGGCGGCCCGCCAGGCGCAGCCCCTCGAAAGCCTGCGGCGAGGTCACCTCGTGGACCAGGTGTAGGTCGACGTAAAGGAGGTCCGGCTCGCCCGGTGCGACGCGAACGACGTGGTCGTCCCAAAGCTTCTGGGCGAGGGTCCTACTCATCGGGAACGACAACTCTACGCAAACCCTGGGGCCGGAATTTGTGGGCCGGACACAACCGAACGCCCGTCCCGATCGTTACCATTCATAGCTCACATGGTCAGCTCATCTCGCACCCTCGTACTCCTCCTTGGACTCCTGGGCCTTATTGGCTTCGGACGAACGGGGGCTCGCGACAGCTAACCAGACCACAGAGTAGATCGCAAAAGCCCCCGACCGAGAGGTGGGGGCTTCTTCATTTCTAAAGGAGAAACGAAACAAGATGACCGGAGCGGACATGATCCTGGAGGCGCTGGAGCGCGAGGGTGTCGAGTACATCTTCGGCTACCCCGGCGGCGCCAACCTGCCGATCTACCAGCACCTGCACGAGCATCCCAAGCTCAAACACATCCTGGTCCGCCACGAGCAGGGCGCCGCTCACATGGCCGACGGGTACGCCAGGGCATGCGGCAAGCCGGGCGTCGTGTTTGCCACCTCCGGTCCTGGCGCGCTGAACCTCGTCACCGGTCTTGCCACGGCATACATGGACTCGGTGCCGATGATCGCGATCACAGGACAGGTCGCCAGCACCCAGGTCGGCCGCGACGCGTTCCAGGAAACCGACGTGATCGGCGCCACGAGCTCGGTCACCAAGCACAGCTACCTCGTCACCCACATCTCCCAGCTGCCACGCGTGATTCACGAGGCCTTCCACATCGCGACCACCGGCCGCCCCGGCCCGGTGCTGATCGACATCTGCAAGGACGTGCAGCAGGCGGACGCCGAGCGCATCACCCCAGAGCGGCTCGAGATCCCGGGATACCAGTTGAACGGCCACGTCGATCTCGACCGCGCCCGCGAGGCGGCGCGTGCTCTGGCCGGCGCCGAGCGTCCCGTGATCCTCGCCGGCCACGGCGTGCTGCTCAGCCGCGCTGAGCCGGAGCTCCGCACGTTCGCCGAGAAGGCCGGCGCGCCGGTCGGCACGACGCTGCTCGGCATCGGCGCGTTCCCCGTCAACCACCCGTTGTCGCTGCACATGACGGGCTTCATGGGGACAGGTTGGAACCTCAAGGCGGTCCAGAACGCCGACGTCTTGATGATGGTCGGCATGCGTGTCGACGACCGCGTCACCGCGCGGCTCGCCGACTTCGCGCCGAAAGTCAAGACCTTCATCCACATCGACATCGACGGCTCGGAGATGGGCAAGAACGTGCGGCCGCACATTGAGCTGGTGGCCGACGCGCGCAACGCGCTCGAGGCCATGACCCCACACGTCAGCGCGCTTCACGAAGGCCGGGGCAGGTGGCTCTCACAGATCGATGCGTGGCGCGAGGAGCACCCTCTGAAATACACGCACTCCAACGGCCGGTTGCAGCCGCAGGACGTGCTGATCGACATGTACAGGAGATGCCACAACGACGCCATCGTGGTCGCCGACGTCGGCCAGAACCAGATCTGGGCGGCGCTGTGGTGGAACTACGACCGGCCTGGCATGTTCCTGAACTCAGGCGGTTCCGGCACGATGGGCTTCGCGCTGCCAGCCGCGATCGGCGCCAAGTTCGGGCGGCCTGACAAGGCCGTGTGGTGCGTCGCGGGCGAGGGTGGTTTCGTGATGACGGCACAGGAGCTGTCAGTCGCGGTCGAGCACCAGCTGGACGTCAAGATCGTGCTGCTCAACAACTTCTCGCTCGGCATGGTCCGCCAGTTCCAGGACGACTTCTACGGCGGCGTGCGCTCGCAGTCGGACCTGACCCACATGCCGGACTTCGTGAAGCTCTCCGACGCGTACGGGATGCCGGCCATCCGCGTCGACAAGTTCGAGGAGATCGCCCCCGCGCTGGACGCCGCGGAGAAGACCAAGGGCCCGTTCCTCATTGACTTCCGCATCGACCCGGAGGCCAACGTCTATCCAATCGTCCCGCTCGGCAAGAGCCTGAACGACTTCTGGGAGGCACCTAACTGATGATCGAAACCACTCCACCCCAAGCCCCAGCGCGTCCGGCTCCCGGCTCAGCCGAAGACCTGGCCGTGCGCGTGCGCGTGCTCTCTGTTCTCGTGGACGACGGATCCAACACCTTGAGCAAGGTCTCGGGATTGATCCGCCGCCGTGGCTTCCACGTCCGTTCCATCTCGGTCGGCCCCAGCCGCCACCCGGGACGCTCTCGCATGACCCTGACCGTCGACGCGGGCCACGCCGAGACGGACCAGGTGCGCAAGCAGCTCGAGCGGCTGGTCGAGGTGATCGAGATCGAGGATGTGACCGGCCAGCTCGTGCACAGCCGTGAGCTGGTGGTCGCCAAGGTCCGCTCGTCGGAGGTCGCGGGCCTGCTCTCCAGGGGCGCGAAGGTGCTTGATTCCGGTCCCGACGGCACGACGGTCGAGTTCGCGGGCGAGGGCAAGGACGTCGGCGAGTTCAT
>DATMKM010000008.1:0-55856 GCA_035571315.1 Candidatus Acidiferrum sp.
GCGGTGTCCTCGGGGTCGTACAGGCGCGCGACGAGCGGCCTGATGCCGGACTGCATGATGGCCCGCATCGCCTCGAGGCCGCTCGCTACGTCGGGGAATCCATAACCACGACCAAGGACCAGCTCCGGTAGTCGGTGGACGCGCAGCACCGCGCCGAGCACCACGCCCAGCGCGCCTTCCGAACCCAAAAAGAGCTGGTGAAGCGCGGGCCCCACCGCCGAGCGCGGGCCGGGGCGGGGCGCGGCAAACGTTCCGTCCGGCAGCACGACCGCGAGACCCAGCACCATGTCCTCGATGCTGCCGTAGCGGCTTGACTCCTGGCCCGAAGAGCGGGTCGCGATGAGCCCGCCCACGGTGGTGCCCGGGAGAGAGCTCGGGAAATGGCCGAGCGTCAGGCCGCGCTCGTTCAGGTGCCGCTCGAGCACGAGCCCGTTGACGCCGGACTCGCAGCGGCAGGTGAGATTGAGCTCGTCCACCTCGAAGATGCGGTCGAAGGCGCTCATGTCCAGAACGAGTTCCCCGGCGCCGGGCGCCAGCGCGCCGCACACTCCGCTGCCGCCTCCCAGCGGAGTCACCGCCACACCGCTGGCGCCGGCCCAGCGCAGGATCGCGGTCACCTGCTCGCGCCCCGACGGCCTAGCGACCAGCACCTTGGGTGGTGCATTGCCCGCGCGCTCCTCCATGATCCCGAGCGGCCACATGTCGCGGACCGGCCGCTCGTCCAGGGCGGCGGAGCCCACGATCTTTTCGAGTTCAGCCCTCATTTCTATCTGGCCGCGAAGCGGCCGGCCAGCCAGCCGGTGAGGATCGGGACGCCGAATCCGCACGGGCCGCCGTACTCGTAACCGCCCAGCACCGCGCCCGCCGCATACAGGTTGGTGTACGCAACGCGCCCGTCTGCGTCCAGGGGGCGCAGCTCCAAGTCGGTCGAGAGTCCGCTGCGGAGCTCCTCCGCCGCCTCCAGGTACTGGAGGTGCTGCAGGCGCGTGCCCATGCCGCCGACGGCCTGGCCTGCGTGGAAGACTCCGAGCTTCAGCAGAGGTTCCGCCGGCAAGCGACCGCCGGTCAGCCCGCCGCCGATGTGGTGACCCGTCGCCAGCACGAAGGCGTCGGCGCGGAAGGCCCGGTCTCCGGCGCGAGCCGCGGCGATCACCCCGGCTGTCGAATCGAAGCCCAAGACCTCGGCCTTCACGGCTTCGAGCCCGATCGCCTGCTGGAGCCGCCAGCCGTGGGGCGATGGAGGTGAGGCGAGGAGCTCGAAACCGTCCGGGGGCAGATTGGTGAACCCGGGGGGGTAGGCGATCGCGGTCGAGCGGCCGCGGGGCTGCGGCGCCCGCCGCCCATAGAGGTCGGTCAGGGAGGCGGCCTGCGGGAGGTCGGGGATGCTCACCTCTTCCCCAACGGCCTCGACGCCGTGCAGCTCCTTCAGTGCCTGGGCGGTCGAATATGCGTCGTAGTCGCCGACCTCCTTGACTCCGATCACCGTCACCCGCCGGCCGACCAGAGCGCCCAATTCACCGTCCGCGACCGTGGCCGGCACGAGGTTTCCAGGCCGCGCGATGCCGTGGATATCCGCATAAAGACCGCGCGTCCGCCAGCCGCCCTCGAATTTCAGCCCGCCCTTTTCGAGCGCGATCATCAATAGATGAATCGCGGTGTCGAGTTCGTGCGCGAGGCGCAACGAGTCCATTCCCAGGCGAGTGAAAGGATGGTGCTTCTGTGATTTGAGAATCGCGTCGAGATCGTCCACGACCTCCATCGCCCCGGCATAGAGCGCGGTGGCGCCAGGCGCCCGCGCCACCACGGTGACCTCGGCGCCCGCCCGGCGCGCTGCGAGCGCGGCGCAGAAGCCCGCGATTCCGCCGCCGAGGACGAGAACTTTCGTCACCCGCTCACGATGCGACGCGTGTCGGCGACGTCCTTGTGCAGCTGGCGTACGAGGTCGTCGGTGCTCGGGAACTTGATGTCGGGATGCAGGTATTTCACGAAGCGCAGCTCCAGGCGCTTCTGATAGAGGTCTCCTTCGAAGTCGAGGAGAAAGGCTTCCACCCTCAGCTGCGTGCCGCCAAACGTCGGCCGGTAGCCGACCGACAGCGCCGCGGTGAAATCGCCCTCGGGCCCCCGCGCCCGACCCGCATATGCCCCGAGCGCGGGGATGAGCTTGTTTGGCTCCACCCCGATGTTGGCGGTCGGAAAACCAAGCTGCCGGCCGACCCTCTCCCCCGCTTCGACGGGCCCCGCCATCGCATACTCCCGCCCCAGCAGGCGGTTCGCGTCGTCCACATCTCCGGCGGTGACGAGGCGGCGCACCTCCGAGCTGTGCAGGTCGTGGCCATCGATCTTGAATGGAGGAACGACCTCGACCTGGTGTCCGTGCTCGCGCAGCCAGTTCGCGCTGCCTATGCGGCCACGCCCGAAGGCGAAGTCGTAGCCGATCACCCAGCCCTTGAGCTCCATCACCGCTTCCAGCCTTTCGACAAACTCATTTGGGGATAGGGAGGCCAGCTCGTGGTCAAAGCGCATCACGATCGCGTGCTCGATTCCGGCGGCTGCGACGAGCGCGAGCTTTTCCTGCAAAGTGGTGATCGACTGGGGGCAGTTGGCCGGGTCCAGGACACAGCGCGGATGCGGCTCGAATGTCACAAGCGCGGGCTGCGCGCCGGCGGCTTTCGCTGAGGCGATCACGTGCTTGATCACGTCGAGGTGGCCGAGATGAACGCCGTCAAAGCTGCCGATCGTGAGCGCCACCTGACCGATTGGGCTCGTCGGGAGCCCGAGATGAACCTTCAGCTGAGGACCTTTTCGGGCACGAAGGTGCGCCGCAGTGGATCGGCGTGGCCGAGCGCGACCAGGCGGCCGGTCGAATCGTGGGCGCGGATCAGGCCCGGACCAGGTTCAGGCAGCACGCGCACCGCGCGGCCCTGCCGCACCATCGCCTCCTGTTCGACATTGAGCTTGACCCGCTCCATGTGCGGCAGTATGACTTCGGCCGGAAGCAGCCGGCCACGCACCGCTTCGGCCGTCGTCAGCTCCGAGCCGGCAACCGCGGATTCGATGGCGAGACCGCCGTACGCCGTGCGGACCAATCGCCCGAGGTATCCGCCCACCTCCAGGCGCCGCCCGAGGTCGCGGGCGATCGAGCGCAGGTACGTCCCGCTCCCGCAGCGCACCTCGACTCGGGCCACCGCATCCGGCCCCGGCGTGAACTCGAGCAAGCGGACCTCGTAGACCTCCACCTCACGCGCCTTGGGCCTCGGATCCTCGCCCTGCCGCGCGAGCTTGTAAGCCCGCTTGCCGTCCACCTTCACCGCCGAGAACGCGGGCGGCTCCTGCAGGATGCGGCCGGAGAAAGCCGTCAGCGCCGCCGCCAGGTCCGCAGCGCTCAGCCCGCTGGGATCTCCGATGGGCTCGCGATCGGCCTCGGCGTCGTCCGTCGCGGTCGTGTAACCCAGGTGGATGTCTGCCACGTAGGTCTTGGGCAGCCGCAGCGCAAATTCAGCCAGGCGCGTGGCGGACTCGAAGAGGATGGGCAGGACGCCGGTCGCCAGCGGGTCGAGCGTGCCCGCGTGTCCGACGCGGTGGGCGCCGGTCAGCCGGCGCAGGCGGTTGACGACGGCAAAGGAAGTCTCACCTGCCGCCTTGTCGACATTGAGAACTCCAGCCGGAAACGAATCAGCGGTCGGACGAGGTGGCAAGGATCGCCTCCTTGGCGGCCGCCAGCACCATCTTCACCGTCTCGTCCATCGGCCGCTCGATCTCCGCGCCGGCGGCGCGGATGTGGCCGCCCCCACCGAACGTGGCGCAGAGCGCAGCGGCATCCACCGGGCCGCGGCTGCGCACGCTGATCTTGGTCAGCGAGTCGTTCACTTCCTTAAAGAGGATGGCCAGCTCCAGTCCCGCGATGCTGTTGAGCGTGTCGATGATGCCCTCGGATTCGGCCATCACCGCGTTCGCCTCTTTCAGCATCCTTCGCGTCACACTGGCCCAGGCCAGCTTGCCGTCGAGCTCCACCCGCATGGTGGCGAGCGCCAATCCGCTCAGCTTGAGGGTGGTCTCGGGCCGCATCTTGTACACCATCGTCGCGATGCGTCCCGGATCCGCCCCCAGGCGGGCCAGCCGCGCGGCGTCGTCCAGGGCGCGCGGCGTGGTGTTCTCATGGCGGAACCCGCCGGTGTCGGTCAGCAGCGCGACGTAGAGGTTCTCGGCGATGGTGGGGGTGATCGGGTAGCCGAAGTGGTCGAGCATCTCCATCACCATCTGTCCCACGGCTGCGGCCTCGGGGTCGATCACGTTCAGGTCGCCAAAGCGCGAATTGGAGGGGTGGTGGTCGACGTTGACGATGGTGGCGTGCGCCGCGATCTGCTTGACGCTCTCGCCGGATCGCTCCAGGTTGCCCGAGTCAAAAAACAGCACCAGCTGAGGGTCGACCCCGTGCGGAGGTTCGGCCCGGATCTCAGCGAACCCGGGCATGAATGTATACATCTGCGGCAGCGGGGGCGGGATGAGCACCCAGACGTCCTTGCCCGCGCTGCGCAGCGCCTCGGCGAACGCGAGGCTGCACCCGAGCGTGTCGCCGTCCGCGTCCTTGTGGCCGAAGATCAGGATCTCCTGGTTGGCGTCGATCAGCTCCTTGATCTCGTCATAAACGTGCGGCGTCTTCTGAGCGGTGGCTATGCCGGCTCCTCGGGTGTGCCGTCGGCCGGCAGCACCTCTTTCAGCAATTCAGAGATGTGGACGGCGTACTCGATCGACGAATCGAGCTCGAACCGGAGCTCGGGAGAGAACTTGAGGTTCTGAAGCCTGCGCCCCAATTCGTGGCGGATGAGCCCGCGGGCCGACACGAGGCCCGCCATCGACTCCTTCTGCTGCTCGGGATTGCCGAGCACGCTGACGCGCACGCGCGCCTGTCTCAGGTCCGGCGACATGCGAACCGAAGTGATGCTCACGAACCCGATCCGAGGGTCCTTGAGCTCGCGCCGAATGATGGACATGATCTCCTCACGAACTTGCTCCCCCACTTGATCCGCGCGGTAGCTGGTCATCACGACCTCCGCAGTCAGCAACGAATGACTAGATTTCTTCTCGTTCGAGACGGAACGTCTCCATCGTGTCTCCAGCCACGAATGCCTCGTAGCCCTCGACCGCGATTCCACATTCCTGACCCGCGGGCATCTCCCGAACGTCTTCCTTGAAGTGCTTGAGCGAGCTGATCCTGCCTTCGAAGACCTGCTCCTTTCCCCGCGACAGCTTGACCCAGCCTCCACGGCTGACTTTGCCCTCCAGCACCCGGCTGCCGGCGATGATTCCGAGCCGCGGGATCTTGATCGGGGTGATGACCTCGACCTTGCCCTCGCGGATCTGGCGGTAGGTCGGCTCGCGCAGGCCTTTGGCGGCGCGCTCGACATCCTCCGTCAGCTTGTAGATGACGTCGTAGTAGCGGACCTCGACCTTGGCGCGTTCGGCGGCGGCCGTGGAGGCCGGCGTCGGCTTGAGGTTGAAGCAGACGATGATCGCGTTGGACACCCCGGCGAGCAGCAGGTCCGAGTCGCTCACCGCGCCGATGCCCTGGCCGACGACTTTGATCGCAACCACCGGATCCTCGATCTTCTGCAGCGCGCTGAGCACGGCTTCCAGGGTGCCCTGCGCGTCCGCCTTGACGACCAGGCTGAGCTCTTTGACCTCGCCTTCTTTCGCCCGGCGTGCCAGCTCTTCGAGGGTGATACGCGGCGCGAAGTCCTTCGCGGCTTCCTGCGTGCGCTTTTCCGAGAGCTTCGTCAGGGCGATCTGCCGAGCCACTTTTTCCGAGCCGACGACCTGGAAGATGTCACCTGCCTGCGGAACCTCGCTCATACCGGAGACGACCACCGGGCTCGCGGGCGGCGCATCGGTGACGCTGCGGCCCAGGTCGTCCGCCAAAGCACGCACGCGGCCGTAGATGTGACCGCACACGAAGTCATCGCCGACCTTCAGCGTGCCGGCCTGCACGAGCACGGTCGCGACCGGGCCGCGGCCGCGCTCGAGGTGCGCGTCGACGATGGTGCCGATCGCGTTGCGGTCGGGGTTGGCCTTGAGCTCGAGGATGTCGGTGGAAAGCACGATGGTGGTGAGCAGGTCGTCGATGCCCTGTCCGGTCTTGGCGCTCAGGTGGACGCACTCGTGCTCGCCACCGTAGTGGCGCGTCACGATGCCTTGCGTCGCGAGCTCCTGGTGCACGCGGTCGGGGTTGGCGCCTTCCTTGTCGATCTTGTTGATGGCGACGATGATCGGCACCTTCGCCGCGCGCGCGTGGTGGATCGCCTCGATCGTCTGCGGCATCACGCCGTCATCGGCGGCCACCACGAGGACCACGATGTCGGTGACCTGTGCGCCGCGAGCGCGCATCGCGGTGAAGGCTTCGTGACCGGGCGTGTCGATGAAAACTACGGGGTGGCCGTCGGCGGTCTCGATCTTGTACGCGCCGATGCGCTGGGTGATTCCGCCGGCCTCGCCCGCCGCGACTCGCGTCTTGCGGATGGCGTCGAGGATCGAGGTCTTGCCGTGGTCGACATGACCGAGCACCGTCACGATGGGTGGTCGCACGACCAGCTTGCTGGGGTCCTCGTTGGCGATCGAGAAGAGCTCCTCGCGCGACGTGGTCACCACGTCTTCGCCCACGGCCGACTCGACCGCGACGACGTCCTCGCTCAGCACCGGCTCGACCGTGTAGCCGAACTCGTCGGCGACGATCTCCGCCGTCCCGAAGTCGATGACCTGGTTGATCGTCGCGAAGATCTTGGAGGTCATGAGCTTCTTGATCACCTCGACCGGGCTCACGCTCAGCTTCTCGGCAAGGTCCTTGACCGAGAGGGTCGGGGGCAGCACGACGCGGCGGTCGCCGTTGGCTTCGATCTTCACCGCGACCGAGGTTGGTTTGAACGCCGAACGCGCAGCTTCGATCGCTCCCGGCGCCAGCGGCGCGGCAGCGTTGCGGGTCAGCCGGCGCTGCTGGAGAAAGTTCACCAGCTCCTTCTGGCTGATCCCAAGTTCGCGTGCGAGTTCGTGTGACTTCATGCTCGAACTAAGAATTATGCCGTTCTAAGCGAATTCGAAACCTGAGGGCATCCCGTCTCACGAGCACGCCTGGGGCCACCCACCGGACCTTCGGGGCACCTCCCCGGCGAGCGGGTAGGCGACTTATTGGGATAGTTCAGACCACAGCTCAGGCTGGATAGTGGTCCTCAGCGCGCGGTCCAGGGCCCTTTTTTTGCGGGCCAGTTGCACGCAGGTCGCGTCGGCGTGGACGTAGGCGCCACGGCCCGCGGCGGAGCCGCTCCCGTCGATCGCGGCGCCACCCTCGGCCCGCCGGACGACGCGGATCAGGCCTGCCTTGCCGGCCTCGCCGCGGCAGCCCACGCAGGTGCGCAGCGGCTCATGCGGGGGCTTCGCCATCTGACTCGCCCGGTTTGATGTCGATGCGAAAACCCGTCAGCTTGGCGGCGAGTCGCGCGTTCTGTCCGTCGCGCCCGATCGCCAGAGACAGCTGCCCTCGCGGCACCAGGACGGTGGCGGTGCGCGTCGTCCGGTCGATCGACACGGACTCCGCTTTGGCCGGGCCCAGGGAAGCCGCGACGAAGACCTCGGGGTCTTCCGACCACGGGACGATGTCCACGTGCTCGTTGGCCAGCTCGCTGAGGATGGCGCGATGACGCACACCCCGGGGGCCGACGCAGGCGCCGACCGGATCGAGGCCCGGCTCGGAAGCAGACACCGCGACCTTCGTCCGCAGTCCCGGCTCGCGCGCGATGGCCTGGATCTGAACCGTCCCGGCTTTGATCTCCGGCACCTCGGCCTCGAGGAGGCGATGCACGAAAGACCGAGAGGCCCGCGAGACCCGCACCTGCGCCTGGCGCGGATTGTGCTGCGCCTCGAGGATGACGACCAGCACGGGCTTTCCCGGGTGCAGCTCCTCGCCTGGAATCTGTTCCTCGGGAGGCATCACGCCCTCGATTCGGTTGAGGTCGACGTAGACGGTGCCCCCTTCGATGCGGTCGACGATGCCGGACGAAAGCTCGCCCCGGTGCTCGGCGACTTCACGCACCGCCTTGTCGCGTTCGAGGTCGTGGATGTGGCGCAGCACGGCGTGTTTGGCCGTCTGCGCGGCCATGCGCTTGAAGTCTTCTGAGGGCAGTGACTCGATGACCTCGGTTCCGTCGGGTTTCACCAAACGGCTGCGCACGTCGAGGGCGCCGGTCTTCGTGTCGAGCTTCACGGTGACGAAACCGGCTGGGTTGAAGGCGCGCACGTAGGCGGTGGCGAGTGCGCTCTCCACGGTGTGCAGCATCTCCTCAAAGGGAATGCCGACCTCGGCGCACAGCGCGGTCAGCGCTTCGCCGAGGCTCTCCGTGGACGGCTCAGATTGCGACCGCGAGCCTGCCCGCGACAACGTCACTCCATGAAATGTGAACGATGACCGGCGCCCGACCGCGCGCGCCGTTCGCCTGCACCGCGATGCCTGCTCCGTCGACCGCCACCAGCTGACCTTCCACGACCGTCTCCGACTCGCCCGTGCGATAGCGCACGTTGACCCGCTTGCCGTTGAACCGCTCGTACTCCCCGTGGTTGCGCAGGGGCCGCTCAGCGCCTGGAGAGGAAACCTCGAGGTCATAAGGGCCGTCGATGAGGTTTGAGTGATCGATCAGCGGGCCGGCGACGCGGCTCACGCGCTCGCAGTCCTCGATGGTGATCGGCTCGGCGTGGTCGATGGAGATGCGGAGGCTCCGTCCCGAGTGGCCCGATTGGTCAAGCGAGTACAGCTCGTACCCCATGTGATTGATGGTCGGTTCGAGCAACTCTCTGATGGACGTTATGGGCCAGGTTGGCATGTCGCGATGTCTGAGAACACCTTACACCGCTCACAGGCACGCTACCGAAGTGGCTGAACCCGCCTCCACACGACCAGCAGCGGCGACGCGTTGAAGATCGAGCTGTAGGTGCCTGAGACGATCCCGATGAGCAGCGCGAGGGCAAAGCCCTTGAGCGTCGTGCCACCGGCGATCAGGATCGACGTCAACACGAGGACGACGGTGAAGCTCGTGATGATCGACCGCGCCGCAGTCTGCATGATGCTGAGGTTCACGACCTGCTCGAAAGAAAGCCGCTGGCTGACGCGAAGGTTCTCGCGGATCCGGTCGAACACGACGATGGTGTCGTGCACGGAGAAGCCGACGACAGTCAGCACCGCGGTGACGAAGAGGCTGTCGATCTCGCCGATGCGCCAGCCCAGGATCTTGCCCATGATCGAGAAGAGGCCCGTCAGCAAGAACACGTCGTGCAGCAAGGCGGCGAGCGCTGAGCCTCCGAACTGAAAGCCGGCGCGCCATCCGCCCGGCACGTTGCGAAAACGGATCGCGAGCAGGAACAGGATGGCCACCGACGCGAGCACGAGCGCGAGCAGGGCGAACTCGATCGTCTCGCCGGCGATGGTGCCCCCGACCTCGATCACCTGCTGAGGTGCGCCGCCCACCATCGGGCCGACGCGCTTGATCAGGTCGTCCTCCACGAGCTGCTGCTGCTGCGGGCTCAGGGGAAGGGCGCGGATGATGTAGCCGCCTGCGCCGGTCTGGATCACCGTGCCGCCGGCGGTCAGGGGATCCGCCGCGACCGCGTTCTCAACAGTCGCGACCGACGGGGCGTTGGTGAAGGCGATGGTGAATTCCGTTCCGCCGGCGAAGTCGATGCCGAGCAGGAAGCCCTTGAAGGCCATCGACAGGATGCCCGGGATGATGATGAGCAGGGAGATCGCGAAGAAGATGTTGCGGTGGCCGATGATGTTGAGCCGTCGCACGCGCCGCTCCGGCGGTGGAGTTGCGCTCGTGGCCTCCTTGGTCTTCTCCGCCGGGACGACTAAATCGGCGGCCTGCTCCACCGGGGCGACGTCAGACAATTCCGACACTACGGTCGACTCCCATCAACCCAGGCCGTCGCAGGGCGGCGCCCGTCATCACGATCGCGAGCAGGTTGTGCGTGACGACGATCGAAGAGATGAGGCTCGCTACGACACCGATGCCGAGTGTGATCGCAAAACCTTGCACAGCGGGAGGGCCCACGAAACCCAGGATCACGCACGTGATGAACGTCGACGTGTTGGAATCGCGGATGGCCGGCCAGGCGCGCCTCACAGCGGCGTCGACGGCGGCGGGTATGGTGCGGCCTGCGCGCACTTCCTCTTTGAAGCGCTCGAAGATCAGCACGTTGGCGTCGACCGCCATACCGACGGACAGGATGAATCCGGTGATCCCGGCCAGGCTCAGCGTGACGGGAACGACCTTGAAGACGGCCAGCACGGCGCCCGCATAAAACAGCAGCGCGATGCTCGCCAAAAGGCCTGGTACGCGGTAGTAGATGATCATGAAGATCACCACGATCGAAAGTCCGAGCAGTCCGGCCGCGAGGCTGAGCTTCACGGATTCAGCGCCCAGCGTCGAGCCCACCTGCGTGACGTCGAGCACCGTCAAGTTGACCGGCAGCGAGCCGGCGTTGATTCCGGTCGCCAGGTCGGTCGCGGTCGACTGTGTGAAGCTGCCGCTGATCTGCGCCTGCCCGCCGGAGATCTCCTGAATGGTCGTGGGGTCGGTCAGGAGCTTGCCGCAGACTACGTTGGGGGTCTGGGCGGCCAGGCATCCCGTGTCGTAATTCCCGGACACCGAGGACACGTAGGTCGCGTTCTCCCAGTTGTCGATGTCCTGCTGAGTCAGGTCCAACCAGATGGTCAGGTGGCGCTGTGGGCAGTCGGTCCCGGTGCCAGGGCACGCGGCGACAGCGTCGCGCGTGAGGTTGTCGAAGATGGTGGCTCCCGTCCCGGTGAAGCTGATGTTGACGTCCCATCCCACGCCGCTCTGGTCGATCGCGGCCGTGGCGCTCTGGATGTCGTCGCCGGTCAGGCCCGTGAGCGCGGGTTTATAACCGGGCTCGGGCCCGTTCGTGACGTTCGCGTCCGCAACCCACTTGGTATAGATCAACTTCGAAACCGCGCCGATCGTTTTCTGCGCCTGAGCGGCCGTCACGCCCGCCAGGTCGACCGTGATCCGGTCGTTGTTGTTGCCCGCGCCGCGGATCTGGGGGTCGCTCACACCCAGGGAGTTCACGCGCTTGTTGATGACCTGGATCGTGCGCTGCTGGACGTCGGCCCGAGACTGGCCGGGCGGAAAGTTGGACAGCTGGTAGTCGATGTGGGTTCCGCCGGCGAGGTCCAGCCCCTTGTGGATGTAAAGCTGCCACCCGCCGAAGTTCGGCGGCAGGCCGGGCACGGTGCCCGTCAGGGGGTAATGGTTGGCGATCCGGTAGATGTAGCCCGCCCCGTCAACAAACAGCGAGAAGGCGAGGATGCCGATGATGAGGAGGCGGACTGGCCAGCTGAGGACTAATTGCACGGCAGCCGATCAGTCTACCGATCGCCCGATTACCGGTGCCGGAGCACGACGTTCAAAACCACAGTCAGCACGATCGACAGGATGATGCCGGTGGCGATCGGGATGTAGATGGTCACCCCGCCGCTCCGGATGGTCAGGTCGCCGGGCAGGTGAAAGCGGCCGAAGAGCATCAGGCCTGCGCCGATCAGGGCCAGCAAGACGCCGAAAACGAGGAGCAGGCGCCCGATGTCTTGCATCTGGTTCTCAGAGCAGGCGGGTTTGCTGGGGTCCGGGGTCGGGGGGCGTGATGCCCATATGGCGATACGCGAGCTCCGTGGCGACCCGCCCGCGCGACGTGCGCGCCAAAAAGCCGATCTGGATCAGGTAGGGCTCGTGCACGTCCTCGATCGTCTCACGCTCCTCGGAGAGCGAGGTCGCCATCGTGTCGAGACCCACCGGGCCGCCGTTGAACTTCTTGATCAGGGTCTCGAGGAGCTGCCGGTCGAGAGGCTCCAATCCCAGCTCGTCGATGTCCAGCATGGCCAGCGCCTGTCGAGTGGTGTCGACGGTCGCCCGCCCATCGCCGCGGACCTGCGCGAAGTCTCGGACCCGGCGCAGCAGGCGGTTGGCGATGCGCGGTGTGCCTCGCGCGCGGCGGGCGATCTCGGAGACCGCATCGGGGTGAACTTCGATGTCGAGGATTCGGGCCGAGCGGCTCACGATCTGCTCCAGCTCGCCCTTCGTGTAGAAATCCAATCGGTAGACGGCGCCGAACCGATCCCGCAGCGGGCCGCTGAGCAAGCCCTGCCGTGTCGTGGCACCGACGCACGTGAAGTGCGGGAGAGGCAGGGTGGCCGCGCTCGCCCCCACCCCCTTGCCGAGCACGGCGTCGAACCGGAAGTCCTCGAGGGCCGGGTACAGCGACTCTTCGACGGTGCTGTTCAACCGGTGAATCTCATCGATGAAGAACACGTCGCGCGTGCTGAGGTTCAGGAGGATCGAGCCGAGCGCGCCCTGGTGGTCGATCGCCGGGCCGGAGCTGACCTTGATGGCGACGCCGAGCTCGTTGGCGATGATGTGCGCGAGGGTGGTCTTGCCCAGTCCAGGTGGACCACACAGGAGGACGTGCTCGACGGGCTCTCCGCGCCGGCGCGCCGCCTCGAGGAGGATGCCGAGGTTTTCGCGGACCTGCAGCTGTCCGACGTACTCGGTGAGCAGCCGCGGGCGGAGCGTGAGGTCGAACTGATCGTCGTCGGAACGTGCGTCGAGAATCGGCTCGCTCATTTGCGGCCCAACGCCTTGAGCGCGACAGCGAGCGCCTCCTGCGTGTTGGGGGTCGTCTTCCAGTCCACCGACTCGATGCCGACGCGCGCCTCCTGGGACGAGAAGCCGAGGTTGCGCAGCGCCGACTCGACGGCCTTAGGTACCACGCCATCACCGGCGAGGGCGGCGGCGCGCGGCACGGCCTCCAGCTCCGCGACCGCATCGAGCCGAGGCTTCAGCTCGATGATCACCTTCGCGGCCGTGCGCTGACCGACGCCGCTCGCGCGCCGGATCGGCGAGGCGTCTTCGCTCACGATCGCCCGCTTGAGCACTTCGAGGCTGGCGGCGCCCAGGATGTTGAGCCCCACCTTCGGACCGACCCCATCGACCTGGATGAGCATCTCGAACATGTCCAGCTCCGCGGCTGAGGCGAATCCGTACAGGGCGAGCTGGTCCTCTCTCACGTGTGTGTGGATGTGCAGCTCCATGTCTCCTCCTGGTGGCGGCAAGAGCTGGCGGGTCGACGTCGAGACGCTGACCATGTAGCCCACCCCGCCGACGTCGACGACCACGAAGTCGGCGCCCGCTCGACGAACCACGCCGCTGAGATGAGCGATCACCTTGCGGCCGCCCTCGTGAAACGCCGGCTGCGCGCATGGCAAATCGCTATGGCGATCGCGTCGCGCGCGTGCTCGTCGAGACGGCCCTCCGGAATTTTCACCTGCGCGGCGAGCATGCGCGCGATCTGCGCCTTGTCGGCGTTGCCGTAGCCGGTGAGGATGACTTTCACCTGGCTCGGCTTGTACTCGAAAACGGGAACGCCGCGCTCCTCGAGCACGGCGAGGATGGCGCCCCGCGCCTGCGCTACAGCGACCGCGCTGGTGGTGTTGCGGCCCATGAACAACTCTTCGAGCGATGCCTCCGCCGGAGGATTGGCATCGAGCAGCTCCCTCAGGTGGCGCGTGATCATGACCAGTCGCTCGCCGTCGCGCCCCGGTCGCGTGACGACAGTGCTGCAAGAAAGGACGAGGTTGGGCTCAGAGAGCAGGGCGAACCCAGTGCTGGCGAGGCCAGGGTCGATGCCGAGGATCAGTCCGTTCGAAACGCCTGGCATGTATCCAACAAGGTTCTACACCTGTGCCGAGACGCGTTCAAGGACGTCAGTTGGGATGTCGAAGTTGGCGTAGACCTGCTGGACGTCGTCGTCCTCTTCCAGTGACTCCATCAGCCTGAGCACCGCCGCGGCTTTGTCTTCTTCGACCGCCACGGTTTGTTTCGGCTGCATCGTGATCTCGGCGTTGTCGATCGTCACGCCAAGCTGTTCCACCGCCGCTTTCACCTTCTCGAAATTGTTGGGCGGCGTCGAGATCTCCACCGACTTGCCGTCCACCTGGACATCGTCGGCGCCGGCCTCGATCGCTGCTAGCCCGACGTCGTCAGGATCCTGCTTGCCCGCGTTCGCGGTGATGACGCCCTTGCGCTCGAACATCCAGCCGACGGAGTTCGGCTCGCCCAAGTTGCCACCCAACTTGGCGAAGCGGTGACGGATGGATGCCCCAGTGCGATTGCGGCTGTCCGTGACCGCGTCGACCATGACAGCGACTCCCGCCGGACCGTAGCCCTCATAACGCACCTCTTCGAGCCTTTCGCCGGCGAGCTCCCCCGTCCCCCGCTTGATCGCGTTCTGAATCTTGTCGGTGGGCATGTTGATCTCGCGCGCCTTCTGCATGGCAAGGCGCAAGCGGAAGTTACCGTCGTTGTTGCCGCCGCCTTCTTTGGCGGCGATGGTGATCTCCCGGCTCGCGCGTGTGAACGCCTGGCCTCGCTTGGCGTCGACGATGGCCTTCTTGTGCTTGATGCCCGCCCATTTCGAATGACCTGACACCTACCGGAGCCCTCCGAACATGCTTTCGATAATTCTATCTCAGGCGTATTCGAACGAAACTTCGTTTACCGGCCTGCAGGACGTCGCCGTCGTGCAGGCTGGTCTCAGCTGACGCTCGTGAGCCGTTCACCCGCACCCCACCCTGATCGACCAGGCGCTTGGCATCACCCCGAGTTCTGGCGAATTCGACCTCGACCAGCGTACCAACCAAGTCGTCGGGGCTCGCGACGGCGCGCTCAGGAATCTCCTCCGGCGCCGCGCGCTGGCGGAACTTACGGTCGAAGTCTGCTTCGGCCCGCGCCGCCGCCGCCTCCCCGTGCAGCCGCTTGACGAGCTGGCGCGCCAGAGCGGCTTTGGCGTCCCGCGGCTTGAGCTTCAGCGCGGCCTCGACCTCCGGCGAGCTGAGCCCCGAGATGAGCCGCAGGTACTTCTCGATCAGCTGGTCGGGAATCGACATCGTCTTGCCGTAGATCTCTTCAGGCGGCTCGTTGATCCCGATGTAGTTGCCCAGCGACTTGCCCATCTTCTGCACGCCGTCGGTGCCCTCGAGCAGCGGGAAGATCGCGATGTCCTGCGGCTCCTGGCCGTACGCCTTCTGGATCTCTCGGCCGAAGAGCAGGTTGAACAGCTGGTCCGTGCCGCCGATCTCGAGGTCGGCCTTGACGGCCACCGAGTCGTACGCCTGGTTGAACGGATACAGCATCTCGTGCGCTCCGATGGGCGCCCCTGTTTTGATGCGCTCCGCAAAATCCTCGCGCTGCAGCACCTGCTGGAGGGTGGCCTTTCCCATCAAGCGGAGGATGTCGGCGGCGGTCATCGGCGCGAGCCATTCCGAGTTGTGGCGCACCTCCAAGCGCTTGCGGTCCAGGACGATGTCGACCTGCTCGAAATATGTCTGTGCGTTGGCCGCCACCTGCTCGGCGGTCAGCACAGGTCGCGTCTCCGACCGTCCGCTCGGGTCTCCGATCATCGCCGTGTAGTCTCCGATGATCAGGACGACGGTGTGCCCTTCGTCCTGGAAGTCGCGCAGGGTATCGAGCACGACCAGGTGGCCGACGTGCAGGTCGGGGGCCGTTGGGTCGAGCCCGAGCTTGACCCGCAACTTTTCCCCGCGCTCGAGCCGGGCCTCTAGGTGCTCGGCGATATGGATCTGCACCGCCCGCTCGCGCAGGCGCTCGAAAAGCTGAGAGCTCACAGGCCGCTAGGGGTTGACTGGGCCGGGACCGAAGTAGATCTGCGGGTCGGTCGGAAGCGCAGGCTCGAAGAGGCCGATGATCGGTTTTTGGATCGCTTTGACGAGCGGAACGATGACGTGCGAGCCGTTGTAGCCATCGCGAACCCTCTGCTGCAGCGGGTCGAGGGTCGACCCGCCGAACGGGTTGCCGGCGGCGCCGAGCTCGTACACGCAGACCACCACCAGGAAGACCCCTGTGAACAAGCCCACGATCACTCCCAGGGTGCGGTTCAGGGCCAGGGCCGGAATCTGGATCTGGCTGTGGGCGAGCTGAGTCGCGCCTTCGACGATGACGAGCACGGCCACCACGATTCCGAAAAACCCGTAGATCCGACCGTCGGAGATCTCGAAGTTGGACGTCTGCTGCAGGAGGTTGCCGGCCTGCAGACCCATATTCGTCGCGGCCAGCACTGCGATGTACAGGGCGATGAATCCGATCAAGCGCCGCACGATGCCGGAAAAGAACCCGCCGACGCCGTAGACGATGATCACCCCGATCGAGACCCAGTCCATCCAGGTCATTTCGACAACTCTCTCGAATTGACGGGGAGCACGGTCGAAAATTGCTTCCCGCTCATGCGCGGAACCTCGCCTGGTGGCGCTTTTCCAACGCTGCTCTGATCTCGGTCATCACTTTGTCCACTTCGGCGTCCGTCAGGGTGCGCTCGGGGCTTCGGAAAGTCAAGGTAAAGGCGATGCTCTTGTGCCCTTCGGGAACCTGGGAGCCATGGTATTCGTCGAACGCCCGCGCATTCTCGAGTAGATCGCCCGCGGACTCCTTGATCGCCGCCAGCAGGGAGCTCGCGGCCACATGCTCTTCCACCACCACCGCCAGGTCCCGCTCCACCGCGGGAAACCTCGGAAGCGGTTGGGCGCGCGGTATACGCGCGGTGGCGAGCACCGGTGTTACGTCGATCTCGAACGCGACCAACCGCCCCTGCACCTTCAGGTACGTCGCGACGGTCGGATGCACCTCCCCCAGGTACCCGAGCTGCCGACCCTCCAGCATCACGGCCGCGCACCGGCCCGGATGAAAGAGCTCGGCCGCGCCGCGCTGGTAGGTGGACGCCGGGGCGGACAGCCCTCCGATGCATGCCGCGAGCACCGACTTGAGGGCGTAGAAAGCGTCGCGGGCTGAGTCGGCTGTGTTTCCCGCCGTCGCGACGGCGGCGAGGCGAAGAGGCTCTTCCGGCTGGCTGTTCTTCTCGCCCACCCGCGTGAGGTAGGCGGACGCGATCTCGTAGACGCGGACCTCGTCGCGCCCGCGGTCTCGGTTCAAGGCCACCGCGTCGACCAGCGAAGGCAGCAGCGAGGTGCGCAGCGTGTCCATGTCGTCGCTCAAAGCGTTCGACACGCGCATGGCGAGCGCTGCGATGCGCAGCGCCTCGAGCTTGCGGCCGGAGACCAGCGCCGGGTTCCAGGTCTCGGTGAAACCTGCGCCGGCCATCACTTCGCGCGCTGCATCGAGTCGGCGGTCCACGCTCGGCCCAAGCGGAGTCCACCGGTCGTGTTGCCTTCCGGGCAACGTCGGTGGCACGCGGTCGTAGCCGAAAACGCGGCCGACCTCCTCGACCAGGTCTTCCGGGATCGTCACGTCCAGCCGGAACACCGGCGGCAGCACGTCCCATTCGCCGTCGCCCAAGACCTTCACGTGAAATCCGAGGCGGAGCAGGATCGCCTCGGAGTCCTGCAGCGGGACGTGCACCCCAAGCACCTCGTCCACGATCCACGGCTTGAGCCTCACGCGCACCGGCTCCTGCGGGCGTGGATAGACATCCGGCCACTCCTTGTGCACAGTGCCGCCGGCGAGCTCCGCGATAAGCGACGCTGCGCGCCGCGCCCCCGCCAGGGCCAGTTCAGGCGGTAAGCCGCGCTCGAAGCGCGCGGACGCCTCGGTGCGGAGCCCGAAGGCGCGCGCGGTCTGCCGGACGCTCGGTCCGCTGAACGTGGCCGCTTCGAGCAGCACGTCGGTGGTTGCGCCGGACACGGCGGTCTCCTCGCCGCCGATCACCCCGGCGATAGCGACGGGCCGCTTCGCGTCGGCGATCACCAGCATCGTGCTGGTGAACTCCCGAACGATGCCGTCGAGGCAGAGCAGCTTTTCTCCGTCTCGCGCTCGCCGCACCCGGATCTCCGGCCCTTCCAGTCTCGAGAGGTCGAACACGTGCAGGGGTTGGGCGTACTCGAGGAGCACGTAGTTGGTGATGTCGACCAGGTTGTTGATCGGCCGCACGCCGCACGCGCGAAGCCTGCGCTGCAGCCAGCTCGGGCTCGGACCGACCTTGACCCCCTTGATCACTCCGCCGATGTACCTGCTGCACAGATCGGGATCTTCGATGCTCACGTTGATCAGCTCGCGCCCAGGTGGATTCGCCGTGCCCGTGAACGAGGGCATGAAGTCGCGCTTGAGCGGGCGGTCGAGGCCGGCCGCCAGCTCGCGGGCAACTCCGAGGTGTCCCATGCAGTCAGGACGGTTGGAGGTGATCTCGATTTCCAGGATGGCGTGGCTCGGGATCACGGTGGTGAGGGGCTCGCCCGGGATTCCGCCGTCGAGGATGAGGATGCCCGAGTGGTCGTCGCCGAGGAGGAGCTCCTCGGCCGAGCACAGCATCCCGCTCGCCTTGTACCCCGCGATGTTCATGTCTTTGACGAGCTTCCCGTTCGGCACCGTCGTCCCTGGCAACGCGACCGGGACCAGAGTGCCGGGGACCGCGTTGGGCGCGCCGGCGATGATCTGCTGCACTCGCCCGCCACCGAGGTCGACCTGGTGCACCCAGAGGTCGTTGCGCGACTTCGGGTGCTTTACCTGCTCGAGGACCTTCCCCACCACGATCTGGGACAAATCGACGAGGGTCAGCGACTCGACCTCGAGACCCAGTCGCGTGAGCACCTCCGCCGCGTCTTTGGGTGTGACGTCGGTGAGATCGACGAAGTCTCCGAGCCACTCGTAAGAGATCTTCACGGGTTAGAACTGCTCCAGGAAGCGCAGGTCGGACTCGTAGAACAGCCTGATGTCGTCGACGTCGTGCTTCAGCATCGCCATGCGCTCGATGCCGAATCCCCACGCGTATCCGTTCCACTCGGCGGGGTCGATCCCGCCGTTGCGCAGGACCTGCGGATGTACCATGCCGCAGCCGCCGACCTCGAGCCAGCCCTTGTGACCACAGCTCTTGCATCCCATTCCGTTGCAGATCCCGCACGTCACGTCGAATTCGAAGCTCGGCTCGGTGAAGGGGAAGTAGCTCGGCCGCACGCGCACTTTGCGCTCGACCCCGTAGATGGACTGGATCATGTAGAGCAGAGTGCCCTTCATGTCGCCGACGGTCAGCGCCTTGTCGACCGCGAGCCCTTCCACCTGGCTGAAGTACGGACTGTGCGTCGCGTCCGACGGGTCTCGACGGTAGGCGCGGCCCGGCGTGATGATGTAGATCGGCGGCTCCTTGATGCGCTCCATGGCTCGGACCTGCACCGGCGACGTGTGCGCGCGCAGCAGCAGCTCCGGGGTGAAATAAAAGGAATCCCAGCCCTCTCGGGCGGGATGCCCGGCGCCCAGGTTGAGGGCCTCGAAGTTGTACCACTCGGTCTCGACCTCGGGGCCTTGCTCGACCTGGTAGCCCAGGCTCTCCAGGATGGTCTCGATCTGGCGACGGACCTGCGTCAGGATGTGAATGTGGCCGCGTCCGAGCGGCGGTCCTGGGAACGTGATGTCGATCGCCTCTGTTTCGGCGATGTCGGCGAGGCGCGCTCCCTCGAGCTCCGCGCGCCGCGTTGCCAGGGCGGCCTCGATGGCTTTCTTCGCTTCGTTGGCCGCCTGGCCGAGCTGTGCCCGCTCCGCCGGGTCGAGCTTGCCGATGCCCGACAAAAGACTGCTGAGCTTCCCGCTTTTGCGCCCGAGGTAGTCCAGCTCGATCGCCTCGAGCTCGGCTCTGGTGTTTGCCTTCGCGATGGCCTCGAGCGCTTGACTGCCCAGGGAGGATGGACCGCTCATGCAGCAAGCCTCCGCCTGATCTCGAAGAGAATGAGCGCCGCGGCGGCCGCCACGTTCAACGATTCGACGCCCTCGGCCAGAGGCACGGTGACCAGCTTCAGGTCCTGGCGGGAAATCCCATGGGTCTCGCTGCCCAGCACGATCATCCCCGCAGACTCTATCGGCGACTCGGCCAGCGGCGCACCGCCCGCGGCCGACGCGCCGTATCCGTCGAGCTCTGCGAGGTCGCTCCAGCGGGCGTGGGCCACCTTCAATCGGAAGACGTTGCCCGCCGAGGCACGCACGGCCTTTGCCCCGTACGGATCCGCCGTCCCTTCCAGCACCACCAAGGCAGGAGCGCCGGCAGCCGCCGCGGTGCGACAAATCGCGCCCACGTTGCCCGGGTCCTGCACGCGGTCCAGCACGAGCAGCGGCCACCCTGCTTCACGCGCGGCCTGCATGGCCTCTGGGGGCGAGGCCTCGCGCACCAGCGCGATGGCGATCACGCCCTGCGGTGTAACCGTTTGGGTGGCGGCGCGGAAGGCGCCGGCGGTCAACGTGACGCGCGATTCAAAGTGGAACGGAAGCCGGTCGCCCTCGCGGGCGGCGACGAGCTCGAACTCGAGGCCGGCCGCCCTGGCTTCGGAGAGCACGCGCGGACCCTCCAGGAGGACATGCCCTGGCTCGCGCCGTTGAGCGAGCCGCCGGAGACGGCGGACGATCTCGTTTTCCGGGCTTGAGATCAGAAGCTGGTCAGAGGGCTTTCTTGGCAACCTCGACCAGCCGGGCAAAGGAACCGCTGTCGCGCACGGCCAGGTCAGCCAGCACTTTGCGGTCGATCTCCACTCCGGCCTGACGAAGGCCGTGCATGAGCTTGTTGTAGGGCAGCCCCGACTGTCGGGACGCGGCGTTGATGCGCGCGATCCACAGCGATCGCATCTCGCGCTTGCGACGCCTGCGGTCCCGGAAGGCGTAGGCGAGCGCGTGCAGAACCGCCTCGTTGGCCGGTCGGAACAGCAGCTTTTTCGAGAGGCGGAAACCCTTGGCGCGATCGAGGATCGCCTTGTGGCGGCGATGTGCGGGTACGCCTCGCTTGACCCGTGCCATCTCTAGAGGCCCAGCGCCCGGCGCACGGTCTTGCGGTCGGCCTTGGCCACGGGCTGCTCGTTTTCGAAGTTGCGCTTGCGCTTTTGCGACTTGTGCTCGAGCAAGTGGCTCTTGTGCGAGCTGGCGCGCATGAGCTTGCCAGTTCCCGTGACGCGGATCCGCTTCGAGATTCCCTTCTGAGTCTTGATCTTAGGCACTGTTCGCGATCTCCTTGGCGGCGCCCGAGACGGCCGGCTGCACGGCGGCCTGGCGGGTCGGCGCGAGGATCATGAACAGGTTCTTGCCCTCGAGCAGCGGAGCGCGCTCGACGACGGCGAACGGCTTTGCGTCGTCCGCGACCCGGTCGAGGATGCGCCGCCCGATGTCCTGGTGGACCATCTCGCGGCCCCTGAACATGATCGTCACCTTAACTTTCTCTCCTGCTTCGAGGAACTGCTTCAAACCCTTGAACTTCGTCTGGAAATCGTGCTCAGCCACTTTTGGACGGAGCTTCATCTCCTTCAGCTTCGTGACGTTCTGCTTGCGGCGCTGGTCCTTCTCCTTCTTGATCGTCTCGAACTTGTACCGTCCGTAGTCGATCAGGCGGCAGACCGGCGGGCTCGCTTGCGGCGCCACTTCGACGAGGTCGAGTCCCTTCTCGCTTGCGATGCGCAGAGCGGCGTCGAGAGAGAGCACTCCCAACTGGTTGTTCTGGTCATCGATCAGCCGCACTTCCGAGCTGCGGATCTGATCGTTGATCTTCAGCTCCTTAAACGCGATGAGACGCTACCTCGTGCAAATTCAGGGTTCTGCTATTCCTCCAATTCGGCCAGATAAAACAAAAACGGACGGCCTGAAGCCATCCGCCGCAACCGGGACCCCTTCGAGCGATGCCCTGGGGGTGAGGGTCGGTGCCCTGCTTCAGGTGCAGGATCGTACCGGAAACGTAACCCGAAGCGCAAAGTGTCGTTGCCTTTGATTGCAGTGAAAACGTCTTCACGCGTGGCGGCACTCGGGACCCTGGGCCTGCTGCTACTCGGAGCCTGCAGCCTGCCCGGGACCGGCTCCGCGAAGTCGCCGTCATCTACGGCCAGCTCGTCTCGCACGAGCTCCCCCTCGCCCGCCTCATCGGCCAACCCCTCGCAGAGCCCCTCGCCCGCCCCCGTTCAAGGGTCATACGGCGTGCTCATCAGCCCGCTCAGCAGCGCCAGCTACACCGTGAGCCTGGTCGGAATCGACGGCAGGGTGGTGGCCAGCCAGGTGGCCAGCACCCCGGGTACTGTCACGTGCGCAGGCCAGGCCGCCGGCGTCGTTCCTCCGCCCGTAAGCACCAGCAACTCGCGGGTCTACTTCATGGACGCGCTCGGCGTGGTGCGCTACCTGGCTCCCGACGGTGACGCGGGCCAGGTCATCACGCTGCCCATCGGGCCGGCACGGCGGAGCCTGTTCGCGGTCAGCCCCGACGACGCGCTGATGGCCGTCGTGGTGATCGACTTTATCGCCGGAGGGGCGAATACGAGCCTCTACATGTACCAACTGCAGCCCGGTGGCGCGCAGCTCCTGCTCTTCCGGCAGACCGGTTCCTACATCCTCTGGCCGACCGGCTGGCACGGCACCACGAGCCTCGTCCTCGCGAAGGTGCCCTCGTGCACGCAGGGCGGCGGGCCGTTGTGCTGCGGACCCCAGGAGTTCCATGTCGTCGACCCGAAGACGGCGGTCCGCCGGTTCACGGTCGGGGGCGCCGCCTGTGTGATCACCGGGCCGCCCTCGCCGGCGGGGGCGGTTTGCGAAGACACGACGGCTTATGCCCAGGCCAACGTGCTCGACTGGACAGGCGCCACCGTGCATTCGTATCCGGTCACCGGACCCACTCCGGCCTACCTCTCCCCCGACGGGACGCTGCTGGCCGTTCCTTCGAATACCGCTCCCACGACTCTGCTGATCCCGACGAATGCCGCCCTCAATCTGAACGCCTGTGGTTGGATCGATAACACGCACGTCCTGTCAGGGGGTGACGCCCAGCATCAACCCAGTGTCGGAGACGTCACCGACGGCCAGGTCGTCCCGGTGGCTGCGTTGGGCGACTGCGCGGGCCGGATTCCGGGAGGTCTCTAACCGAGGCCCACCACCGAGGGGCCTCAGGTCAGCGGCGGCGCTCGGCGACCTCGGTGGCGACCATGCTGGCGAACGCTTCCAGCGAGGAGTCGACCTGGCCACCCGAGCGGTCGCGGATGTTGATGTGCTCGATCTCGGCCTCGCGCGCGCCGACGATCGCCATGTAAGGCACCTTGCGCGCCTGAGCGTCGCGGATCTTGCGCTGCATCCGCTCGGGACGCCTGTCCACGTCGACCCTCAGGCGGAGCGATCGCAGTCGATCCGCCACCCGCCCGGCGTAGTCGAGCTGCGCGTCGGTGATCGGGATCACGATCACCTGCACAGGGTGCAGCCAGGTTGGGAAGGCCCCCGCGTAGCGCTCGATCAGATAGCTGAACAATCGCTCCATCGCGCCCGCCGCGCCCCGGTGCACCATGATCGGTCGCTGGCGCGAGCCGTCCTCGGCCACGTACTCGAGGTCGAATCGCAGAGGCAGCTGGAAGTCGACCTGCACTGTGGAGTTGGTGAATTCGCGGCGGTGAGCGTCCTTCACCTGGAAATCGATCTTCGGCCCGTAGAACGCCGCCTCCCCCACTCCGATGTTGTACTTCTGACCCATCGACTCGAGTGCTTCGATCAGCTCTGCCTGGGCTCGCTGCCACTGCTCCTCGGTTCCCAACCACTTCTCTTTGACGTTGTCGCGAGTGGAGACCTGGTACGAAAAATCGTCGATGCCCAGGACCTTTGAGAAGTACAACGCCAGCTCGATCGCTCCTTTGACCTCCCCCATCAGCTGATCGGGGGTGCAGAAAATGTGCGCGTCGTTCAGCGCGAACGAGCGCACGCGGTTCATGCCCATCAACGTCCCCGAACGCTCATAACGCCAGTTGTTGCCGATCTCCGCGATCCTCATCGGAAGGTCGCGGTAGCTGCGCAGGTCCGACTGGTAGATGACGATGTGGTGAGGACAGTTGACCGGGCGGAGCTCGAGCTCCTCACCGTCCTCGAACTTCATCGGCGGGTACATGTACTCCTTGTAGAGCTGCGCGTGGCCGCTCTGTTCGTACAGCTCGAGGCGGGCGACGTCGGGCGTGCGCACATGCAGGTAGCCGCGAGCCAGCTCCTCGTCGACGATGAAGCGCTCGAGTTCGCGGCGGATCGTCGCGCCATCGGGCAGCCAGAGCGGAAGGCCCGGACCAACCCGCTCGTCCACCATGAAAAGCTTCATGTCCTTGCCGATCTTCTTGTGGTCGCGCTTCTCGGCCTCCTCGAGGAACTTCAGGTAGTCCGCGAGCTCTTGTGGCGTCTGCCAGGCGGTGCCGTAGATGCGGGTGAGCTGTGGCTTCTTCTCGTCGCCGCGCCAGTAGGCGCCGGCGACGCGCAGGAGCTTGAACGCCTTCAGGTCGCGGGTCGAGCGCACGTGCGGTCCGCGGCACAGGTCCAGGAAATCACCGGTCCTGTAGACGCTCACCTCGTCGCCCTCGACCTTGTCTGCGATGAGCTCCAGCTTGTAGTCCTGGCCTCGCTTGCCAAACTCATCGATCGCTTCAGCGCGCGTCAGCGTTTCGTGGACGAACGGCCTGTCCTCGTTGACGATGCGGCGCATGCGCGACTCGATCGCGCCGAGGTCCGCCTCCGAGACGGGCTTGCTGAACTGAAAGTCGTAGTAGAAGCCGTCCTGCACCGCAGGCCCGATGCCGTACTTCGCATCGGGGTACAGCTCAACGACCGCGGCGGCCAGGAGGTGCGCGCTCGAGTGCCGCAGCACCTGCAGCGGATCGTCTGACGCCTCGTGCTCACCGTACTCGCTCATCGGGGTCGTCCAGTATATGGACGCTTTGATCGGACTCGAGTCACCCCCCACCTGGCGCTGCGCGCCACCCTCCCCCGCTGGTGAGCGGAGAGATTCATGAATCCGACCGCGATTGTCAATGCGCTCGGTTATCCGGCCGCGGGGCTTGGCATCCTCATCGAAAGTTCAGGCATTCCGTTTCCGGGCGAGGTCTTACTGGTGGCCGCGGCCGCCTGGGCGGCGGCCAGCCACCACTCGATCGTCCTGGTCATCCTGTTCGGTTTTCTCGGCGCGACGGCGGGGGCCGACATCGGCTACCTCCTCGGGTTCAAAGGAGGGCGACCTTTCGTCGAACGGTTCGGCAGCGTGTTCCGGATCCGGCCCGAGCACATCGCGCGTTCCGAGCTCTTCTTCGCCCGGCACGGCGACAAGGCCGTCCTCGCCGCGCGCTTCGTGCTGGGCCTGCGCACCTGGGGATCGATGCTCGCGGGCATGGCCCGCATGCCCTTTTGGCGCTTCCAACTGTTCAGCGCGCTGGGAGGACTCGCGTGGGCCACCGTGATCGGCGTCGCCGGCTACCTCCTCGGCAGCAACCTGCCGCTGCTGGAGGCGATCATTCGGGGAATTGGACTGGGTGGTCTGGCTCTGGTGGTGCTTCTTGCGGTGGTG
This sequence comes from Candidatus Acidiferrum sp., assembly GCA_035571315.1. Lineage (GTDB taxonomy): Bacteria > Chloroflexota > Dormibacteria > Dormibacterales > Dormibacteraceae > Palsa-870. The sequence continues at coordinate 25,378 of DATMKM010000008.1, forward strand.
CTGATCTTGGCCGCCCGCCGCGTCGAGCGGCCGCGATGATCCCAACTCCTCCCGCGGCCAATAGCGCCCCGAGGCCGCCGATGACGTGCGCGGTCCCGATGGTGTCCGAGAGGGCGGCGGCGATCAGCACCGGCACCGCGGTGACTCCGTTGATGACCATGTAGAGCAGCGAGAAGATCCGGCCGCGAATCTCGTCGCTGGTCGACTCCATCAGGTACGTGACCGCCGGGATCATGATGGCCCCGAATTCCACGCCGAGCAGGAAGCTGAAGGCCGCCGACGTGATGCGGTTGTGCACCTGCAGGGCGGGAAAATGGGCCATCGCCTCCGGCACGGCGGCGAGCGCGAGCAGCGTGATCCCATTGGCCACCAGCGAGCCGGCCAGCACGCGAGCCCGGTCCAGGTTGCGCAGGAACTGGCCGAGCAGCAGCGCGCTGAGAATCGCGCCCCCGGTGGCCGGAGCCAGGATCACGTAGGTGTCCTGGGCGTTGATGAGGAGCACCTTGCTCACGTAGGCGGGCGCGAGCGCGAAGAGCATGAACAGCACGAGCACCGCGATGCTCACCTGTCCGAACGCCAGCATCAGGCCGCGCGAGGCGCGGAGGGCGTCGATTCCCTCTTTGATGTCGACGACCATGACGTGGAACCGGTTGCGGCTGTCCGCCACCGGCGATTCGGTCGTCGGCTGGAGGTGAGGGATGTCCGACGCGAAGATCAGCGTCCCTCCGATCAGCAGCAGCACGACCGCGCACCAGTAAGGCGCGTACAGGTCGATTCTCGAGACGACCGGCGCCAGTGCTCCACCGACCACGAGCGTCAGGACCATGGTCAGGAGCGCCATCGAGTTGGCGGTGATGAGCGCAGAGCGCGGAAGGATGGTCGGAATGACCGCCGCTTCAGCTGGCCCGAAGAGCTGCCCGACCGCGGAGAAGACCAGGGTGATCACGAGCAGGTGCACGAAGTCGCTGCTGAGGCCCGGCACCAGGGCGGCGAGCGGGATGAGCGCAACCACGCCGGCGCGGCCGAAGTTGGCCCACATCATGATCTGCTTGCGATCCATGCGGTCGGCGATGACGCCGGCCGGTGGGGCGAACAACACGGCGGGGACCGTGTACGTGAGAAGGGTGATCGCCACGGGAGTGCTGCCACCCGAGATGTGGTAGGCGAGGATGATCAGCGAGAAGAGCAGGAATTTGTCCGCGAGCTGGGCCGCAAGCTGCGCGAACCAGATGTTTCTGAAAGCCGTGTGTCGCAGGACCGACCGGAAACCGCCCGTGCCCTCCACCGGAAACCGGATCGGCTGCTCCACCGGCGCTAGAGATTAGCCTCCGGGACTCCCAAACTCCCGATAAAGCGCCTCCCATTCGGCCAGTCCGAGTGTCTGCGGACGTCGCTCAGGGTCGATTCCCGCGGAGCGAAGGCGCGCTCCGGCCGCCGTGCTGCCGATTCCACTGATCCGGCCCAACGTTCCACCGAGCTGCTTCCGGCGACCCTGGAAGATCGACTCGACGAAACGGAAGAACGCCGGGAGGTCCTCGATGTCGACCGCCGGTCGCTCGCGCACATCGAGGCGCACCAGCGCCGAGTCGACGCGCGGCGCAGGGGTGAAAGCGGCCGCGGGGATGGTGAACAGGAGGCGGGCTTGGGCGAACACCTGCACGGCGATTGTGGCAAGGCTCGCGCCGCTCGAGGCCGTCCAGCGCTCGGCGACCTCCTTCTGCACGACCAGCGACAGCCGCCGCGGGCGGGGTGGATCGTCCAGGAGCTTGCGGATCAAAGCCCCGGTGAGGTTGTACGGGATGTTGCCCGCGACGATCTCCTTACCTTCCGGAAATGCGGAGCGCACGTTGAAGCGCAGGATGTCGGTCCGGACCACCTCCACGTTTTCGACGCCCGCCAGCGCTTCGCGCAGCGCAGGGATCAGCCGTCCGTCGAGCTCGACCGCCACGACGCGCCGGCATCGCTTCGCGAGCGCAACCGTCAGGGTGCCGACTCCCGCGCCCACCTCGAGCAGTTCGTCCTCTGGGGAAAGGCCGGCATGCTCCGCGACCTCGTCCCGCACCGCCGGGTCGGTGAGGAAGTTCTGGCCGAGTGAGTGCTTGAGGTCGATGCGGTGGCGGCGGAGCAGCTGGTCGAGCTGATATGAATCCGCCGGGTCGATCACTTCATCTTGCTGAAGAGCGCGTAGGCATTCGCTTTTTCCTGTTCCGCGAGCAGCTCGAGGCTGATGCCGCGAAGCTCAGCCACGACCTCAGCGGTGTCGAGCAGGTATTCGGGCTGGTTGGGGACGCCCATTCGCTTCTGAGCATTGCCGTACGGCGAGTCGGTCTCGAGCAGCAATCGGTCGGCGGGGCATCGCTTGACGACCTCGCGAAGCGCGGTCCGGCTCGGCCTTGTGATCAACCCGGCGAACGAGAGGTGGAATCCCAGGTCGAGGAAGCGCTCCGCCCAATCCCACTCGAGGGCGAAGTAATGCATGACCCCCCGCAGGCCTTTATGCCTGGAGATGGCGTCGGCGACCTCGGCGTCCGCGCCGCGGTTGTGGATCGACACGGGCAGGTCGAGCTCGAGCGCGAGGGTGAGCATCTCATCGAGCCGGTCTCTCTGCGATCCCTGGTCGGGACCGCCGACGTGCTCGAAGTCGAGGCCGATCTCGCCGACGGCCACGACCATCTGGTCCGCCGCCAGCTCCCTGAGCGCGTAGATGTCGGGTGCCGACTCCTCGAGCGGGTAGTGCCCCACCCCCGCCCACACCTCCTGGAAGCGGTTGGCCAGCGAGACGGCGCCACGGCTCCGCGGCAGGTCCGTCCCCATCGCGATCATCCGCGTCACGCCCGCGCTGACCGCGCGCTCGACGACCTCGTTCGGCTCGCCCAGCTCCTCGAGGTGGAGGTGCGTGTCTACGAAGATGCCGCTGCTTCTTCGACCACAGGGTCCAGCCGCTTGAACAGCGCTTCCGGCACCGGCAGCTTGCGCCCGGCGGGGAGCGCGGATGGCTTCCAGCGGTCTTCGCTCGAGTAGTCGCCCGTGAGCACCGAATGCGAGGCTCCGTCCTCGACCACTTCGCGAACCTCGGGCTGCTCAGCGATCACGTCGTCGTAGCCAAGCATGTGGTGCAGCTTCTGCGAAGAGAACGGGAGAAACGGCGTGAGCATCGTCTTGAGGTTGTCGACGCAGCGGAGCGCGACATAGAGCACTGTGCCGGCCCTTTCTCGGTCGGTCTTGATCGTGTGCCACGGCTGTTCGGTTCCGAGATATACGTTGACTTTGGCGGCCATTGTCATTGCGTACTTCAGCGCAACCTGGAACCGCGCCTGCTCCAACTGGTGCTCTACCGTGTTCAACGCCTCTTCCACCTCCCCCAGGATTGCGTGGTCACGGTCCTCGAGGTTGGGGGTTGGAACTTCGCCGAAATTGCGCTGGGCGTTGACCAGGGTGCGGTGCACCAGGTTGCCCCACGTTGCGACGAGCTCGTCATTGTTGCGCCGCACGAACTCAGCCCAGGTGAAGTCTGTGTCGTGCGTCTCGGGGCCGGCGACCATCAGGTAGTAGCGCAGGGCGTCGGCGTCATAGAGATCCAGGACATCCTTGACATAGATGACGTTGCCGCGGCTTGTGGACAGTCGCTTGCCCTCCATGTGCAAGTGCTCACTGGCAACGATCTCGTCCGGCAGCTCGTATCTGCCTTGTTCATCGCTGATGCCCATCAGGATCGAAGGCCACATGACTGTGTGGAAGGTGATGTTGTCCTTGCCCATCACGTAGTAGTGCCAGGAAGACGGGTTCAACCACCAGTCTTTCCAGGCGTCCGGCTCGCCTTGTTGAATTGCCCATTCGATGGACGCGGACAGGTAGCCGATGACCGCGTCGAACCAGACGTAGATCTTTTTGTGAGGGTTGTCCTCCCAACCGGGGAGCGGCACCGGCACGCCCCAATCGAGGTCTCGAGTTATCGCTCGACGTTTCAGGTTGCCAACGTATTCGAGCGAGTATTTGCGCACGTTCGGGCGCCAGTCATTGTGTTCTTGAATCCAAGCCCGCAGTTCTTCGCCGAACGCCGGCAAGTCAAAAAAGAAATGTTCAGTCTCGCGAAACTCCACAGGCGCGTTGCTGCCGCGCTGGTGAGGTTTGATCAGGTCGATCGGGTCGAGCTGGTTGCCGCAGTTGTCGCACTGGTCGCCTCGCGCCTCGGCGTAACCGCAGATCGGACAGGTGCCTTCGATGTAGCGGTCGGGCAGCGTGCGGCCCGAGGCAGGGTCGAACGCACCCATCTGAGTTTCCTTCACGAGGTAACCCTTTTCGTAAAGGGTTAAAAACAGCTGCTGCGTGGTGCGGTAGTGGTTGGCCGTCGTGGTGCGCGTGAAGACGTCGTAGGTCATGCCGAGCCGGCGAAGGTCCTCCACGATCAGCGCGTTGTTGCGGTCGGCGAATTCTCGCGGCGGAACGCCCTGCTTATCGGCCTCGTAGGTGATCGGTGTGCCGTGCTCGTCGGTCCCGCTCGCCATCAGCACGCGAGACCCCCGCAGCCGCTCGAAGCGCGCGAGCACGTCGGCGGGCACGGCGAATCCCGCTACGTGCCCGATGTGGCGTGGTCCGTTGGCATAAGGCCACGCCGGCGCGACCAGGACGGTTCTCTTGTTATCCACCTGAGATGACAAGGGTAATCTCGCCGCGCGGCGGGTCGGCCAGGGCGGCCAGCACCTCAGACGCGGTGCCGCGCAGCAGCTGCTCGTGAAGCTTGGTCAGCTCGCGCGCCAGCGTGAGGTGCCGCCCGGGCATGACCTCGGCCACGATCGCGAGAGATTTCCTGATCCGGTACGGGGAGTCGAACGCGACCGCAGGGCGTGGATCGCCGCCAAGGGTTGCCAGCAGCCGGCGGAGGTCGCCGGGCTTGCGCGGCAGGTAGCCAAGGAACGTGAAGCCCGGGCCGCCGTAGCCGGCGGCGGACAACGCTGCGGTGACCGAGCTCGGACCCGGGATCGGAACCACCGTGTGGCCCGCCGCCCACGCTGCGGTGACCAGTGCCTGGCCAGGATCCGAGAGCGTGGGCGTCCCGGCATCGCTCACGAGCGCGACGTCGTGCTGGTCGAGCTCTGCCATGACACGTGGAAGTCCGCGCCGCTCGACCGGGGCGCGATAGCTGATGAACGGTTTGCGGATGCCGTGGCGGGCGAGCAGCCTGGCGGTGACGCGCGTGTCCTCCGCGGCGATCGCGCCGACCTCGCCGAGAGTGCGCAGGGCGCGCGCGCTCACGTCCTCGAGGTTGCCGATCGGAGTCGCCACGACAAACAGGCGGCTCAAGCCCGATCCAACCACTCTCCGACCCTGTTCGCGATCTCCTCCGCCGGTCCGACGAATCGTGAGGCGGGCGGCAGGACGTCCAGGAAAGCCTTCCCGTAATCGCGGCCCAGGATCCGGTTGTCGAGGATCACCACGGCGCCGCGATCCGTCGAGCGCCGGATCAGCCGGCCAAAGCCTTGCTTCAGCCTCAGCGCTGCTTGCGGCAGCGCCAGCTGGGCGAAGGCGTCGCGGACCTGCTCCGCGCGCGCCGCATAGACGGGCTCGGAGGGCACGGGGAATGGAAGGCGGACCATGATCACGCAGCTGAGCTTTTCGCCCGGCACGTCGATGCCTTCCCAGAAGCTCGCGGTTCCGAGCAGCAGCGGGCGTTCCGCTTCTTCGAAAGATTTCAAGACCTGGCGCCGCTGTCCGTCGATGCCCTGGCCGAGGATCAAAACCTCGTCGAGGTCGACGCGGTGCTTCAAAGCGGTGTGAACATCGCGCAGCTGGCGATGCGACGTGAAGAGCACGAGGGTGCGGCCGCCGACGCGGCGCGCCACGGAGGCGACCACCTCCTCGACCTGCTCGTCGAACAATTCGTGCTCGGGATCGGGAAAGACCGCGGGCAGGCAGACCAGCGCCTGGTGGAGAAAGTCAAAGGGAGATGGCAGGATGAGCTCATCGATCCCCGAGCCAAGGCCGACTCGCGAGCGGAAATAGTCGAACGTGCCGCCCACCGCGAGGGTCGCGGACGTGAAGACGGTGGATCGCCGGTCGGCGTACACGCGCTCGCGCAGGAGCGAACCGACGTTGATCGGAGCCGCGCGAAGGACGAGGTTCTCGGTGCGCGCGACCAGCGTGAACCAGTACACGCGGTTGGGATCGGGAACCCTCATCGCCTCGTCGATCACGCCTGAGGCCGCATCGAGGCGGCCCCGGATGATCTCCAGCTCCCGGATGCCCTGGTCGGGCTCGGTGCCGCCGAGCCAGTCGCGCACCCCGGCCACCGCCTGCCGCAGCCCTGAGTCCAGCGCGGTCAGCGCAGTCACCGCGTTTTCGGCGGCGAGGCTGATCGAAAGCCACGCCTCGTCTTCACGAAGCGCCGGCGTGAGGCGAACCGAATCGTCGCGGCGCTCCGTCTCGGACAGCTTCGCGCCGACCCATCGAGTCGCGAGGTCGAAGAGGTTGCGGACTCTCTCGCCGGCGACCAGGCTCATCGGAATCGTTCTGGCGAAGGCGTCATCGGACGCACCAAGGTGCGGCTGCTTGCGCAGTTCGGAAAGCAGGCCCAAAGACTTCTCGGTCGCGTCACCACTGGCCAGGCGGTCCAGGAGCGCGAGCAATCCTGGTCCATCAACCTCTTGGCGCAGGCCTCGCGTTGCGGCGTCTTCGAGATGGTGGGCTTCATCGACCACGAGGTGGTCGAACTCGGGGAGCAGCCCACCCCCCACCTCGGCGTCGGCGAGCAGCAGGGCGTGATTGATCACCACGAGGTCTGAAGCCTCGGCCTCGGCACGCGCGCGGTGGACGTAGCAATCCTCTTTTGTGCAGTGAATTCCGACGCAGTCGAGCGGATCTGATGCGATGTGCGCCCAGAGCACCTCTTCACGCCCGTGCAGGCGCAGCTCCGAGCGGTCGCCGCTCGAGGTCGTGTGCAACCAGAGCAGCACCTTGAGCTTGAACTTCAGCTCGTCCGAATCCTTGCAAGGCTCGGCGATGAACCGGCGCCAGCGGCGCAGCGACACGTAGTTGGAGCGACCCTTGAGCAGGCAGGCCTTGAAGTCCCACGGCAGCCACTCGCGCAGGCCTGGCAGGTCTTTGGTCATGAGCTGCTCCTGCAGCGTGTGCGTGTTGGTCGAGACCACCACCCGCTCGCCATGCCGCACAGCGCGCGCGAGCGACGCCACCAGGTAGGCGAGGCTCTTGCCCGTGCCCGTGCCGGCCTCGACCACGAGCGTGCCGCCGCGAGCCTGGATCTGTGCCACGGCCAGGAGCATCTGGACCTGCGGCTCGCGATGCTCGTAGCCGGAGAGCCGGCCGGAGAGCGGGCCTTCGGGGCCGAGCAGCGCCGCCAGGAGCGTCGGGTCGTCCGGGGGCGATGCGGCCGATCTGCCGCGCACGGAGTCGACCACCTCGCCTGACGGGGAGCCGGGGTCGGGGTTCGGTGCGGTCAACGCGTCGGCGAAGAAGCGCGCGATCGACCACTCGTACGGCGCGACGAGGGCCAGCATCGATTCTTTCAGCGTCTCGTCGAGCAGTGCCGCCTCCTCCCGCAGCCGGAGCAGGAGCTGGCGCGTCGCGTCGGCGTCGTCGAGCGCGCGGTGGGGTCGCGGCTGGTTGAAGCCCATCTCGGTCGCCAGCAGCGGCAAGCTGTGGCTGGCGGCCGCCGGGAGGAGGATGCGGGCGACGTCCAGGGTGTCCAGGATTTCCGTGGACGGGTCCCACAGCCCGGCGGCGGACAGGAAATCGACGTCGAGGCGCGCGCCGTGGCCGACCGGCTGGCGGCCGCGCAGGAATTCGGCCAGTTCCCGTAAAGCGGAATCGGGGCTCGCCGCGCCTCGCAATTCCTCCTGCCTGATCCCTGTCAGCCTGAGCACGGTTTCGGGCACCGGGCGCCCTGGATCCACCAGGCGTTCGAGAGTCGTCGTCACTCGTTCGGGGGTAAAGGCGACCGCGCCCACCTCGATCACTCGATCTCGGGCCGGGTCAAGTCCGGTCGTCTCGAGATCGAGGGCTGCGTATTCGGGCACCGTTTGCGGATTCTACGTAAGGATGTTCGAAGCGGGGTGTTAAGCAGTGCGGCGGTTGCTATATTTGCGCCCGATGCTAACCGGGGCGATCGAGGCACCCAAGCGACTGGAGGACCTTCACGTACGCCGTGACCTCGTCGCCAGCCTGCTCCTGCGGACCATCGCCTTCGCCGATCAGCTGAGCGGAGCGGCCATCGAGACCCGTCTCGGGCTGCCCTTCGAGACGCTGCAGCCGATCATCGAAGAGTTCCAGAAGTCCCAGCTCATGGACACGATGGGATTCTCGAACGACCCAGGTGTCGAGGGACGGCCGATCCCGGTGCGCATGAACTACGTCGTGTCGAGCGCGGGACGGCAGCGCGCGGCCGAGATGTCCTCGGTGCAGACGCGATACCTCGGACCCTGCCCGATCAACTTCGACGACTACCTCGGCCTCGTGCGCTCCCAGGTCACCGGCAAGGCCAATGTCACGGATTCGGCGCTCAAGAAGGCGCTCGGCACGCTCGAGCTCGAGCAGCACGTGATCGACCAGATCGGCGGCGCCATGGTCTCCCGCGCGTCGCTCTTCATCTTCGGGGCCCCGGGCAACGGCAAGAGCACCATCACCGAGCGGATGGCGCTCCTGATGGGCGCGCCGATCGAGATTCCTCACGCGGTCGCGATCGGCGACGAGATCGTCCGCGTGATCGACCCCGTCTATCACAAGGTCGCCGAGGGAGAGCAGCCCATCGACCGGCGGCTGGTCAAAGTCGAGCGCCCTGTGGTGGTGGCCGGAGGCGAGCTCAAGCTGCAGCAGCTCGACCTCACGTATGACCCGTCCAACCGCTACTACGAAGCTCCGCTCCAGTGGAAGGCCAACGCCGGGGTGTTCGTGATCGACGACTTCGGCCGGCAGGAGGTGCCTCCGATGCGGCTCCTGAACCGGTTCATCGTGCCGATGGAGAAGAAGGTCGACTACCTGGACCTGTCGGCATCGGGGCGCAAGATCGAGCTGCCCTTCCTCTGCCAGGTGGTCTTTTCGACCAACCTTTCACCCACCGAGCTCGTCGACGAGGCCTTCCTTCGCCGCATGGCATACAAGATCGGCGTCGGGAACCCGTCGCCAGAGGCTTTCGGCCGCATCCTGCGGTACGAATGCGATCGTCAGGGCGTGACGTTCGACGAGAAGGCCATCGGCTACCTGCTTAACAACCTCTACGGAAAAAAGCCGCTGCGCGGTTCGCACCCCCGCGCGCTGATCGCACGGCTGGTCGACCTTGCCAACTACCGGCAGGAGCCGCCGCGGCTGACTCCTCAAACCCTGAAGGAGGCGTTCGACGCCTGCTTCAACCCCGCGCTGGGCAGCCTGACCGAAGACGACTGGGCCCGACCCGCAATCGGCTGACCACCGGCACCAGGTCGCCTGCAATGTTTCGATTGCGACTTGGCCCCTGGTCGAGAGTGGTTTGGTGGATCGCAACAGCGATCGTGTTCGCTGTTGTCACGAGTCTCATGGGACTGCAACCAGACTCCAACGGCCGCTTCGGGTCGATCTGGTCCTTCGTGGTGATCCCGGCCGCCGGCTTGCTGTTGTTTCCCGTCGGATACGTACTCGACGTCCTACTCACGCCGCGTGCGCGCAGGGCGTGGGTCGCCTGGCGCGTCTCGAGGCAAGTTGGCGGCGCGCGCTAAGCCTCTCGCGTCACTCCCAGTGCTTTCTTTCGGTACGAGTCGAGGTCGCTGTAGACCCCTCGCTGCTCGGGCGGTAGTAGCTCCGCGATCGCCAGCATGATCGCGTCGGACGCCTCCTCGTGTGATACACGCGTGCCGTCGGCGCGCTTTTGCAGCACAACGAACGGCTTGCCGAACGTGAGGGTCACGCGCACGCGCCGCGGCCATTTGGCGCCCTTGGGCAAGCACTCGCGGGTTCCAGTCAGCGCGACCGGAAGTACTGGACACGCCGCCTTCTGAGCCAGGAACCCCGCTCCCGGCTCCGGATGGGCAAGGACGCCGGACTCGACTCGCGTGCCCTCCGGATAGATGACCAGGGCATGACCGGCCTTGAGCAGGTCGAGCGACCACCGCACCGCGACGCGGTCTGCGGTATGCCGCACCACCGGAAACGCGTGGTAGGCGCGAAAGATCAACCTCGACATCGGGCGCTTGAAATACTCCGATTTGGCCATGTTCCACGTGTCGCCGCGGGGAGCGAAGGCCGGCACCATCGGTGGGTCGAGCGTTCCCGAATGGTTGGGGCAGATCAGCAGGGGCCCGCTGCGTGGAACGTTGTCGATTCCATGAATTTCAAAAAGGCCCGCGAGGTAGACACGAACCAACAGCCTCATCAACCCTCGCATCAACGCGTACATCAATTCGCGTTCTTACCTTTGGCGACCTGCTTGGTGATCCGGTCGACGACCTGCTCGATGTCAAGCCGATCGGTGTCGATGACGACCGCATCCTGGGCTGGTCGCAGCGGAGCGACCGCGCGTTGGGTGTCGACACGGTCGCGTTCTTCCACCTCCTTGCGCATGGCCTCCTCGTCCACGCGCTCGCCCCTGCGCTCGTACTGCGCCGCCCGGCGCCGCACCTTCTCGTCGAGGCTCGCGACCAGGAAGAACTTGAAGTCGGCGTCGGGAAATACGACCGTTCCAATGTCCCGACCCGCCATGACGACCCCACCTTCCCCCAGCCGCCGCTGCTGCGCCACCAACGCGTTTCGTACGCCGGCGATGGCCGAGATCAGGGGCAGCGCATCCGCGTAATCGGCGTCGTAGATCCCGTCGGTGAGCTCGACCCCATTCGCCCACACGCGCTCGCCGTCGATCTTCACCGGGGTCGACTCCGCCAAGTTCGCGATCGCTTCTGCGTCGTGCGGGTCGATGCCGTGTTCGGCCGCGATCCTGGTGATGGCGCGGTACATCAGGCCGCTGTCGACGAACGGCAGGCCGAGGGCTTCGGCCACTCGTTTCCCGACGGCGGATTTACCTGACGCGACGCCGCCGTCGATCGCCACGATCATCTGGGCTTTTTGGTCTCCACGGCGCGCTGCAGCGCCGCGATCTCGGCTTCTCCCAGCACACGCCATCCGCCGGCTTTCAAGCGTCCGAGCTTGAGCGGGCCGAAACCGACTCGGTTGAGTGATTGGACCTTGTGGCCGATGAAATGGAGCATGCGGCGGACCTGGCGGTGGCGGCCCTCGCGGATCACGACCCGGATTTCGGCGACCCCGGAATCGCGGCTGCCCGGCGTGATCCGAAGGACGTCGACCTCTGCCGGCGCGGTCATCCCGTCGTCCAGCTCGACGCCGGTGCGCAAGCTCTCGATGTCGGTACTGCTGGGGCTGCCTGCGACCAGCGCGATGTATTCCTTGCTCACCTTGTAGGCCGGATGCGTGAGGCGATAGGCGAGGTCCCCATCGTCAGTCAGCAGCAGGAGACCCGAGGTGTCGGCGTCAAGGCGGCCCACCGGAAACAGCCGGTGGCCGCTTCTGCCTTCCTCGCCGACCACGTCCAGCACCGTGGTTCTCGACGCCTCGTCCCTCGCCGTGGTGATCACGCCGAGCGGCTTGTTCAACACGATGTAGCGGTGCCGGGTCACCGGTTTGACGGGCTTGCCGTGGACGGTGATGCGGTCGTTGTCGGGGTCGATCAGCACTCCCTCAGGCGGCGGGGTCTTGCCGTTGACGCGAACGCCTCCCGACGCGATCAGCTCGTCGGCGGCGCGGCGGCTCGCCACGCCGGATCGCGCGAGAAAGCGATTCAGGCGTTCTTGGATAGCGATCGTCCGCTCGTTGAGTCAGCGCCGTGGTCGGGGTCGAGCCTTGGCTTGGGCAGGTGGTCGAGCGACTCGAGGCCCATCACCTGGAGGAATCTCATCGTGGTGCCGTAAAGCTTCGGCTGGCCCGGCCCCGAACCGCGCCCGACCTCGACGATGAGATCTCGAAGCTCGAGGTTGGTGAGGACGCTATCGCAGTTGACGCCACGCACCTCCTCGATGCGCGAACGCGGGACCGGTTGCTGAAACGCCACTATCGCGAGCGTCTCGTAGGCGGCGGGCGACAGCTTGCCCGACACCTCCGGTCGCAGGGCACGGCGGACGGCGGCCGCAAACTCCGGACGGGTCGCGAGATGAATCTCGTCGTGATGTCGCATAACCATCACACCCCGTCCCTCCAGCGCTGCCCGCAGCTCGTCGAGCGCCTGCTCGACCGCAGTGCGATCGGAGTCCGTCGCCTGCTGCAGCTCGCGAAGCTTGAGGGCCCGGTTCGAGCTGAAGAGGATCGCTTCCAGAGCGGCCGAGATTTCACTCACCAGCGGGCTGCTCCCTGGCCTCGACGTGGATAGCACCGAAACGTTCCTTCTGGCGCACCACGACGAGCGACCTCCGGAGCAGCTCCAGGACCGCCACGAAGGTCACGACAGCTTCGAGACGGTCCTCTGACTCCAGGATCAACTCCACGAGCTCGATCGGTCCTCGGCGCAGGCGCTCCGTGATCACGTCGAGCTTCTCCTGCAACGTCCATGTGCGGCCGGTGACCACCAGCGGGCGAGGAGGGATGCGCGCGAGCACGCTGTTGAAAGCGACGATCAGGAGCCCAACCTCGAGCGGCTCCTCCTGGCCGCCCGCCTCGACCGGACGCGCGGGAGGCGGGAACGAGTAGGAATCCTTCTGCGCGCGTTCCATCAGCTCGCCCGCCATCGCCTTGTAGACGCGGTATTCCTCGAGGCGCCGGCGCACCTCCTCTTCCCAACCCAAAAGGTCGGTCTCCTCTTCGGTCGGTGGCTCGCCGGGCAGCAGGCGGATCGACTTGATCAAGAGCAGGCGAGCCGCCATCCACAGGAACTCGGCCATCTCCTGCGGGTCAGCGACCTCGCGTGCGGCAACCTCCACGAGGTACGCGTCCGTCACCTTGGCCAGCGAGACCTGGAAGATGTCGAGCTCCTCACGCTCCACCAGCGCCAGCAGAAGCTCCAGAGGTCCTTCGAACACCTGCGTGCTTACAGCAAGGCGCGGGCCAGCAAGAGGCTGCTCCACGAGCCGTAAGCCTATCGGAGATTCACCTGGTGGAACTTCTCGACGCGAGCGATGGCTCGCCAGCGGCGCATCAGTGCAGCGGGACTCGTGGTCTGGCTCGCGTGCGCAAGCCGCGCCTCGATCTTCTTGCCGATGACCTCACCGACATCGATCTCGAGCGTGGGCTGCAGGCCCCCAAAGCACCACGCCTCGGCGGTTTCGTGTGGCGGTCCGGATTTTGGAAACGTCAGTGGATCGCGCGCGCTCGGCCACGCCGCATCGAGCGCGACCCGCCCGACGACCCGGTGGTCGGGATGAAAGCGATACGGGACGTTCGGGTCGAAGGTCAGGATCACGTCGGGCTTCGTGGTCCGGATCTCGCGCACGAACTCCTCGCGCAGCTCGAGACCTTCGACGAGCTCGGCGTCGGCATGTCGAAGAAACGCGACGCGCGTGACGCCGAGCACGTCCGCCGCCAGCTCCTGCTCGCGCTCGCGGATGCGAGCGACTTTCGCTCGCGACTTGCTCGCGTCGCGCGCGCCTTTGTCACCTGATGTCGCGAGCACGAAGTCGACCGCGGCGCCGTGGCGGGTCATCAACAGCACAGCGCCCGCGCAGTAGAACTCGATGTCGTCGGGATGCGCGACGATGCACAGCGCGCGCTTGATGCGTCGATCCTCGGGGCCGCTGAAAAGCCTGGCCACCTACCTACGGGATTCCTCGAGCAACTCGTGGGCGCGCGCCACGGCTTTGGGCGTGACGCCGCCGCTCATCATCCGGGCCAGCTCCCTCGCGCGCTCGTCGTCCGAACTCAATTCCCGCACCGACACCACGTTGCGCCCGTCCGGTCCAGGAGACTTCTCCACCAAAAGGTGATGATCGGCGAAAGCCGCGATCTGCGCGAGATGCGTGACCACCAGCACCTGGTGGCGCGCGCCCAGCGCTTTGAGGCGAAGCCCCACCTGGACCGCGGCCTCGCCACCGATACCGGCGTCGACCTCGTCGAACACCAGCGTGGGAAGGCGGTCCGCGTCTGCTCCGACAGTCTTGATGGCCAGCATCACGCGCGCGAGCTCTCCGCCCGAAGCCACACGGGCGAGCGGCTGGAGCGGTTCGCCAGGGTTGGCTGAGAACATCATCTCCGCGCTCTCGGCGCCGGTCGGCCCGATCTCGGGCGAGGCGCGCAGGTCGATCTCGAAGCGGGCTCCCTCGAGGCGCAGGCCTTCCAGCTCGTGCGCCACCGCCCCCTGCATGCGGCGGGCCGCGCTTTTGCGCGCCTCGGTCAGGGCGGCCGCACGCGTTTCCAGGGTCGCCCGACAGGCATCGCGCTTGGCCTGGGCTGAGGCCAGCGCACCGTCAAGGTCCTGGGTCGCGCCGAGCTGCACCTCAAGGCGGCGTAGCTCCTCGACTGCCGACTCCAGCGTGCCGCCGTACTTGCGCTTGATCCCGTCGAGGACCGACAGTCGCGCCTCGATCGTCTCGAGCCTCGCAGGATCCGTGTCGAGCACCTCGCCGTAGCGCCGGATCTCCGCGGCAGCGTCGGTTGACTCTTCCGCAAGAGCTTCCAGGCGCGTGGCGTGGTCAGCCAGCCGCGAGTCCAACTCGGCGGCGGAGCGGATCGCCGCGGCGGCGCGTGCGACACCATCCTCATGCAGCGCGTCGATCGCCTGCTGCCCGAGCTCGGCGAGCCGCGCAGCATGCCGGGCGGCCGCTCGCTCGGCCGACAGCTGCTCGTCTTCCCCTGTGCGGGGGTCCGCCGCGCGCAGCTCTTCGAGCTGCCACCTCATGTACTCGTGCTCGCGCTGGCCACGGGACCGCAGCTGCTCGAGGTCGCGCAACGTGCCGCCGGCCTCGAGCCACGCCGCGTACGCGACCGCGACCGCGGCGCGCTTCTCCATCGCCGCCGCGTACCCGTCGAGCAGCTCGGTCTGCGTCTCGCTGTCGAGCAGCGCGTGGTGCTCATGCTGGCCGTGGAGGGCGACGAGGTTGCGCCCGCGCTCGCGCAGCGCCTCGGCGGGCGCGGTCCGCCCGTCGATTCGGGCCGCGCTTCGCTTGCCGAGCTCCCGCTGCAGCACCAACGCGACGCCGTCCGATTCGAAGGCTCCCTCGACCGTAGCCTTGTCGGCCCCATGACGGACCTGGTCGGCGCCGCCCCGCGCCCCCAGGGTCAGGCTGAGCGCATCGACGATCAGGGACTTGCCGCTGCCGGTCTCGCCGGTGAGGAGGTTCAAGCCCGGCCCGAAGCGCACCCGGCACTCGGCGACCAGGGCCAGGTCGCGGACCCGGAGCTCCTTGAGCACGGCTACTTACCTATTTCTTGGGGACCAGCGGGCGGCCCCAGCCGAGCTTTTCGCCGAGCCGGCGGTAGAACTCTTCGGGCGGGCTGAAGCGAACGACCTTCAGCCGGCGGGGATGCGAGCTGCACCGGACCGCGTCGCCGGTCGCCACGGCACGACCCCGCCGCCCGTCGATGCGCATCTCGGCGGGGCCGCGAAGCACCGACAGCGTGATGTCCTGCCCTGGGGGAAACACGATCGGCCGCACGGTGAGGGCGAACGGGTTCATCGGCACCAGCACGAGGTCCCGCAGCGTCGGCTCGAGGATCGGGCCGCCGCTCGCCAGCGCGTACGCCGTGGAACCGGTCGCCGTCGCGACCATCACCCCGTCGGCGTCGATCACGCCGACCGCCTGGCCGCCGACGTCGATCTCGACCCGGAGCATGCGCGCCTCGCCCGAGTGGTCGACCACGACCTCGTTGAGGCCGATCGCGCGGGCCACGGTGCGCGTCCCGCGGCTCAGGACCACCTGGAGGATCGTCCGCTCCTCGAGCCTGTAGTCACCGTCGAGGAAGCGCTTCAGTCCCTGCTCGAGGTGCTCGGCCTCGACCTCCGTCAGGAATCCAAGCCGGCCGAGGTTCACGCCGAGCAGGGGAATCCCTTTGGGGGCGGCGAACCGCGCGCCGGCGAGGAACGTCCCGTCGCCGCCGAGCGTGACGACGAGGCCGCAGGACTTGAGACCGTCGGCTGACCTGGCCGCCGGCGCATCGCGGTCGGTTTCAACTGCGTCGACACCACGATCCCGCAGGACGCCGATGGCGCGATCGACCACCGATTGCTCGGCGCCTGGGCCGCGAAGAATGCAGACGATCACTGCGGCGCCAGGTGAAAGAAGTACTCCTGGTTGCCTTCCGCCCCCTTCAGCTCGGACGCCGCTTCGCCGGCCACCACGTAGCCGTGGCCGCCGCACCAGGTCTTGAACCTCCCAAGCGCGCCTTCGATCACGAGCGGGTCGCGCACGATCCCCCCCTTCCCCACCTGCGACTTGCCGACCTCGAACTGCGGCTTGAAGAGCGCGACCACCTCCGCTTCCGGCGCGGCCTGGCGCACGGCGGGCAGCACCTTTTCGAGGCTGATGAACGACAAGTCGGCGACGACCAGGCTGACGGGCTCCGGGAAGGATTCGAGGTCGCGCGCGTTGGTGCGCTCGATCACCACGACGCGGGGATCGGAGCGCAGCCGCCAGTGGATCAGGCCGCGGCCGACATCGAGGGCGAAAACCTTCGCCGCCCCACGGCGCAGGAGCACGTCGGTGAACCCGCCGGTCGACGCGCCGAGATCGGCGCAGACTCGGTCCTGGGGATCCACTCGAAACGTGTCGAGCGCTGGGCCGAGTTTCAAGGCTCCCCGACTTGCGTAGCCGGGGGTCTCGTCGATGGTGATGACGTCGTCTACACGCACCGAGCGAGCCGGCCGCCGCTCGGTCGCGCCGGCCACCCGCACCTGGCCGGCGAGGATCAGGGCCTGTGCGCGCTGCCGCGACTCGGTCAGGCCACTCTTGGTCAGGAGCGCGTCAAGGCGTTGGGTAGCCCTCGGCGATCTCGAGCTCAATGTCATCGCGCCGGTAGGATCAGCCCGACGCCGATACCAAGCAAAGCGCCGACCACCACCTCTATCGGGGTGTGGCCGAGCAACTCCCTGAGCCTCTGCTCTTGCATTCCGCGCATGTGCACGAGGTCCTCGACCAGGCGGTTCAGGATGGCGGCCTGCCGGCCGGCTGCCCGGCGCAGTCCCGCGGCGTCGTACATGACCACGAACGAGAAGATAAGGGCGATCGCGAAGGCGGCGGAAGAGACGCCCGCATATTTACCAACCGCGGTGGTCATGCCCATGACGATGGCGGCGTGGCTGCTCGGCATGCCGCCGGTCTCCGCGAGCACTCGCAGGTTCAGCTTTCGCTGCCGCACTGAGGTGAGGATGACCTTGGCCGCCTGGGCGATGGCCCAGGCCACCAGCGGGGCGAGGAGAAACTTCACGCGCTCACAGTAGGGGTCCCCGCGAAATCACGCCGCAGCTCTGATTTGGCCCGGTTTCACGATATGGAGCGGGCGATTTGGTCGGCGCGAGCCTTCAGCTCGTCGAGGCGCAACTGTGCTTCGGCGAGGATGCGGAGCGCGCGCTGGTGGGCGGCCACGAGCTCCTCGAGAGGGGCGGTTCCACTCGCCAGCTCTGCGATCGTCGTCTCGAGGGTGGCGAGCAGCTCTTCAAAGCGGGGCGCCTCAAGCGAAGGCTGTGTGCCGGCCAGGTTCAATTCGCGTCTGGCGCGGTCACCGCGCCGGTCGCGGTGGTCGCGACGACACGGCCGAGGATGCCATTCACGAAGCGCCCCGCCTCTTCTCCGGAGAAGGTCTTGGCCAGCTCGATCGACTCGTTGATGGCGGCCTTGGTCGGGACATGGCGGTCGATCGCGATCTCGTACACGGCGATGCGCAGGATGATGCGGTCTACCTTCGCCATCTGGCCGAGCTTCCAGTTATCGGACGCGTCGCTGAGGATGGAGTCGAGCCTTTCGCGGTTGGCGATCACGCCCTTGACGAGCTGCAGGGCGAACGTCGCAACGTCCGGCGTGGCCGCGCCCTCGAAGGCGTGGTAGCGCAAGACCTCTTCCGTATCGTCGTCGGCCGCCTCGAGCTGAAACAGCGTCTTGAGCGCCAGCTCCCTGGCCTGGTGTCTTTTGCCCACCGAGCGCTTAACTGGCGAAGGCGACGCTGGAAACGAAGACGTTGACCTCCCCCACTTCCAGGCCGAGCATCCTCTCGGTCGCCTCGACGACGTTCGACTGGACCGACCCGGCCACCTCGGCCAGCTTCGCCTCAGACTCCACGGTGATGAAAACCTCGAGGTGGATGGAGCGATCGCCTTCGATGTGCACGCGCACGCCGCGGTGAGCGGACTGGCGCCGGACCCAGTCGCCGAAATGCCTGGCGGCCGCCTCGTCCATGCCTTCGACGCCCTCGACCTCGCACGCGGCAAGCGCCGCGATGCTGGCGATCACCTCGTTGGCGACCCGGACCGCGCCCAGGGACCCGTTCTGACCCATAGCGGGCATGCTACCGGTTGGGGCAGGTTTTACGCCCTCTCCATGTAGGTCTGGGTTCGCGTGTCCACCCGGATCACATCTCCGGGCTGGATGAAGAGCGGGACCTGGATCGTTGCGCCCGTCTCAAGCTTCGCGGGCTTGGTGCCGCCCGACACCGTGTCGCCCTTGAAACCCGGGTCCGTCGAGACCACCTTGAGCTCGACGTTGATCGGCAGCTCCACGCCGATCAGCTTGTCCTGGTACCTCTGCAGGTAGGCGACGCTTCCCTCCTTCAAGAGAGGCAGCACCGATTCCAGGAGGGACTCGTCGATCGGCACCTGGTCGTAGGTCTTCGGGTCCATGAAGTAGTGATGCGAACCGTCCGCGTACAGGTACTGGGCCTCGTTCTTGTCGATCCGGACCGTCTTGTACTTATCGGCGCTGCGGAAGCTCTGCTCAAAGATGGCTCCGGTGAGCAGGTTGCGCAGCTTGGCCTTGATCACCGCGCCGGCGCGCGCGAGCTTGATGTGCTCGACGGTGACGACCTGCAGCAGCTGTCCGTCCATCTCGAACATGGTCCCGTTCCGAAAGTCGCTCGTGGAAATCATTGAGTCGCCAAGTACTCCATGGCCAGCTCGTAGCCTTTGAAACCCAGTCCGGTGATGACGCCTCGTGCCGCGCGCGCGGTGACGCTTTTCGACCGGAACTCTTCGCGCGCGTGGATGTTCGAGATGTGGACCTCGACTGTCGGCACCTCGAGGGCCTGGAGGCAATCGTAGAGCGCCAGTGAGTAATGAGACAGCGCTGCCGGGTTGATCACGATGCCGAGCGCGCCCGGTGCCTCCTTGTGCAGGAAGTCGATGATCGCGCCCTCGTCGTTGCTCTGAAAAACGCTCACGCTGACGCCCAGCTCACGCGCCTTGGCGCGGACTGTTTTGAGGAGGTCGGCCAGCGATCGCGTGCCGTAGATGTGCGGCTCCCGCTTGCCGAGCAGGTTCAGGTTGGGCCCGTTGACGATCACGATCCGCTTCATGCGAGCGCTCGGGTGACCGCGCGGCGCACCAGCGGGGAAGGTACCGCGTGACCGATCTCGGCGCGACCGAGCCGGCGCGGCAGGACCCAGGCGACCTTGCCTCGCCGGGCCTTCTTGTCTCGAGGGATCGCCGCCAGGACGCGGGCGGCGTCCACGTGAGGAAGCCTCTCGGGCAAGCCGTAGGCGGCCAGCATCTCATCCTGGGACTCGACCAGGCGCTTGCTGCAAAGCTCCATCGACAGCGCGATCTGGGCGGCGACACGCATCCCGAAAGCGACCGAGCGGCCGTGCGAGATACGAAATCCGCTGGCGGCCTCGAGCGCGTGGCCCGCGGTGTGCCCGTAGTTCAGGATCGCCCTCGGGCCCTTCTCGCGCTCGTCCTTGGCCACGACCAGCGCCTTGGCCGTGACACAGCGAAAGACCACGCTTTCGAGCATCGCGCGGTCACCCGCGAGCAGGCGCGGGCGCTCCTTCTTGAGGAGGTCGAAAAGACCGTGGTCCATGGCAACGGCGTACTTTACAACCTCGGCGAAGGCATCTCGGTAGCTGGCCGCCGGCAGCGTTTCGAGGCAGGCCAGGTCCGCGATGACGGCGGACGGCTGCCAGAAGGCGCCGATGGCGTTCTTGCTTCGCGTGCCGTTGACACCGGTCTTGCCGCCAATGCTCGAATCGACCATCGCGAGGAGCGTGGTCGGGACGCCGACGAGGCGCACACCACGCTGCCAGACGGCGGCCGCGAAGCCGGCGAGGTCGCCCACCGTACCCCCGCCCACGGCAATCACGCACCCGCCTCGATCGATGCGCTGTCGCTCGAGGAAGGCGAGCACATCCTGCAACTGGGTCATCGACTTGGACCGCTCGCCGACGGGGATGACGTGAATCGCCGTCTTCAAGCCGGAGCGCTTGATCGATTTCGAGACCTTGACCGCCCACGGCCTCACGTTGGAGTCGGTGATGATCGCGATTCCGGTGGGATCCATGCGGGCGACGACGCCTCGCAGCTCGCGATGGATGTTGCTGCCGATCACCACCGGGTAGCTTCCCGCAGACGAGTCGAGGATCAGTCGGACCAAAGCTTGATCACCTCGTCTGCGACCAGCTCGACCGGTCGGTCCCCGTCGACGCGATGCGTGGCCTGCTCATAACGCGGGCGGCGCCACTCGAACAGCGCTAGCACCTCGTCGCGGGATCGTCCTGAGGCGAGCGGCCGTCCGGGCCGAGCCTGGATACGCTGCCACATGGTTTCGAAAGGAACCTCGAGGTATACGGTGTTCGCCTTGACGTCTACCAGGCGCCAGTTGTCGTCGTCGATCAGCGTGCCGCCACCCAGCGCGACCACGGCGCCAGGCTCCAGCGCCCGAGGCAGGAGTCGGGTCTCGAGCGCGCGAAAGGCGGGCTCGCTATGGGTCGCGAAAATCTCGGGGATGGTCATCCCTGCCTCCATTTCGACCATCAGGTCCAGGTCGTGAAATGGCGCCCCTGTTCGCACAGCGACAGCAGCCCCTACCACGGTCTTCCCGGAACCCATGAAGCCGACGAGCGCCAGCGGGCGGAGGATTTAGACGCCGCTCGGGTTGGCCGGCATCGAAGACGGCGCGGTGGACGCGCCCCCGCCGCGACGCTTTTCCGTCTGCATGAACACCTGGTCGCGGAACGTGCCCGGGTTCGGCAGGTGGTTCAGGATCTCGGCGCCCTGCGCGCCGGCGGCATCGATCTCGACCCGGCCGTATCCCAGCATCCGTCCCAGGACCGACATCCGGGTCGTGCAGTCCTGGACCCTGTCGATCGGGATGACCTTCTCCTGGCGCGCCAAAACGCCGGTTTCGATCTTGATGCGCTGGTCGGTCAGCGTGTAGGTGGTCGACTGCCAGCGGATCCAGACCACGATGAGCCAGAGCAACGCGAGTGCCAGCACGCCAAGGCTGAGGATGGTGCGGAGGTGCGGCACGTATACGTTGTTGGGGGTGAGGAGGGTGAAGTCGGCGATCAGCACGAGAATCACGAGGACGACTGGGAACAAGACCGATTTGATCAGGACCACCCAGTGCGGATGGTCCTTGAGGATCAGGTTCTCGCCGGGCAGTAGGTTGCTCATGGCCGCCTATTGTCCTCTACCCAACTGGAAGAGGACGATCAGCGCCCCCGCGGAGAGGTACGGCCCGTACGCGATCGAACCCTTCAGAGATCGCTGCCAGATGATGTAGCCGATCGAGACGACCCCAGCCAGGACCACCCCATAAAAGAGCGCTTGAATGGTGGGCAGCGGGCCCAGCAAAAGGCCCATGAACACCGCAAGCTTGACGTCCCCAAACCCCAGCGCCTCGGCCTTGAAGATCGCCGAGCCGACCAGGGCCAGCAACAGGAACAGCGACCCCGCGACCACCCCGGTGGCGATGCCGTGCCACCAGTCATGGCCCGAAAACCACGGATCGCCTGAGAGGCTTGCGAGCAGTGCCACAGCCATCGAAGGGAACATCACGCGATCGAGGATCAAGCGGTGCTCGAAGTCGAAGAAGATCACCTGCACCAAAACCACCACGAACACGCTCCGCAACGCGAGGAGCGGGAACGAGATGGGCTCGGTCGCGAAAAGCCCGAACAGCAGAGCGCACAGAATCGGCGGGCCGTAGACCTGCCAGATCTTGCTGCCGGGCTCCAGTTCCTCGAGGCGCGCCAGGCGCACGGAGCCCCAACGCATGAACCAGCCGGCCGCCGCGCCGACCACCACCCAGCCAACCGGCAGCAACGAGACCACGTTCACGGCTGCAGAGTTTCGCGCATCGCGCCCAGCGGGGCGGCCTGACCGGTCCACGCTTCGAACGATTTGGCTCCCTGCGCCAGCAGGATCTCCCAACCGTCGGCGGTGCGCAGGCCGAGCGAGCGCGCCTTGCGCACCAACGGCGTTCCGCCGGTGACGTAGACGAGGTCGATCACGGCGCCGTCGCGCGGCAACGCCGCGGGCCGGATGGGCATCTCGTCCCGCCGGCCGAGCGGGGTCGCATTGACGAGGAGGTCAGCCGACCTGACCAGGCCGTGGAGGGACGCGTCGTCCCAAGCGATCACCCTGCCGGGCAGGTCGGTCGCATCCGGATGCCGCGACACGAATGTCACGTGTGCTCCCTCGAGCGCCACCGACGCGGCGCGAGCCGATCCACCCGCTCCGAAGATCACGACATTCGCGCCTTTCGGTGCGAGCCCGACGCTCGCGAGGGCGGCTCGAATCGCCGCGATGTCCGTGTTCGATCCCACGAGCCGCTTCCCCTCATGGACGATCGTGTTGACCGCGCGCGCCTTCACCGCCTCGGCGTCGAGCGCGTCCATGAACTGCATGACGGCCTGCTTATGCGGAATCGTGACGTTGGCGCCCGCGACGTCCTCGCGCCGCAAACCGTGCAGTGCCGCGGGAAGCTCGCTCGGCGATACGTCGAGGAGCTCGTACGTCCAGTCGAGTCCCAGCGCGCGAAAGGCCGCGTTCTGCATGTCGGGGCTGCGCGAGTAGGAGATCTCGTGACCGACTAGATAGACGTTCAGCTTGCGATCAGCTTCCACTCACGCCGTACTTCTGGATGTCGCGGTCGAAGTCCTGCTGGTTGGTCTCGAAGTGCGTGACCCCCTGCCGGTCCGTGAAGTAGAAGAGGTACTGGGTCTGAGGCGGGTTGATGCACGCAAGGATTGCCGCCTGGCCGGGGTTGCTGATCGGTCCGGGCGGCAGGCCGGCGTGGGTGCGCGTGTTGTACGGCGTGTTGAGCTGCAGCTCGGCAAACGTCGGCTCGGGAGTCAGCCGTCCGAGCGCGTACAACAGCGTCGCGTCCACGCCCAGCGTCATGCCGACCTTGAGTCGGTTGTAGTAAACGCTGCAAACGTTGCCGCGATCGCTTGCCACGGTCGCATTCGCTTCGCGATCCACCATCGAGGCGAGGATAACGATCGACTGGACCGATTCGGCCGGTCGCGCGGCCGTGGCCTGGGCGATCTGCGCGCGCAGGTCCGGCGAGAAGACAACTCCGAACTGGTCGAGCTGCTGCTTGATCAGACCCCTCACGCCCGCCGCCGGATCGACAAGGTAAGTGTCCGGGAAGAGGTAGCCCTCGAAAGGAGCATCGGGGTTGCCCGCTTGGGCGGGCAGGAATGTGTAAGTCGTTCGCCAGGTGGGGTCCTTGGCGGCGGCGATGTAGTCGGCCGCGGTGCCGATCCCCGTGCTCTCCACCACCTTGGCCTGCTCCCGGATCGGGAAGCCTTCCGGAAACGTGATGGACTTCTGATTGGCCGTCCCATGCTGCAGGGCGCTGACGATCTGAGCGAGCGACATGTTCGTGTTGAGCATGAAGACGCCGGCTTCCAGCTTCGGCCCGGCGTTGGTCGAGCGCGTGTATAGATCGAACGCGATGGTGTTGCGAATCAAACCAAGGTTGAACAGGTCCTGCCCGATCTGCGTCGGAGTCTCGCCGGAGTCGACATGAAAGACGACCGTGTGGCTCGTCGACGAGATCGGGGTGTTCACGTTGAGGGTCCACCAGTCGAAGCCGCGCGAGGTGCCGAACCCGACGATTGCGATCAGCAGGAGGATGACGAGAAGGCGCTTCACTCGACCTCGTCCTCCTCGAGGGCGGTCATCACCCGCTTGAACTCGTCACCATCCACCGTTTCCAACCCGCTACCCGTTTCGCGCAGCAGCAGCACCTGCGAAGGATCGTCGGCCGCCTCGACCAGGTAGTAGTGGACCTCCTGCACGTCGAAGGCGTCGTGCATCCGAAACCGGCGCTCGACGCCCGTCTCATCGATCAGGGTGATCGGTTCGGATTCGTCAGCCGGCACGCTTGGAGTCCAGGTGGCCCTGCAGAAGAAGGGTGGCCGCCACCCGGTCGATGCTGAGGCGCCGCTTGTCTCGCCGGACGCCGCCCGCGATGAGGGACCTCTCGGCGGCCGCCGTGGTGAGGCGCTCGTCGACCAGCTCGACGGGAAGGCCAGACGCCTGCCTCAGGCCATGCGCCAGCCGGCGAGCGGACGCCGCTTCGGGTCCGTGGGTGCCGTCGAGCCTCAGCGGGAGCCCGACGACGATCCGTTGCGCTTCCTGCGACTTCGCGATCTCAGCGAGGCGCGACGGGAGCGTGTCCGCGGGCTCGGCGGCGACCGTGGCAAGAGCCTGTGCGATCGTGCCGGTCGGATCGCTCACGGCCAGTCCGACCCGCTTCGATCCCGGGTCGACCGCCATGACACGCACTACGGAGACGGAGAAGGCGACGCGGACGGCGACCCAGTTGCAGCCGTCGTAGGCGCGGGCACCCCCGACTGAACGATGTAGTGGAGCGAGATGCGTCCGATCAGCAGGGGCATTAGGGGCAGGGATATCGGCTGCTCCTTGATGGCGACCGACCGAATCGGCAGCCGTTCCAACAGGAAGCGCGCCTGGGCCAGGGGCCGGCCCACGATCTGCGAGCGAATCTGCGCCTCGTCAAGTCGCGGAGCCACGTACGCCGCCGCGCTGCCGACGAAGGTCATGTTGCCGCCTGATGCGTCGTTGAGGATGCGGTACGTGACCTGGATCGGGCTCTCGGTGAGCAACTGCTGGTCGTTCGGCACTCGCTGGGACAGGTAGGCTTGATACGCCTTCTGCACGTCGCTGTCGCTGTAGAAATCGCCCTCGCCGCTGACCGTCATCGTCCCGCTGAAAGACGGCACCTTGTCGTTGGGCTGGTGATCGGTCGTGTACAGCGGAGCGCCATAGATGATCGTCTCGCTGAGCTTCTCACCAGGCTGGCCCGCGCTCACCAGGGTCTGCGCGATGACCTGGTGGAGCTCCTGCTCGAGCTGCGCGCGTCCGGCATCGAAGTCCGCCACGGTCATCTGCGGCGTGGTCGATGGATCGGTCCCGCCACCGGTGGCCTGGGGATTGGTCACGAGGAGGCACGAAAAGCTGCTGTTTTCAATGGAGGTGATCGTTGCGGAGCCGACGTTGCCGGCGGAGCCGGCCTGGACGGCGATGACGCTGACGGACCCCACCTGGCCACCCCACGGCACGAAGACGTTCGCCGACTGCTGTGCGAAGGTGATCCCGTTCGTGTTGTCGAGCCGCTGGCCGGTGTTGACCCAGAGTCCTGGACTGCGGGGGTTCGGCGTGCAGTTGTTCGTGTAGGTGACCTGCCCCTGCGCAGGAGCAAGGGGCACCACGATCGAGCCCGTCGTCTTGAAGCCCTGCGAGCTCGATTTTGAGATGACGTCAATTCGGACGTGGATGTTCTTGCTGGCCGGTGTCGCCTGGATCTCGACGTCGTTCTGAGTGAACGGCGCCGCCTGGGCGATCAGCGTGACGGAAGCGGATGGCACGTAGATCGCGACCCCAAACAGCCCGACCAGCAGCAGCGTGATCGCCGCGATGTACAGCAGGAAGCGCCCGGGCCTGAGCTCGGTGGCTGTCTTGGTGAGGAGCCTCGTCGGGGCGGCGATGCCGACGTGCGTCGTCGGCGAGGTGCGCACCCGACTCCACCAGCGCTTGACCGGCGGCGGCGGCTCAGGCTCGGACGGGATGCCTTCGCCCAGTGCGCCGATCGCGCCGAAAACCGGGAACCCGCTTTCCGACGCCATCTTCTGCACGGCCGGGTCGTCGCAGACGACCGTCACGCGCTTGCCCAGGCGCGCCGCGTAGTTGCGCAGCAGCTGGAAGTTGAAGCGGCTCTGGCCGATGCGCGAGCGCATCGGAAGGACGAGCATCGTGTCCTCGCCGTTGAAGCGCCGCAGGCGCTCGACGAGCTCGGGGATCTCTTCCTCGGTTTCAACGTAAATCGGGTTCGTTGCCATGGCGTTTACAAGACTCCTGGGGACCTGTTCAGACCTTTATACCGCCTAGGACCCGGCGCATGACGGTGTTGACGGTGTCCCGCTCCTCCGCCTCAGTGCGAAGTGCGTGGTTCGCCAGACCCATCGGGGCGATGTCCTGCGGGCTCGAAAGCTGGCCTGTGGAATCGGTCAGGTTGCGCACGTCTGGTGGCACGAGATGCCGGATCCGCGGCTCGCGCGGAAAGGGAAGTCCGGCGGCCCAGTTGTTCTTCACCATCTCGAGCGTGAGCTCGGGAAGGAGGCTGCCTCCCCCGCACAGGTAGATGCTCGTCGGGAGGCGCTCGCCGCGTGATAGCTCTCGCACGCTGAGGGCCAGGCCCTGCAGCAGCACCTCGGCGTCGGCGCTGAGCAGCTCGGACACCTGGCGGTGCTGGTCGGCTGACAGGAGGCCTTCGGAGTGGCGGAGCTTGCGCGCTTCGGCCTCTTCGTAGCTCAAGCCGAACGCCAGGGCCAGGCGGCGCGTAAACGCTCGGCCGCCCAGGTTGAACATCCTGGTCCCTTCGACGCCGCCATCGCGAATCAGCGCGACGTCGGTCGTGCCGCCGCCGATGTCGACGAAGATGCCGCCCTCCGCCCAGGTCTCCTCGCTGGCACACGCCCGCGCGAGTGCGTAGGGCTGCGCGACCGCAGCGGCCAGCTCGAGGTCCAGCTCACGCACCACGGTTTCGACCGCGTCGATGTGCGTCATCGGCGCGAACGTGTTGAACACGGTCACCTCGAGGTTCTTCCCGGTGAAACCGACTGGGTTCGTAACGGGGTAGCCGTCGACGCGCACGTTCGTGATGGCGGAGTGCACCAGCCGCGCTTCGAGCTGCCCGTAGCTGCGCTCCATCTCCAGCAGGTGCTGCGCCTCGCGCAGCGCGCGACGCTGGACCATCTGCAACATCGTGGAGATCTCGCCGGACCGCACGCGTGCCTTCGAGTTCTCGCGGGGGTAGGCGATGGTCGACGAGAAGCCTTTGATGAGCTCGCCCGCGATGCCGACCACCACCTGGCCCGGCACAGTCTTGGCCATGTCTTCCGCCGCTTCCAACGCCCGGTTGCAGGACTGGATCACAGACTCGAGGTCGGCGATCGCGCCTCCCGACATCGCGGCCGGCGCCTGGGGCTCGCGGCCGACTCCGAGCACCTCGCCGTCGGGACCCTCGCGGCGCACGACGAGGACCTTGATGAGGTCGGTCCCGATGTCGAGCACCGTGAAGTGGCGGTAGTACTCGCTGCGCTTGCGCAGGAACTTGAACTTGGTCAATTCGAAACGAGCTCCCGCTCGAGGCGCTGGAATGCCTCGCCCGCCGGGCCTTTCAGCTTGCCGCGGGCGAGGTGCTTCTGGCCGCCGCCCGTGCCCAGAAGAGCAGCCAGGCGCGCGGCATCGTACTCGGAGGTCAGGTCCTTCGACACCTTGATGACAAACATGTCTCCGGCCACAACGGTTACGACTCCCGACTTCACAAAGTCGAGGTAGCGGTCGGCGTAGGCCGCCAGCTCCTCTGGGCTGGAGGCGTTCACGGTCTCGATCACAAACGGTACTTTGCCCTGTTTGACCTGCACGCCGTCGGCGCCCTGACCCTTCACACGGGCAGAACGCAGCTCTTCCGAAAGCGCCTTTGTTCGACGCTCGGCTTCTTTGAGCTGCGCCCGAAGCGCCTGCACTCGTTCGGGCAGCTGCTCGGGTCCGGCGTTGAACGAGCGCGCGAGCTCGACGAGAAGGTCGCGGTCGCGGCGCACCAGGTCGTCGGCCGCCTCGCCGACCACCATGTCGATCCGCCTCAAGCCTGAGCCGATGCTGGATTCCGACAGGATCACCGCGCTACCGATGTCCGCGCTGTTGGTGACGTGGGTGCCGCCGCACAGCTCGCACGTCCAGTCGCCAAAGCAGACGACACGCACGATGTCGCCGTACTTCTCGTCGAAAAGGTGCATGGCGCCCTGTGCCACCGCTTCTTTGAGCGGCTTGTGGCTCTCGTGGAACGGCAGGGCCGCGCGCACCTTTTCCATGACGCGCCCGTTGATGCGGGCGACCTCGTCTTTCGTGAGGGCCCGGTTCAAGGGGATGTCGAACGTGGTGTGGTCGGGGCCGACCCACGAGCCCTTCTGCACGACGCTCTCGCCGAGCGTTTCGCGCAGCGCCTTGTGGAGCAGGTGCGTCGCAGAGTGGTGGCGCGCGATCTGGCGCCTGCGCCTCGCGTCGACCGCGGCGAGCGCGCTCTCGCGCACTCTGAGCTCACCTGTGACGACCGTGCCCAGGTGAGCGATCGCACCCTCGACCGGCTTCTGCGTGTCCTCGACACGAACCTGGCCGTGCGACGTCGTGATCGTTCCCTTGTCGCCGACCTGTCCGCCGGACTCCGCATAGAAAGGTGTGCGCTCTAAGAACACTTCCACCGCGTCGCCTTCGCTGGCGACCTCCACCGGCTTGTCGTCCTTGCGCAGCGCGAGCACCTGGGTCTGAGTCGTCAGTTCGTGATAGCCGGTGAACTCCGACTTCGGCAGGTCCTTGGCCAGCGCCCAGCCCTGAGGCGTCCCGCGACGCGACCTCGCCCGCTGCTCCTCCATCGCCGTGCGAAAGCCATCTTCGTCGACCTCGATGCCACGCTCAGCCGCCAATTCGTGCGTGAGCTCCAGCGGAAAGCCGTATGTGTCGTGGAGGCGAAACGCGTCAGCGCCAGGGATCGTCTGTGCATGCTGGGCGACGATTTTCTCGAACTGCTCCATGCCCTGTTCGAGAGTCCGGTTGAACCGGTCGGACTCGAGCTGCACGACCTCGGTGATGTGCTTCTCGCCCTTTTGCAGCTCGGGGTAGTGGTCCTTGAACATCGCCACGGCGACGCCCACTCCCGCACTGAGGTTGGCCGTGAGCCCCATCTTCCGACCGTGAATCGCCGCGCGGCGGATGAGCCGCCTCAGCACGTATCCCCGGCCCTCGTTGGAAGGCGTCACGCCGTCGGCGATGACAAAGGTCGCCGCCCGCAGGTGGTCCGCCACGATGCGCTCGGACAAGGTCGTCGGTCTGGGACTCGCGCTTCGCACGAACGCGACCAGAGGTTCGAGGATGTCGGCCTCGAAGATGTTCGTCTTGCCCTGGAGGATGTAGCTGATCCGCTCGAGTCCCATGCCGGTGTCGATCGCCGGGCGAGCCAGCGGCACAAGGCTTCCCTCGGCGAGCGCGCGGCGCACCGCTTCGCCCGACGTGCCTTCGAGGGGCCCGCGCTGGTCGTATTGGGGGAAGACGAGGTTCCAGAACTCCGTGAAGCGCTCGCAGTGGTCGGGTACGCAGTCGTCCTGGCCGCAGCCGAACTCCTTGCCGCGATCCCACCAGATCTCCGAGTCCGGGCCGCAGGGACCTGCGCCCAGGCCCCACCAGTTGTCTTCGAGGCGTGTGATGTGCTCTGCGGTCATCCCGGGCTGCCGGCTCCAGATGTCGTGGGCCTCGTCGTCGGTGGGATGGATGGTCACGCGGAGGCGATCCACGGGCATCTCGAAGACTTCCGTGACCAGGTCCCAGGCGAGCGGGATCGCCGTCTCCTTGAAATAGTCGCCGGTCGGAGAGAAATTGCCCAGCATCTCGAAGAAGGTGTTGTGGCGGTCGGTCTTCCCCACCTCATCGATGTCGCCCGTGCGCAGGCATTTCTGGCAGCTCGCGAGCCGGGGCGCGGGCGGATCGCTCAAACCCAGGTAGTACGGCTTGAGCGGCTGCATTCCGGCCGAGATGAAGAGCGTGCTCGGGTCCGCGTGCGGCACCAGCGACGCGCTGGGCAGGACCCTGTGCTCCCGGCTCGCGAAATGCTCTAGAAAACGTCTGCGGATCTCATTCCCGGTCACGGGGTCGATCCAGTTTAGGGGGCGAGACGCTCCAATCGCCACACTCCTCCCGGCCGGCGGACGTAGCGAAGGCGATCGTGAAGGCGATCCTCGCGGCTCTCCCAGAACTCGATCCAGCGCGGACGCAGCGCATAACCGCCCCAATCCGGGGGTAAAGGCACGCCGCGCGGATGCTGCTCAGCGAGCTCCCCGACGGCGCGTTCGAGGACGTCACGCGACGGAATCACGCGGCTCTGTCTCGAGGCCAGGGCCGACAGCTGCGCGCCGCGCGGCCGGCTTCTGAAGTAGGCGAGCGACGATTTGCGATCGAGTCGAGTGACCGTTCCGGACACCCGCACCTGGTGGCGGGTCGCAAACCAGTAGAAGACGATCGCCGCGCGGTTGTCCTCGGCCAGGTCATGGCCCTTGCGGCT
>DATMKM010000009.1:0-2360 GCA_035571315.1 Candidatus Acidiferrum sp.
CCGGGTTCCACTCGGTGGGCGCCTGCGGCAGCCCGGCCAGCACCGCGGCCTGGGCGAGGTCGAGCTTGGCGGCCGGGATGTGGAAGTAGCTCTGGGCAGCCGCCTCGACGCCGTACGACTGGGAGCCGTAGAAGCTCTTGTTCAGGTAGAGCTCCATGATCTGGTCCTTGCTGTAGGCCTGGGCCAGCTCGTAGGCCAGAGCAAGCTCCTTGATCTTCCGGCTGACTGTCTGGTCAGGCGTCAGAAACTGCTGCTTGGCCAGCTGCTGCGTGATCGTGCTCGCGCCGCTGACGATCTGACCCGAACGGAGGTTGTCGTATTCGGCTCGAATGATGGCCGCGAGATCGAAGCCCGGGTTGCTGTAAAAGCCCTTGTCCTCGATCGCGACGGTGGCCTGGATCATCACGGGCGCGACCTGCGCCAGCTTCACGGCAAGCCGGTGGTCGCCGTGGTTGCCCACGTCCGCCAGCAGGACGCCGTCACTCGAGTAGATGGTCGTGTCGCCGGCGAAGGCGGCGCTGTCGAGCCCCTGGATCGAGGGCAGGCTGTCAAAGAAGGTCTGCGCGTAGGCGTCGGCGGCAAACCCGATCACCAAGAGCAGCGCGATCACCACGCCAAGGCCGCGGAACAGCGCGGTGCGGCGCATCTTCTGTCCGATCGGCGACCATTTCGCATGGATCCGGGCTCGGGGGCGGTGGCCGCCCTTGGTGGTGATCTTCGCGGGAATGTTTCTAGCCATGGCTGGGGGCGCGTAGATTCTACGGTGCCCACCTCCCCCAACGGGCCTGGGGAGGAGAGGGTTACGCGGCTCGGCCGGACCTCAGCCTGGCGAGCAATCCGTCGCGCGCGAGCCGCCACTCTTCCGGATCGACCGCGCGGATCAAGTAGATCGCAACCACGTACACCACCCCACCCGCCGGGAGGCTGATGGCGATCAAGAACCGGCTGAGCGCGTGGAGCACGACCTCGTCAATGGCAACGATTCGGGGCCTATCGTCCTGACGACCCGGGCATAACTCGAGGCCACGGATTACGCGATCACCTACGACCAGCTCATGCACGCGATCGATGACCTCGACCTCGCCTACCCATCCCTCAACAGCGGCCGCGTGTTCCTTGTCCTGGCTCCGCCAGCGAGCTCCTAACCGTCACCTCCAGGGCGCGCGAACACCTCGTTCGCGGGCGCCAGGCGCTCCTGGCGCGTGCCGGGGAAATGCACCCTCACGCCGGGACGCCCCGGGCTGCCCAGCTCCCATCCCGCTGCATAGAGCTCGGCCGCCCGGGCCAGGTCGGTGGCCTGTGCGGTCTTGACGCCGTCGGTGAAGCTCAGGCTCTGAGAGCGGGCGCCGGGGAAGCCCAGCCTGACCTCTCCGCCTGTCCTCAGGTTGAAGACGTATTCGTCGAGGGCGCCCCCGTCGCTGACGGCGACCAGCTCGGCCACCGTGGGGAACTTGCCCTCCTTCATCCCGGCCTTCAGGTCGGCGCGGGAGGCTCGATTCGCCCCGCGTTCGCGGCGACGGATCTCGGTGAGCGTGACGTCCCGCTCAGCCCGCAAGGCGGCGAGGCTCTGCTCGAGTGGGCGCATCCGTTCCCGAATACCTTCGACCCGCCGCTCCAGCTCGGCCTCGTCGAGCGTGCTGAGATCGTCGGACACGGGATGAATGTACGGCTCCCGGGTATTTCAACTCCGATGTTGAAAAACTCGTAGGATGAGGCGCGTGGATTCCAGAAGGCAAACGATCCTCGCTTTCCTGAAGACGCATGGACACGCCAGCCTTGGCGAGATCGCCGCGCACCTCGAAGTGTCCAAGCAGGGCGCGCTGCGGCATCTGGAAGCGCTGGAAGCCGCGGGCCTGGCGACAGTCGCCTCCGCACCGCCCCACGGGCGTGGCCGTCCGGAGAACGTCTACCAGCTGACCGCTGCCGCAGCCGAGCACTTCCCTGACGGCCACCGCCAGCTGGCTGGCGAGCTTGTCGAGTTCATGTCGGACGAGCAGTTGAAGCACTTTTTCGAGCGGCGGGCAGCGCGGCTCGAGGCCGACTACGCCCCGAGATTGGCGGGGCTAGACTTTGAATCGCGAGTCCGCGAGCTGGCCAAGCTCGCCACCGAGCACGGTCACATGGCCGAGGTGGTCGAGCTGGCAGAGGGTGGGCTGGCGATCCGCCATTGCAACTGCCCCATCCAGGACGTCGCCGCCCGCACCGGCCTGCCCTGCGTAAACGAGCAGCAGATGTACGAGCGGCTCCTGGGATCCCCCCTCACTCGGTCCACCTGGATGGCCGAAGCGGCGAACGATTGCACATATGAAGTCAAAAAGAGCGGAGGAAAAGTTGGCTGATTTCGAGATCAAAGACCTGAG
>DATMKM010000010.1:0-8640 GCA_035571315.1 Candidatus Acidiferrum sp.
TCAGGTGCGACGGATGCGTGTGGGTCAGCTGCACCATGCGTTCGCCAAGGTCGGTTTCGACGACCTCCATGCCAAGCGACTCCAGGTACGGGTTTAGCTCGATCTCTTCAGAGGCCATCGATTTGACCTTGGTCACGATCAGTCGATCGCCCTTCTTACGGGTACCGGCGTCCGAGCAGATCTGCGCGATGATTGCGCGCGCCGCGGCGGCGTCCTTCGCGAAGTGCACCACGCCACCGACCGCCTCCAGCCTTGTCTTGAACTGCTGCACGAGCTCCGGCAGTTGTTCCAGGTTGGCGCGGCGCCGCCGCTTCAAGTCCGCGCGGCCCTTGTCGAAGTCGAAGCTCTCGAAAGCCGCGTTGCGGCGCGCGCGCAACCCTGTCATGGCTGTCGTCAGGGCTCGCTGGAGGTCCGGGTCGCCGAGGGCTTCGTTGACGCGGCGCGAAAAGTGCCGGCGACTTTCAGGCACGCGATTTACTGGCTTCTTGAATCGCTTCGACTACGGCGCCAGGTGTCGACACCGGCGCCAAGCATATGGTTCCGGCGCAGACGACGGCCCGCCTGTCACCGGAGAGATCGATCACGGCGTAGGGATGCGCTGACACCGCGGCGCGCGCCAGCTCGAGGTTTGAGGTCGTGACCTTGATCGAGTGATGCGCGCGGTCCAGCGCGCGAGCGAAGACCGCGGCCATCAGGCCGTACGACCGCGGCAGGGCCGCGACCGATTCAAGGGCGCGGCGAGCTCGTTCCAGGTAAGGAACCGAGGGATCGCCTGTGAGGAGGTCGAGCTCGACGAGGGCCATCGCCGCGATCGAGTTTTCGACCAGCGGCTTGATCGGCTCGGCGAGCCTGCCGAGGGAGTCGGTCCTGGCGTGGTCGAAGAAGCCGCCAAGGTTGGGGTCGCCGTACGCGCGCTCGATATGTTCGGCCAGGTCGATCCCGGCGGGCAGCCACCTGTCACCGAGTCCCGCCTGGTGAGCGCGCAGGGCGGCCCAGAGGCTCCAGACCTGGTCGGCCAGCTGGCCGCCGACACCCACGGCGTGGGCCATCCCTTCACCCCGCTTGTAAGCGTCGTGGAAGAGGCGCTCGAGCAGCTTGGCGGCGTGGTCGCGAAGCGCCGGCCGGTCCAGGCGCAGCGCCGCGTCGAGATAGCTGATCGCGAGCGCGGCGTTCCACGAGGTGTAGACGCGCCGGTCCACGTATGGCGCGGGTCGCTGCGGGCGCTCTTCCGCATCCATCGAGTAGTAGTGCTCGTCCGCGTCCTGGCTGCCTGCGTACAACCCGGTCTTCGGATCGCGGAGCACGCGGTCGAGGTAGCCGGTCGTTGAATCGAGGACGCCGGCCAGCCCGGCCAGCGAGAGCCCGTTCACGAGTCCGGCGTGGTCTTCCAGCATCTTCTCGAAATGCGGGACGCTCCAGTCCTGCGTTGTCGCGTAGCGGAAGAATCCGCCCTCGACGTGGTCATAGGTGCCACCACCGGCCATCTGCTCCAGCGTGTGGACCGCCATGTGGTTTAGCGCAGGGTCAGAGCGTAGCTGCGCCTGTTCGAGCAGCAGGAGGATGGCGTCGGTCTGCGGGAATTTCGGCGCACTGCCGAACCCGCCGTACCGCCGGTCATACGCCGAGGTCACGGCTTCCAGGACGGAATCGACCAGCCCGACGTCGAGCGGCGCGGCACTGCGCGCGACCGCCGAGCCGGTGCGTTTGCGCGCCTCCAGCACCCGAGCTGCGATCTCCGGCTGGTTCGTCCGGTAGTAGCCCGCAACCTTGGCGAGGGCGTCCGCCATCTGGTCCGGGGGCAGATAGGTCGCGCCGGTGAGGATGTCGCCCGACGAGGTCAGGAACGCGGTCGACGGCCAGCCGCCCATGTTGTAACGCTGGTTGATGTCGGGCCGGACGTCGTTGTCGACCCGGATGGGCACGTACTCGCGATTGATCAGGTCGATGATCCCGGCGTGCGAGTAGGTTGTCTCGTCCATGACGTGGCACCAGTGGCACCAGACAGCGGAGATGGAGAGGAGGATCGGACGGGAGCTTAGCTTCGCTTCCTCGAATGCAGCGGGCGACCAGGCCCGCCAGTTGATCTCGGCCGCTCGGTTCGGACGCGGCGAAAAGTGGAATTCACCTGCCTCGCCAGACACACGACAAGGTTACGCGGGTGAAACAATGGCACCGTGATCTCGACCAGCGCGGTCGACCAGTACATCGAGAAGGGCTCGCGTCGCTTCATCGATGAGCTCAAGGAGCTGTGCTCGTTCCCCAGCATCTCCAACCATGGAAAGGACGCGATCGAGCCCGCGCGCGATTGGATCGCCAATCGCCTTTCGCGCTACACGGATCGGGTGGAGACGCTCGACGCCGGCGGCATGCCGGCGCTCTACGCGGAGGTGCCGGGCGCCGGGCGGCGTAAGCTGCTCCTCTACCAGCACTACGACGTGCAGCCAGTCGACCCGATCGACCTGTGGGACTCGGCGCCGTTCGAGCCGGTTGAGAAAGACGGGCGGATCATCGCCCGTGGCGTCGCCGACGACAAGGCCGACGTGATGGCTCGGATCCACGCGCTCGAGACTTTGAAGGCGCTCGGCGAGGTGCCGGTCACGCTGCGCTTCCTGGTCGAGGGCGAGGAGGAGATCGGATCCAAGACGTTTGAGAAGATCGCGCACGACCACGCGGCCAAGCTTGCGGCCGACGGGTGTTTGTGGGAGTCGGGCTCTTCGTTCGACGACGCGGGAAGGCCCACGATCCAGTTCGGGTGCCGCGGCCTTCTCTACGTGCAACTGCGCGTCAAGATGCTCGACTTCGACCAGCACTCGGGCTGGGCATCCGTCTATCCGTCGGCAGCGATGTACTTGATCGCCGCGCTCGCCAGCCTGCGGGACCAGGAGATGAACATTAAGGTCGAGGGCTTCTACGACAAGGTCGTCAAGCCGACCGAGGCCGACCGCCTGATGATGGCGAAGATCGACCCGGAAGTGGACAAGCGCAAGAAGCTCGTCGGGTTCGATCACCTGGTCCGCCATCCGCGGCCGGAGGAGGTCATCGAGCAGATGCTCTTCACACCGACCTGCAACATCGCGGGCGTGACCACCGGCTACCAGGGGCCAGGATCCAAGACGGTGCTCCCTGCAGAGGCGACCGCCAAGCTGGACTTCCGCCTCATCCCCAACCAGGACCCAGCGGACGTCGCGGCGCAGCTGCGCAAGCACCTCGACTCGCACGGATTCGAAAAGGTGGAGATTCAGTGGAGCGACGGGGAGAAGCCCGCGCGCTCAGACCCGGATTCGGCGGTGGGCAAGACGATGATCGGCTGCGTTCGCGAGCTGTATGGGGAGCCCGTCCTCTGGCCGTTCATGCCCGCCACCGGACCGATGCACCCTGTCGTGGCCGACCTCGGCATCCCGACGGTGCTGCCGGTGGGAGTCGGCCGGCCGGACAACAGGATCCACGCGCCGAACGAGAACATTCGCGCCGGCGACTACGTCAACGCCGTGCGGCTGATGTGCCGGGTCTGGGAACGCTTCGGAGCCGGCTAGCGTGGAAAAGCTCACCGACAAGCTGTTCACCGATAAGTTCAACGAGGACACCGGGCGCCCCCACATCGAGGTCGTCGACCAGAACGTTTGCGCCGTGAAGTGCAAGGGCAAGTACTGCAACCACTTCTGTCCGGCCGGCGTCTACGAATGGAACCAGGAACAACAGAAGAACCTGGTCAGCTTTGGCAACTGCATCGAATGCGGGGCGTGCTCCATCGGCTGCCCGTTCGACAACATCGCCTGTCACAGCCCGCGCGGGGGCTTCGGCGTCCAGTTCAAGCACGGCTAGCCCAACGGAATACGAACTGGCACCGGCGCAATTCAATTTGATGCAGTGAGCGAATACGACGTCGTCATCGTGGGAGGGGGTCCCGCCGGGCTGGCGGCCGCCCTTTACACGGCTCGGATGGACCTGAAGACTGTGGTGATCGACCGCGGGCCGCTGGGCGGCCAGCTCCTCAACACAGAGCTGATCGAGGACTACCCGGGGTTCGAGTCCATCCTGGGGTCCGAGCTTGCCACCAAGATGGGCGAGCACTCCCGGAAGTTTGGCGTTGAGGTTCGGGATTTCGAGCCCGTCAAGGAGATCGACGTAGAGGGCAAGACCAAGGTGGTGCGCCTCGAGTCGGGCGAAGAGGTGAGGGCCCCCGCGCTGATCATGGCCGCCGGCGGTCTGCCGCGCTACCTGCAGGTGCCTGGCGAGAAGGAGTTCTGGGGCCGTGGGGTCAGCTACTGCGCGGTCTGCGACGGGGCCTTTTTCAAGGGCCAGGAACTGGCGGTCGTGGGCGGAGGCGACGCCGCCGTGGAAGAGGGAGATTTCCTCACCCGCTATGCGTCGAAGGTGTACATCATCCACCGCCGCAGCGAGCTGCGGGCTCAACCGATCCTGATCGACCGCGCGAAGGCGAACCCCAAGATCGAGTTCATCTTCGACGCGCATGTCAAGGACATCGCGGGCGACAGCAAGGTCCAGGTCGTGCATTACGAGCAGCATGGAAAGCTCAAAGAGCTTGCGGTCGGCGGAGTGTTCATCTTCGTTGGATTTGTGCCGAACTCGGCGCTGCTGAAGGTGCACGTCGACCACGACGAGGCCGGCTACATAAACACCGACCGAAACATGCAGACGTCGGTCGAGGGCATCTGGGCTGTCGGCGACGTTCGGTCGCAATTGACCAAGCAGATCGCGACAGCGGTCGGCGACGGAACGACGGCCGCCGTGGCGGCCTCGATGTACGTGACCTCTCTCAAGGACGCGGCCCGAGCTTAGACGCAAAGCTGGGCCAGCGCCCAGACCAAGCCCGCCGGAGGTCGTGCCCACAGTGCCGCATCCCGATGCTGTGATCGCGAAGACGATCGTGCCGCCCGCCTCGAGTGAATTAACGCCGCCGCTTCCCGACCTGGGTGGCAAGACAGCGCCGCAGCACGCGAGCGGGGCCGCGTCACCCTGCGCGGTCCGAACCTATGGGTAGTCGAGGCGCTTCTGCCGGCACTTCTGATCGTGTTGTTGATGCTGCTCGCAGCATCATGCGTGCGGCGGAGCCGGACTTCAGCCGGGAAAGAGCCTGAAGCCTAGTCCGCTACGCGGTCACGTCGATCCAGACCAGGCCCGGGGGCAAGGTCAGGACCTGGCCGCTGTCGAGGGTGAACGTCAGCGGCCCGTGGCTGTCGGTCGAGCTCCAGGTGCCGCCGTACTGCATGCCCTTGTAGAACACATCGATCCGGCCGCTGCTGTCGAGGTCGAAGTCATGAATGTAAGAGCCGTGACCGTCGCCGATGTTGAGCAGAGTTTCCTTGGTGTGCAGGGTGATCAGCATCTCGATCCGTAGAGGTTGACCCAGGCTCGCGTCTTTGTACGCATGTCCTTCCTCAGTCTTCTGATAGGTGCCCATGGCCGCGTCATACGT
The DNA here is from genome assembly GCA_035571315.1 of Candidatus Acidiferrum sp. Lineage (GTDB taxonomy): Bacteria > Chloroflexota > Dormibacteria > Dormibacterales > Dormibacteraceae > Palsa-870. The sequence continues at coordinate 5,438 of DATMKM010000010.1, forward strand.
GTAGACCGAGTAGTGCTCATCGACGTTGATTGACGTCCGCGGCGTTCCTGCGGGGAGCACCGGCCTGGTCTTGGGGATCGTGAATGCCGGGATTGACGCGAAGTAGTTGTCCTCCGCCGCCTTGACCAGGGGGCCCTTGATCATGAGATTGTCAGGCGCGTAGCGCGGCGGTGCTGCGCGGAACTGATATCCGATGGTGTCGAAGAACTGCGGTGTCGGGTCCTGCGCGGCGGCGGCGGCCGTCGCGGCGGACTCGCCGGATTGGAAGAGAAGGCCCTTGTAGTGACGGCCGAGCTTCAGCGAGATGAATCGCGCTGAGCGCATCGGGCCGATGAGGTCGGGCGCGTTGTCGTATACCGCGGTCAATCGCGTGATGCCGCCTTCGGCCAGGTACTCCCAGACGATGTCCGCCGCCTGAAGGCCGTTCTGGTCACGCGCCAAATCATCGTTGGGAATCTGGATCAGCGCTGGATACCGAAGAGCGGTCGTGTGCTCCCGGTCGTGGTAGTAGATCCCGGTGTTGAAGGTGAAATTGCTTGGCACCAAGTGTCCCGTCTGGTCGCGGCCGCCCGCGCTCAGCTGAATCTGGAGTGGTCCTGACGGAATTCCGGCTGTCGACACGGTTGCGCTCCGGTCGTCCGTGGCCCACGCGAGATTGACGACCTGAGTCCCGACCGTGACCTGGACCGTGGTCGGTTCCATGGCGTCGTTGAAGTTGAGCGTCAGCGTGGTTCCCGGGTCGATCTCGGTTCCATCCTGGAGCGGCGTACCTCCCGGGCCGGTGATCGACGTGATATGCGGAACGATGAGCGTCGTGAAGCTCCAGGTGCTGCCCGGAACGTGGTGATGCCCGAGATCGACTAGCGGTTTCATGGTCACGGTGTAGGTGGTGAGGTCGTTGAGGCCTTTGGTGGCCGACCACGAGTAGCGCGTACCACCATCGATGCTCGCGATCGCGCCGGCGGCTACGGGCTGGATCGAAAAAGCGGCCTGGACCGCCGCCAGCGCCACGGGCCGGCTGAAGGTCAGAAGAATTCGACTGTCGGTCGGGACGTCCTTCTGCCCTGTTTTGAAGTTCGTCGTGAGCGTTGTGGGCAGCGTGTTTTCGTAGAAAAGAAATGCGCCGGCCCCGACCAGCACGACGACGATGACGAGGCCGATTGCGACCAGGCCGCGGCGCGGAAGGCGTGGCCGCCGACGCGTTCGCCTGTAGGGCGGCGGCGGCGGAGACGACGGCTCGATCTCGGGGAGCGACGTGGATATGGACAACGGGCCGCCCGCGATTATCTCAGACTTTCGCCGGCCTGGGGCCGCAGCCCGCGAAGGTACGAGAAGGTGTAGATGCCGGTGGCGTGGCCGCTTTCGAAGGCGATCTGGAACGCGTACTGGCCGACGAGCACAACGTCTTTGATGCGCAGCTCTTCGGGGCTCAGGGACTTGACGCGGGCCAGGCGTCCTGGAGCGCCGGCTTCACCCCGACACTCGGCGCAGGGGCACGCCCAGCGCAGCTGCTCGGCGGAGTACGTCGTGTGGTTGGCGTCTTCCCACGTGATGTCCATCGTCTGAGCAGCGCGATCGACGTCAACGTTGAGTGGAAACGGATCGGGGTCTTGCAGCGGTCCGGCGCCTAGTGGACGTTGATGACCGGGAGCTGGCGAAACGATTGGATCGACGTGCGAGCCGCGACCTGTGACGCGATGTGCACGAAGGCCTTCGCGCCGGCAGATTCGGGCCGCGAGATGACCACTGGCGTCCCGAGATCAGCGTCCTCGCGGATGCCCTCTTCGAGCGGGACCGCGCCGAGGAAGGGGACGCCGAGGCGCTTGGCGGCCGATTCGGCTCCGCCATGGCTGAAGATCTCGTGACGGTGCCCGCAGCTCGGGCATACGTACCAGCTCATGTTCTCGATCAATCCGAGCGGGGTGACGTTCAGCTTTCGGAACATCTGCAGGGCTTTCACCGCGATGTCGGTTGCGACGTCTTGCGGAGTGCAGACGATGGCGACGCCGGTCAGCGGAACGGCCTGCGCCAGCGTCAACGATGCGTCGCCTGTACCGGGCGGGAGGTCGATCACAAGGTAGTCGAGCTGGCCCCAATCGACCTGGATCATCATCGCCTCGATCGCCTTGCCGACCATGGGTCCGCGATAGATGGTGGGCTGCTCGCCGGGATAGATGTGGCCGAAGGACATGAGCTTCAGACCGTGAGCTTCAATTGGTCTCAGGCGGCCGTTCACCTGCTCGGGCACCTGTTTGGAGCCGGTCATGGCGGGGACCGAAGGTCCGTAGATGTCCGCGTCGAGCAGCCCGACCGAAGCGCCGCTCTGCCGCAGCGCGGCGGCGAGATTGACCGCGACGGTCGACTTGCCCACGCCGCCCTTGCCGGACGCGACGGCGATCGTTTGCTTCACCCCGGGGAGGATCTCCGAGGGCTTTGGGCGCATGAAGGCGGGACGCACGTTGGCGGTCATGCGAACGTCGACGGCAGTTACACCCGGAACCTCGCCGACCAGGTCCTGGGCCTGCGACTTGAAACGGTCGCGGACGGGGCAGGCGGGAGTGGTGAGCTCGAAGGTGAAGCTGACCTTGCCTTGCGGGCTGACGTCGAGCTCTTTGATCATGCCCAGGCTCACGACGTCGCGCCCGAGGTCCGGGTCCTGGATGTGTGACAGCACGTCGAGGATCTGCTGCGAGGAGGGGACGGCCATCGTCACGGCATGTTACCGGGACTCCGGAACGCGCCCTGTTGGACGCACTCCTGGCGGCGCCCTCGCGTTTTGGCTTCCACTGTCAAGCCGACGCAACCGAACAGCGGTTGAACCTGTGGTGAACTCGGGGCGATGACAGCGCCCTGCCTGTTAATTTCGCGTGGAGATGAACGGTCGCGCTGAGCTGCACGCTCTCCAGGTCGCGTGCGGCGCCTGTCACGTTTGCGTGGACCAGGGCATCATCCCTGAGGCAACTCCCACTTTCGCCGGTGCCTCGGGTGCTCCATTCTTCCTGGTCGGCCAGGCGCCTGGGCCCGTTGAGCGCGAGTCGCGCCGGCCGTTCTCCGGTCGCGCCGGCAAGGAGCTCGACCGGTGGATGCTGCGAGCCGGTTTCGCGAGCCCCGAGGAGTTCAGGCGGCTCACCTACATCGCGGCATTAATGCGGTGCTTTCCTGGCCGCAATCGCGCCGGCAATGGCGACCTAAAGCCGCCGCCG
>DATMKM010000011.1:0-3164 GCA_035571315.1 Candidatus Acidiferrum sp.
CTGCAGCTCGCTGCGCTCCAGGATGCCGGCCACCTGCCCGGCGATGGCGCGGAGGAAATCGATGTCCGACGAGTTGAAATCCCGCTTCTCGGTGCTCTGCACGTTGAGCACGCCGACCAGGCGAGGCCCCGATTCGATCGGGACGGAGAGCATCGAATGGAAGCGGTCCTCGTCAAGGCCGGGCACCCACTTCCAGTGAGGCTCCTTGCTCACGTCCGGCACCACCGCCGGCTTTCTGCTGTCCGCGACCCAACCGGTGATTCCGTCTCCGACCGGCATCACGACCTTGCCGATCATCCGCTCGTTGAGCCCGTTGGTCGCGGTCAGCCGCAGCTCGCGTCCGCGGGCGGTGAGAAGGTAGAGCGAGCACACGTCGGTCCCCATGGCCGACGTGGTCTCTCGGATGATCAGGTCGAGCAGCTCGTCCGAGCGCTGGGTGGACGCGGCGGCCTGTGCAAGCCTGACCAGGAAGCCGAGCTCGCGGGAAGCCAGGCTCCGGTCTTCGTTTGCGATGGCCACATCGACATGGTCACCCCTGCGGCGGTTCTTCAACTTCGTATCAACCACACGAGCAAGGTCGTAACCGCTAGTGTGACTCATCCACACTCGGCGCGGGCGGCGTATTCCGACTGATCCGGAGTTAGGCTAGGCGAGACGCTTGACCTCACCACACTCCGGGCACTGGCGGGAACATTTCGCAGGGGTTGACCTGCCGGTTCCGGTCGCCGGAGGCGGAACCGTCACCGGGGTCAACTTCGACAACGCGGCCAGCACACCACCGCTCAAGCGGGTTCGCGATGCGGTCAACGGCTTCGCGGACGTGTACTCGAGCGTGCACCGAGGCACCGGTTACAAGTCACGCCTTGCCACCGAGGCCTACGAGCAGGCTCGCGAGCTCGTGGCAGGTTTCCTCCGGGTGGACGAGCGGTCGCAGGTCGTCGTCTTCGTCAAGGGCACGACCGACGCCCTGAACCGGATCGCCGCCCAGCAGGCTCGGCTCGATGGGCGTCAGGTGCTGGTGACCGAGATGGAGCATCACGCCGACCTCCTGCCGTGGCGGCATCGCAGCGGCCATGTGATGGTCGGACTGTCCGCCGATGGGCACATCGACCTCGACTCCATCGAGCACGCCCTGCAGATAGGCGGAGGAAAGATCGGTCTCGTCGCCGTGAGCGGGGCGTCCAACGTCACCGGGTTCGTCTCCCCCATCCACGAGGTGGCCGAGCTCGCTCACCGCCACGGCGCCCTCGTCTCGGTTGACGCGGCGCAGCTGGCGCCTCACCACCGGATCGACATCCGTCCGGCCGGTGACCCGGGTCACCTGGACTTCGTTTCGCTCTCGGGTCACAAGATGTACGCGCCTTACGGAACCGGTGTCCTGGTCGCGCCCCGCGACTTCTTTGCCGGCGCGCCCGAGGTCATGGGCGGCGGGGCGATCAGCATCGTGACCTGGGACGACACGGTCTGGGCAGACCTGCCGGACCGCGAGGAGGCCGGCTCACCGAACGTGATCGGGGCCGTCGCTCTCGGCGTCGCGATCGACACGTTGCTCGAGCTCGGGTTCGACGAGATGCTGGCTCACGAGGTCGAGCTGGGCTCGGCGCTCCACGCGCGCCTGAAGGGCATCTCGGGAGTCGGCGTGCTCGGGGGAGAAGAGGTCTCCCCCGCGGCGCCACGGCTGGGCCTGGCCAGCTTCGTCGTCGACGGACTCCACCACGGCCTGGTCGCTGCCGCGTTGAGCCACGAGTGGGGCATCGCCGTGCGCAACGGGTGCTTTTGCGCCAATCCGTATGTCTTCCACCTGCTCAACCTGGACAAGCAGGCGGTCGAAGCCGTGGAAGGCGAGGTCACCTCAGGCCATCGCAAGGCGCTGCCCGGCGCGGTCAGGGCGAGCCTGGCGCCCTACAACACGAAAGAAGAGCTGGATCGATTCGTCGAGGCGGTCACCCACATCGCGCGGGGACGCTTGAAGGCGACGTACGAGCAGGCCGCCGACGGGACGTTTTCGCCCGCCGGCGGCTGGCCAAGAATCGCAAGCCCCATGAAGACGTTGGTCAAGAACGGAGGTCGTCAATGATCAAGCTCATCGTCGAGATCCTGCTGGCGATCTTCCTGCACCCGATCGCCTTCGTCCTGTGCGTCGTCAACATCGTCAACCGAAACGACCTCAGCGGGCTGTGGAAGGTGCTTTGGATCATCATCTCCTTCTTCTGGGGGATCGGTCCCATCCTCTACATCCTGCTGGGCCGCGGCAAGTTCTGGTAGCGAGGCGGGATGCCTGAATGCCTGCTCGAGGGCGGCTAACTTTTAGTAGGTAACCGGGACAAGAGTCCCATCCGGTTTTAAGAGATTCCTGAGCCGGGCTTGGGCTAATCTGAACATGGAAAGGGTGGGTAGCCGACCAGGTACCCGGGTGCGCACGAGCGTCTTGACCAACGGAGCCGTCAACAGCGCCAAGAACGGCGCGTCGGACGGCGACGCCACGAACAGGCTGCGCGCCAAAACGAATGGGGCGACCTCTCATCGCCCGGGGACCAACGGCGCTGCGACGGTGCAGCCGGCGGTCAAGCTGGCGCACGTCAACAAAGCTTTTGGCAAGACCGCCGTCCTCAAAGAGATCAACCTTTCGGTCGCGGCCGGCGAGCTGGTCGAGATCGTGGGGCCTAGCGGATCGGGCAAGACGACGCTCCTCAGGCTGGTCCACGGGCAGCTGCGGCCGAACGCCGGCGAGGTCTGGGTCCAGGGGCGCGGCCTGCACCGCTGGTGGCGCCGGGGCCTCGGAAGGATCCGTAGAGACGTGGCGTTCGTCTTCCAGGAGCACCACCTGCTTCCGCGCCTGACAGCGCTCGAAAACCTCACGCTCGCCCTTCAGGTGACCGACCCGCAGCTGCCTTTCAAGACCATCAAGCAGCGCGCGGTCGAAACCCTCGAGTCGATGGGCCTGGCCGGCAAGCGCAACGCCTATCCCCGTCAGCTCTCGGCCGGCGAGCGCCAGCGCGTCGCTGTCGGTCGCGCGTTGGCAGCACGACCGCGCGTGATCCTCGCCGACGAGCCGATGGCGTCGATCGACGACGACAACGCCAAGATCGTCATGCGGCTGCTGGAGGATGCGGCCGCTGCGGGAACTGCTGTCATCGTCGCCGGCCACCGCCACAGCTTCCCTT
>DATMKM010000012.1:0-3162 GCA_035571315.1 Candidatus Acidiferrum sp.
GCCAGACCGCGCGAACCTCGGGTGTCGTGATGTTGCCCGAGGTGCCGTCAGCCTCATACGTGCGGGTCACGGGGACGGTGCCGAGCGCCTTGTCGCCCTCGTAGAGCAGCGCCCCGTCCGGCACGCTCTCGTAGGTCAGCAGGGCCTTCTTCGGTGGCGTCCCGGCGCAGGCGCCGAGGAGCGACGCTCCGATGGAAGCCACGAGCAGGGTCAGCGTCCGATATCTCATATCTCCTCCGTGTCGATCCCGGTCACGCTAAGCGGCACCGCCCGCAGCTGCCGGCGCGGGCAAGGCGGCGGCGCAATTCTCGGCGACGAACCGCGCATGGGTGGGCATGACGCGCGTGCATGCCTCGATCACGCCCGCGACCTCGTCGAGGTAGTCGGCGATCTCCTTCTCGGTCAGCAGATCAGCCAGCGGATGATACGACTGCGCGCGGATCCGCTGCCCGTGCATGACCTGCAGCCAGCTCACCTTGGAGAACAGCTCGTTCCCTTCGCGGAATATCCGCCCGTGCGTACGGAACAGGTCCATGCGGCGTTGCAGGCTCTGCGGTACCGGCATGGTGCGGGTATAGTTCCAGAACGGCGTATCGGTGCGCTCGGTCGCCTTGTAGTGCAAGATGATGAAGTCCCGCACCCACTCGTACTCCTGGCGCATGACCTCGTTGTATTGATCGCGGTCGGCGGCGTCGAAGCCCGCCGTGGGAAAGAACGCCAGCAGATGCTGGATTGACTTCTGCACCAGGTGGATGCTCGTCGACTCGAGCGGCTCGAGAAAGCCGCTCGCGAGTCCCACCGCCACCACGTTGCGGTTCCAGCAGAGCTTGCGCCTTCCGCTCGTAAAACGCAGGGTGCGCGGGGCGGCGAGCGGCTCGCCGTCGAGGTTGCCGAGCAGCACGCTGGTGGCCTCGTCCTCGCTCAAATACTTGCTCGAGAACACGTAGCCGTTACCGACGCGATGTTGCAGCGGGATGCGCCACTGCCAGCCGGCCTGGCGCGCCGTGGAGCGCGTATAGGGATGGAGGTCGTGCGTCGAGCGGCTCGGCACCGCCACCGCCCGATCGCAGGGCAACCAGTGCGTCCAGTCCTCGAACCCGCTATGCAGGGCGCCCTCGATCAGCAGGCCGCGGAATCCCGAACAGTCGACGAACAGCTCGCCCGCGACGCTGGCGCCCGAGTTGAGCCTGACGGCACTGACGTTGCCGTCGCCTTCACGCAGCTGCACGTCGACGATCTTGCCCTCGACCCGCTCGACCCCGCGGGCTTCGCTGTAGCCGCGCAGGTAGCGGGCGTAGAGCGAGGCGTCGAAGTGGAACGCGTAGGAGATCTGCGACAGCGGCGACTTCGGCATGTCGGCGCGCGGCCGCATGAACTTCCCGTGCAGGCACGCCATCGTGTTGATGGAGTAGCAATCGAGCTCCCGGGCCTTGCCGGCCAGGTACTGCTTGAGCCAGTACTGGTGGAACTCGACCGTCCAGGTGTCCTGACCCACGACGCCGAAGCCATGGATGTAGCGGTCGCCGAGGCGCGCCCAGTTGACCAGCTCGATGCCGAGCTTGAAGGTGGCCTGGGTCTGGCGCATGAATTCGTTCTCGTCGAGCTCGAGCATGGCGTTGTAGAGGATGATCGGCGGGATGGTCGCCTCGCCGACGCCGACCGTGCCGATCTCCTCGGACTCGATCAGCGTGATCGGGTAGCGCCCCTTGAGCACCTTGGCGAACGCCGCGGCCGTCATCCACCCGGAGGTGCCGCCGCCGACGATCACGATGCGCATGGATTCCGCGTCCGCCATGAATTCCTCCGCCTGGCGGCGTGCTCGCCTAGGTGAGCGGCCGGGCTGCAGGTGATTTTGCGCCCATCGTGCCGCAAAAAAAACCGTGCCGCCGCCCGCAGCGGGCGGCACGCGTCAGCGTCGCGGATCAGGGTTCGAACTTGTAGAAGAAGCGCAGATCGTAATTGGCGCCCGTCTGCACGGTGGTAACCGGGCCGCCAAAGGCCTGCTGGGTCTGGTACTTCGGCTTGTTCAGGTTGTTGCCCTCGAAGCGCAGGCCGAAGCCCTTGAGCCAGCCCGACTGGAACTCGTAGCCCGCCTGCGCCGACACCCACCTCTGCGGCTCGATGTACACCAGCGCGGGGTAGCCGCCGACGGTCTGATTGGCCACGCTGCCGATGTACTGCGAGCGCTTGTTGTCGGCCACGAAGGCGCTGAAGCCCCATTTCTCGAAGTACAGGATGCCCTTCACGTTGACGTGCGACAGATCCGGCAGCGGCATCGTCAGGTTGAGCGGTACCTGCTGCGCGGGGTTCAGCCCGATGGTATTCGGCACCACCACCGAGCTCAGCGTCGAGGAGTAGCTGGCGGTGGCGCCGAAGCCGTCGAGCCACGGGGTCAGCATCCCGAAGGGGAGCGAGGCTGCGAGCTCGAGGCCGCGGAGGTTGCCGCCATGGCCGTTGATCTGCTCGGTGTAGGTGCCGAACGCCCCGCCGCCGCAGGGCCCATGGGGTCCGGTGGGTATCGCCAGACCCACGGCCGCTGCGATCTGCGTGAAGTCGTAGCCGCAATAGTTGGTGAACTGTGTGATGTAGGTGTTCAGCGCCTTGTAGAACAGCGCCGCGCTGACATAGGCCTTGGTCTCGAAGTACTTCTCGAAGGACAGATCGAAGGCCGTCGCCTTGAACGGCCTCAGCTCGGGATTGCCCGAAGAGCCGACGATGGTATTGAACGTCGAATTCGCGCCGTTGCTGTCGAGGCTGGCGGCGAGCGAATTGCGCATGGCCGTCATGTCCGGGCGGGCGATCTGCTCGGCGGCGGCAAAGCGCAGCAGGTTGCCGTTGCCGAAGTCCCCGGTCAGGTTGAGCGACGGCAGGAAATCGGCGTACGACGCGCCCTGCTCGCTGAGCGCGAGGGCCGGATTGGTCAGCGTCACGTTCGAGCTGACGTTGGCACGATAGCCCTCGGAGGACTGGTTGGTGAACACCTCCTGGACGCCCACGTTGCCGCGCACCGGGAGGCCCGCCCACTCGGTCTTGATGTCGAGCCTGGCGTACAGCGTGTTGACTTTCTCGGTCACCGTCCAGGTCTTGGAGAGAATATCGTCGTTGTACTTGCGCAGGATCTGCGCACCCGGCCAGAGCTGGGCTCCCGGGCTGAACGAGAGG
>DATMKM010000013.1:0-33276 GCA_035571315.1 Candidatus Acidiferrum sp.
TTCTAGAGTTGTCAGCGTGACGGCCAAACGCTGGATCCTGGTCGCCGCCGTCCTGGGGTCCGGCATCGTCTTCCTCGATTCGACCGTCGTCAACGTCGCCCTGCCGCGCATAGGTCGCGACCTTCCACGCTCCTTTCTCGGCGTGCTCGAGGGCCAGTCGTACGTCTACAACGCTTATCTGCTGACCTTGAGCTCGCTCATCATCCTGGCGGGCGCGCTCAGCGATTTCTACGGCAGGCGCCGCATGTTTCTGTACGGCCTCGTCGGCTTCGGCGCGACTTCGGTGCTATGCGGACTGGCTCCGAGCATGGAGCTGCTAGTGCTGTTCCGCATCTTCCAGGGCATCGCCGGCGCGTTTCTCGTACCAGGGTCATTGGCCCTTCTGACGGCCAACTTCGCGGGCGAAGAGCAGGGCCGCGCCTTCGGCACCTGGGCAGGTGCGTCAGGAGCGACGACGATCCTCGGGCCGCTGCTTGGCGGGCTGCTGGTCGACACCATCTCGTGGAGGGCGGCATTCTTCATCAACGTCCCGCTCGTGGTCGTGGCCGCATGGGCGACCTGGAAGCACGTTCCGGAAAGCCGGGATGAGCACGCCACCGCGCATTTCGACTGGATCGGCGCAATGATCGTCGCGCTGGCCGTTGGCGGCCTCGCGTTTGGCGCGATCTACGGTCAGCAGCGCGCCTGGCGCGACCCGGTCGGATACATCGCCCTGGCTGTAGGCGTGCTTGGCATGATCGCCCTGCCCATCTGGGTGATGCGGTCCGCGCATCCGCTGATCCCACCGGGGCTTTTCCGCTCCCGCAACTTCTCGGTGACCAACATCTCGACCCTGTTGATCTATGGCGCCTTGGCCACCTTCTACTACTTGACCCTTTTTCAGCAAGGCACGCTCGGGTACACGGCGGCCGCCGCAGGGGCCGGTTCGATTCCCGGGTCCCTGTTCCTGATCTTCCTCTCGCGTCGCTTCGGAGCCCTCGCCGCGCGCTACGGCCCGCGATGGTTCATGGCGCTCGGACCGGCGATCATGGCGATCGGGGTCCTTTGGTATTCGCGCGTGCCGGCGACGAGCACCCCCTGGAAGCTGCAGCCAAGCGACCCGAGCACGTATCTCCCGCCGCTGTCCTACCTGGTCGATTTCCTGCCCGGTTCGCTGACCTTCGGAATCGGCCTCGCGATGATGGTGGCTCCGCTGACCACGGCGGTCATGACGTCGGTGCCGGTGCAGAACTCGGGTGTCGGATCGGCGATCAACAACGCGATCTCGCGTATCGGTCCTCAGCTTGCGGGCGCGTTGATCTTCATCTTTCTCACGGCGAACTTCTACGCGGCGCTGGCTACAAAGCTGCCCGGGGTCGACGTGTCCTCAACCAGCTTTCGCGACCAGGTCAGCCCGCTCAACACGCCTGTAGATCCACACCTCGTAGCGGCGGTGCGCGATGCGTCGACCTCCTCGTTTCATCTGGCGATGATCGTGGGGGCCACCATCATCCTGCTGGGCGCTCTTGTGAACGCCATCGGCATCCGCAACGCCGACAGCCTGGCGCGCCAGCAGCCGGCGTCCGAGGGCGAACAGGTTCAGCAAGCCGGGGCCTAGACTCAGACTGTGATCTTCAAGAGTCCGCATCCGGACGTCTCCATTCCCGACACCGCGCTCAGCCCATTTGTCCTGGGCAAAGCAGGCAGGCTCGGCGACAAGGTCGCCATCGTGGAGGCAGGGAGCGGGCGCTCATACACCTACGGGCAGATCGCGGATGGAGTTCGGAAGCTGGCTGCCGGGCTGCACGCTCGCGGGTTCAGGAAGGGCGACGTTCTCGCGATCATGTCTCCCAACTTGCCCGAGTATCCGATCGCATTCCACGGCGTAGCGACAGCGGGTGGCGTGATCACGACGCTCAACCCGACCTACACAGCGGACGAGATCGCGTTTCAGCTGAACGACTCGCGCGCGCGCCTGCTGATTACGATCCCATCACTGGTGGGCAAGGCGCAGGAGGCGGCGGCGAAATCGAAGGTCGAGGAGATCATCGTGTTCGGTGAAGCCGAAGGGGCTGTGCCCTTCGCATCCCTGCTCGTCGACGGCAAGGCCCCCGACGTCAGTATCGATCCGGCCAACGACCTCGTCGCGTTGCCCTATTCGAGCGGGACGACCGGCTTTTCCAAGGGCGTGATGCTCACGCATCGCAACCTCGTTGCGAATCTGATCCAGACGTCCGCCTGCCTAGCGATTGGAGAGGACGAGAAGATCATGGCCTTCCTTCCGTTTTTCCACATCTACGGGATGACCGTGATCATGAACCAGGGCCTTTACCGCGGCGCGACGCTAGTGAGCATGCCGCGCTTCGAGCTCGAGCCATGCCTGCAGGCCGTGCAGGACTACAAGGTGACTCGTTTCTTTCTGGTGCCGCCAATCGTGGTGTTGCTCGCGAAGCACCCTGCGATCGACAAATACGACCTGTCGTCGGTGAAGCGTGCGTTCTCCGGCGCGGCCCCGCTGGACGCGGACACCGCGCAGGCGGCGAGCGCCCGGATCGGGTGCAGGATCAGCCAGGGCTACGGCCTCACCGAAACCAGCCCGGTGTCGCACATCGTTTCCGACAGTGACGAGCCGGTGCCCGGCTCCGTGGGATCAGCGGCTCCGAACACGGAATGCAAGATCGTAAACATTGCGACTGGCGAGGAGCTTGGCCGGAACGAGGACGGAGAAATCTGGATTCGCGGCCCGCAGGTGATGCGTGGTTATCTGAACAACGCAGAGGCGACGAGTAACTCGATCGATGCGGACGGCTTTTTTCACACAGGTGACATCGGCCACATCGACGACCACGACCTCTACTTCATCGTCGACCGCTTGAAGGAGCTCATCAAGTACAAGGGATTCCAGGTGGCGCCCGCAGAGCTGGAGGCGCTGCTGCTCTCCCACCCCAACATCGCGGACGTCGCGGTGATCGGTGTGCTCGATGACGAAGGGGAGGAGGTGCCCAAAGCGTTCGTCGTGCTCAAGCAGCCTCAGGACTCAGAAGAGATCATCGAGTTCGTCTCGGCGCGGGTCGCGCCGCACAAAAAGATCCGGCGCGTCGAGGTGGTCGACCAGATCCCGAAGTCTCCGACCGGCAAGATTCTGCGGCGCATCCTGAGGGACCGCGAGAAAGCCGCCACGCATTAGGCCTCAGGCATGAGTCGCTTTCGAGAAGAGATCGGCGAACAGCCGCAGCTGGCTTCACGCATGCTCGCCGAGAGCCGCGCCGCCGTCGCGTCGATCGCCGCCCGAATCCGTGCGTCGAAGTCGCACGGCCTCGTCATCGCCGCGCGGGGCAGCTCCGACCACGCAGCCCTCTATGCGAAATACCTCTTCGGAGCACGCAACCACATGATGGTGACACTGGCCGCGCCGTCGCTTTTCACCAGTTATGGGAGGCCGCCCGATCTCGAGGGCCAGTGCGTGATCGGAATCTCGCAATCCGGCTCGTCTCCAGATGTCGTCGCCGTGATCGAGGAAGCCGCTCGCCAGGGACGGTTGACGATCGCTGTGACGAACGACAGTGAGTCGCGCCTGGCTCAGGCCGCGGCGCTGCACTTGTCACTCGGGGCCGGGCTCGAGCTCAGCGTCCCGGCCTCCAAGACCTACATCGCGAGCCTCCTCGCGCTTGCTTTGGTATCGCAAGCCCTCGATCCCGATCCGTCATTCGAGGCCGCCCTCGGCCAGGTGCCGCCGGCGCTTGCCGCGGCGCTGGAGCAGGACGACCAGCTTGACCGTCTTGTCCCCGCCCTTCTCGGCCCGCGGGCCATCGTCCTCGGCCGCGGATTCAACTTCTGTACGGCGGAAGAGATCGCGCTCAAGTTGACCGAAACTAGCTACGTGCTGGCCCGGGCGTGGTCGGTGGCGGATTTCGAGCATGGACCCATCGCGGTGGTCGAGGCGGGCTTCCCGGTCGTGCTTGTGGACGGGCATGGGAAGGTGTCGGTGGACATTGAGTCGATCGGCCGGCGCCTGGCCGGTCACGGCTGCCGCGTCATCCGCCTGCTCGACGGCGCCGGCGACCAAAGCGACCCCGAATCGACAGTCAGCCTCGATTCGGGATTGCCCGAGGAGCTCACACCGCTGACCCTTGCTGTGCTTGGACAGCTGCTCGCCCACCGCGTCGCTTCCGCCCGCGGCCTCGACCCCGACCGGCCGAGGGCGCTGAACAAGGTGACTCGCACCTGGTGACCCGGCGACGCCGGGCGTTATCCCGGTAGAAATGGCGACCGCCGAACGGTATGGGCCTGGTGAGGAGGCGAACGATTGCATGCCGGGTGACTTCATCCTCGCCCACCGCAATCACGTCATCGCCCGCCTGATCAGCCTGGCGCAGAAGCGGCGGTTCAAGGGCGCCGATGCGCCGTTCGCGCACTGGAGCCACACAGCGCTTGTGGTCGAGACCGACGGAGAGCTCGTCGAGGCGGAGATTACAGGCGTCCGGCAGAACCCGATCTCCAAGTATCGAGCCGACGAGTACCACCTGGTGCGCCTGGGCCCTGAGTTCTCTGCCGAAGGCAGGTCACGTGCGGTCGCTTACGCCAAAGCGCAGGTCGGCCAGGGTTTCGGATTCCTCGACATGTTCGGGGCGAGCCTGTACCTGCTCTTTGGTTGGCCGGTGCGGGTCGCCCGGCGTGGTCACGAGATCTGCTCTGGCCTTCTGGTCCGAGCGCTGCAGGCGGGCGGCCAGGTGCCCCAGCTCGATCCTCTGCTCACCCTGCCCGCGGACATCGCGAAGTTCTACGACGTCCGCCCGTAGGATTTGCCGCGTGTCCAAATTGATCGATCGCGAGACCGTCCAGGACATGGTCAAGCGTGGCGCGCAGCTCGTCGAGGTACTGCCGGCGAAGGAGTATGCGGAGGATCACCTTCCGGGGGCCGTCAGCCATCCGCTGCGCCAGCTCGCCAAGGAGGCGGACCAGATTGATCGCAACCGGCCGGTGATCGTCTATTGCTGGGACGCCGCTTGAGACATGGCGCCCAGGGCCGCGGCGCGGCTCGAGAGTCTCGGATTCCACGAAGTCCATGAGTACAAGGCGGGCAAGCTCGACTGGCTTGCGGCCGGCCTACCAACGGACGGCGACAACTCCAAATGCCCGCGCGCGGGCGAGGCATCACGCAAAGATGCGACCGTCTGCGGCCTTAACGATCGCCTGGGCGATGTCCGCGATCGAGCAATGCAATCTGGCCTGGAGGTCGCGGTGGTGATCGACGCGGAGCAAATCGTGCTCGGGCTGCTGAGGTCGAAGCAGCTCGAGATGGATCCCGAGCTGCCCGTCGAGCAGGCGATGCGTCCGGGGCCTAGCACATTTCGACCATACGTTTCGATGAAGGAGATGGCCGACTACCTGGTCGAGCACTCATTGGACAGCGCCCCGATCACGACGTCGGACGGAAAGCTTGTCGGCGTGCTGCTCAAGTCAGACGCCACGCGAATGGCGGCTGACGCTGCCACGTGCACCCGCAAGCTGATAATCACAGCCGACCCGGCGGCCGACGCTTAGCCCACCAGCGCCAGCTCCGGCTTGTCTGCCTGCAGCTCGTGTCGCCCGGACTGGGCGAACTGCACCGGCACTGAGAAGTGGAATTCCGATCCGGCGCCGGCTGTGCTTTCGAACCAGATCCTCCCGCCGTGCATCTCGACGATCTGCCTGGCCAGCGGGAGTCCGAGCCCGGTGCCCATGACCTTGGTCGTCGGGTTGTTGGCGCTCCACTGATAGCGCGCGAACAATTTCTCATCGAAGTCGGGCGGCACGCCCACGCCGCGGTCCCTAACGCCAATGACGACCTGGCCAGGCTGTCGGTGGGCCGACACGGTGACGTCGCTGCCGGCGGGCGAGTATTTGAACGCGTTGCTGAAGAGGATCTCGATCACCTGGGCCAGCCGGGCCGCGTCGCCCGCGACCGCGGGAAGGTCTATGTCAATGTCGGTCGTGATGGTGTGTCTGGAGCCTGACGCGTCCGCGTGGGCGATCGCATCGTAGAGCGTCAATCCCAGGTCCACCGAAACCAGGTGAACCTCGACCTTGCTCGCCTCGATCCGATCCACGTCAAGCATCCGATCCAGCATCTCGTCAAGGTGGTGCGCGTCGTTGTAGATGTCCCCAGCGAAACCCTTGATCATCGGCAGGTCCAGGTCCTCGGTGTCCCGCAGCAGCTCGCTGAAACCCTGGATTCCGACCAGCGCGGTCCGGATCTCGTGGCTCACCATGGTCAGGAACTCACTCTTGAGTCGGTTCAGTCGCTCGAGCACGCTGATGTTCGCCACCGCCGAGACCTCGGCCTGGTGCCGGGCGGTCGTGTCGTCGAACATCGCGATGAAGTAATCGACTTGTCCGTCGGGCCGGTGGACCGCGGTCGTGCTCCAGTGCAGCCAGATGCTCGTACCGTCGCTCCGCACGGCCTCGGTTTCAGACTCGGTCGCGGTTGCCGAGCCGCTCGAGAGCGCGCCGAACTGCTCTGCCGCGCGGACTGCCTCCGCGGCCGGGAAGTGCGAGGCGAGCGGCGTTCCGACGATCTTTTCCTCCGGCCTGCGCAGCAGGTCGGCGAGTCGAGGGTTGGCCTGAATGATCGTCATGTCCAGACCGATCCGGACGACGCCGAGTGGGGCATACAGGATGATCTCGTTAAGGGTCGCGGCGTACTGCTGCGTCTTGATCAGCAACGACCTCGACTCGTTGTGCGCATAGACCTGGGTCACCATCACAAGGATCGCGATCGCTCCGAGGAGGAAGGTCCGCACCGGTCCGATCGCGTTACCCGTCAGAGCCATCCCGATGGCGGTCAGGCCGACGCCTCCAATCGCCACCCAGGGCAGCGCCAGCTGCCAGACGTCGATCGCATCGCCTTCGGTGATTTCCCGCCGGGCGCCCGCCGGCCACAGGGCCGCGAGGGCGATCATCAGGTAGCCGGCCACCCAGCCGACGTCGAGCACGCTGCCGATCGCGCCGTACGTGCCGTTTGCATTCAAGTACGCGAAAGCGCTGTCGGCGAGCGAGTTGGCCGCCAGTCCTCCGAGCAGCAGGAGAAGACGCCCGTGAGCTTCCTCTCGGGCGCGGCGCGCGGCGAGCACCACGATTGTGCCGATGACGATGTCACCCAGGGGATAGGCGACGCTGACCGCCTTCGCCAAAAACGGCTGGGAGGTGTCTTCCACCACCGTCTTCAGTCCCAGAGTCCAACTTACGAAGAACAGGGCCACCAAGATAATCGCGCCGTCCAGCCACAGCCGCAGACTGGTCGACGTACCTCGGGCCGGTGAAAAGAACATCAGCACGCCGGCTATGGCCAGCGGAATCGCCCCAAGGAAACCGGCGTCGGCCACTGACGGATATGGGACGCTGACGGTCATGCCGACCTCGTAGACCGACCAGGCGGCCTCGCCGGCGCACCACGTGGCGGCGGAGGCTGACAGCAGCACCCAGCCGAGCCGAGAGCGGCCGCTGTTCCGTCTCGCGGCCAGCCCGGTGCAGATGGCGGCGATCAGGGCGGCGACTCCTTCTCCGATGTCGTCCAGGGCGATTGTTGCCCGGTCTCCACCGAGCCTCAACTCCACCCACACGACAAATCCGACGATCACCACGACGGTGGCCGCAGCCGACCAGAAGAAGACCTTTGTATCCCGAGCCCCGCCCCACGGAGCTCGCCATCCGGTGCTCAAAATCCGCTTTCCAAACCAGCGTGGCACGCTGACTGCCAATGGTCGCCGTGCGGTTGGCTGGGGGCCCAGCCCTGAGATCAGATGGGAGTGAGGATCATCTGGCCCCAGCCCGAGATCAGCGGCGCACCCCTCTCCAGCTCGGGATGGGCTGCAGTTCGGGCGGGAGGGTCCACCTCGCCGGAAGAACGCGTCACGGCTGACGGGGCCTTGGTTAATGTGTGTTCATGTCTGAGCACGAGATCGGGGTAGTCGGCCTTGCGACGATGGGCGAGAACCTGGCGCGCAACCTCGCTTCCCACGGCGCCCGGGTCGTGGTGTACAACCGAACTCGGAAGCGAACCGACGACTTCATGGCGGCGCACTCGAACGAGGGTGACTTCCGCCCGGCCGGATCGCTGGAGGAGCTGGCGCGGATCCTCCGACCACCGCGCGCGATCCTCCTAATGGTGAAAGCGGGATCCGCCGTCGACGAGTCGATCGATTCACTGTCGAAGCTGCTCGAGCCAGGCGACACGATTATCGACGGCGGCAACTCGCTGTTCCACGACACGCGTCGCCGGGCGGCCGCCGTCGAGAAGGCAGGCCTGGGTTTCATCGGAGCCGGCGTGTCAGGTGGGGAGGAGGGTGCGCTGCGCGGGCCCAGCATCATGCCCGGGGGCACGCGCGCCTCTTATGAACGGGTGGCGCAGATGCTGACGGGCATCTCCGCCAAGGTGGACGGAACGCCGTGCTGCACGTATATCGGGCCGGACGGCGCGGGCCACTTCGTGAAGATGGTCCACAACGGGATCGAGTACGCCGACATTCAGCTGATCGCGGAGACGTATGACTTCCTGCGCGAGGCCACGGGCATGACCCCTACCGAGCTGGCTGCGGTTTTTCGCGATTGGAACGAGGGCAAGCTGCAGTCGTACCTCATCGAGATCACCGCCAGCGTGCTGGCCAAGACCGAAGGGGCCACCAAGACCCCGCTGGTCGACGCAATCGAGGACGAGGCGGAGCAAAAGGGCACAGGGCGCTGGACCAGCGAGTCGGCGCTCGAGCTCGGCGTTCCGCTCACCGGGATCACAGAGGCCGTGTTCGCGCGCATCCTGTCGAGCCAGAAAGCGCAGCGCGTGAAAGCGTCCCAAATCTTGGCTGGACCTGGTGGCTCTGCTGGAACCCGCACCGGGCTGATCGATGACGTTCGCGATGCGCTTTACGCGTCGAAGATCGTCGCCTACGCGCAGGGTTTCGAGCACCTGCGAGCGGGATCCAGGGAGTTCGGGTGGGACCTCGACCTCGGTGCACTCGCGACGATCTGGCGCGGGGGCTGCATCATCCGGGCGAAGTTCCTCGACCGGATCAAGGACGCTTACGCAGAGTCTCCGGACCTTTCCAATCTTATGCTCGCGCCTTTTTTCCAAGAGGCGCTCGCGGCGGCGCAGCGGCCGTGGCGCTCGGTCGTCAAGCAGGCTATCGACCAGGGTGTGCCCATCCCCGCTTTCGCCTCATCACTTGCGTATTACGACGGTTTCCGGCGGGCGCGCGGTCCGGCCAACCTGATCCAGGGCCTACGCGATTACTTCGGTTCCCACGGCTACCACCGCCTCGACCGCGGGGGGGCTTTCCACACGCGGTGGGCGCAGGACGGTACCGAGGTACCGGTCGACTGATCAGGCGGCTTTTGGCCGGCTAAGCTGGCTAAGCGGCCTTGGCCCGCACTTTGCGCTTCAACAAGGCGAGTACGGCCACCTCGTCGGCCTTGAGGTTTCGGTACTCCTTGCTCGACACGACGCTCAGGATGCCTTCGAGCGACCCATCCAAATAGGTGTCGATCACGCGCGGGTGGACGTACGAGCGGCGGCACACGGCGCGGGTATGTCCGAGCCTTCGCGCGACGCTGTCGATCGCGGCCACCACGTTGCGCTTGGCTTCAGCGTCGGACTCGAAGCGCGCCACGTCCCGCAGAGCGCCCATGGCCAGGACCGTAGCCGACCAGGTGCGGAAGTCCTTCGCGGTGTAGTCCTCACCGCTCACCTCCTGCAGGTATTGATTGATGTCGTCGGAATGGACGGTGTGGCGTGCGCCGTCGGGCCCGATGTACTGGAACAGCATCTGGCCGGGCAGCTCCTCGCATCGCTTGACCACCCTCGCGACTCGGCGGTTCGTGACGCCCAGTGCGAGCTCACGCCCACTCTTGCCTCTGAAAAGGAAGCGCACAGCCGATCCACTGATGGTCACGTGTCTGTCGCGAAGCGTGGTGAGGCCGAATGAGCCGTTGTCACGCGCGTACTCCTCGTTGCCGATGCGGGCATAGGTCATCTCGAGCAATCTCACGATGGTCGCGACCACCTTCTCGCGGGGCAGTCCGGGCTGTCCCATGTCGCGAGCGACCCGGCGCCTGATGCGCGGCAGGGCGCGGGCGAAGCCGACCATGCGGGAAAACTTGTCCGCGTCGCGAACCGCGCGCCACGTCGCGTGGTAGAGGGGCTGCTTGCGGCCCCGAGCGTCGCGGCCGGTGGCCTGGAGGTGACCTCGCGGTCGCGTGGAAATCCAGACATCCTTCCAGGCGGGCGGGATGACGAGGTCGCGAATTCTGTCCAGGCTGACGCGATCGGTAACCCGTTTGCCGTCCGGGCCGAAGTAGGTGAAGCCTTGGCCTTTGCGCACCCGACGGATGCCGGGCTCATCGTCGGAGGCGTACACCAGCCCAGCCTGAGCCGCTTCGGGCGGCCGGATCTTCAGGCCGCGTTCGGTGGTGTTTCTCCCGGACCGTCCCATCTCGGCTGGTAAGCCAACGAGAGGTTACGCTTCCGCGCCCACAGGAGCGAGACCACCTCGTGTCGCGGCGTCCGCGCTTCGCATGGAATGCCCAGCCGCCAGAGGTTGGCCTGCAGCTCGACCGGGAGCGCCTCGTCACACTGGTGGGGCCGCGCCACGCGGTCGAGCGCTTGCCCGAGTTGGACCAGCATCAACTCTCGCTCGCCCATGTCCCGAAAACGCGCAGGGCGCTTGCCCTACTGGCCGATCTCAGCGCGAGTTTCGACGAAGGCCCGGACCGCGCGTTCCAGGTCTGCGTGCGAGTGTGCCGCCGAGACCTGCGTCCTGATCCGCGCCTTGCCCTGGGGCACGACCGGGTAGGAAAAGCTGACGACGTAGACACCCTTCGTGAGCATCACCTGCGCCATTCGCCCGGCGAGCTTTGCATCGCCGACCATCACGGGGACGATCGGGTGCTCTCCAGGCAGGATGTCAAAGCCCGCCTCGGTCATCTGCCGGCGGAAGAAAGCCGTGTTGTCCCGGAGCCGCTGCCGGAGTTCGCCGGCGGAGCGGATCAGCTCCAGAACCTTGAGGCTAGCGGCCACGATCGGGGGAGCCACGGAGTTGGAGAACAGATAAGGACGCGAGCGCTGCCGGAGCATGGCCACGAGCTCCCTTCGTCCCGAGACGTATCCGCCGCTCGCTCCGCCGAGGGCCTTGCCGAGAGTCCCGCTGATGGCGTCGATCCTCCCCATGACGCCCAGATGCTCGTGCGTGCCGCGGCCGCTCGCGCCCATGAAACCGACGGCGTGCGAGTCGTCAACCATCACAAGCGCCTCATGGCGCTCGGCGAGCTCACAGATCTCGGGCAGCGGTGCGAGGTAGCCGTCCATCGAGAAAACGCCGTCTGTGACCACCATCCGGAAACGTGAGCCCGCACTGTCCTTCAGCTGCCGCTCGAGGTCTCCCATGTCGCGGTTTGCGTAGCGGAGGCGCTTGGCCTTGCACAGCCGGATCCCGTCGATGATGCTCGCGTGGTTCAGCGCGTCGGAAATGACCGCGTCATGTTCGTCCAGCAAGGCCTCGAAGATCCCGCCGTTGGCGTCGAAGCAGGACGAATAAAGGATCGTGTCCTCGGTGCCCAGGAATTCGGTGAGGGCGGCCTCGAGCTCCTTGTGGACCTCCTGGGTGCCGCAGATGAACCGCACTGAGGCCATTCCGTAACCCCAGCGGTCGAGGGCTTCCTTCGCCGCCTCAACGATGACGGGGTCGTCGGCCAGTCCGAGGTAGTTGTTGGCGCAGAGGTTCAAGACGTCCCGGTCCATGACGCTGACGACGGCGCCCTGCGGACCCTTCAACACGCGTTCGAGCTTCTCCAGCCCGGCGCCGCGGATCTCTTCGAGCTGTGTCTCCAGATGCGATCTCATGCTGTCAAACACGTGTCTACCTCTGTGAGCCGGCGGTGGTCCAGTCGAGCACGACCTTGCCGCACTTGCCGGAGTGGGCGACGGTGAACGCATCCTCGAACTGGTCATAGGGAAAGCGATGGGTGATCACAGGCGAGATGTCGAGGCCGGACTGCGTGAACACGGACATCTGGTACCAGGTCTCGAAGATCTGGCGCCCGTAGACGCCTTTCACGGTGAGCATCTTGAATACGACCTGAGACCAATCGATGGGGAACTCGTGGTCTGGCAGCCCGAGCATGGCGACTCGCCCGCCGTGCGCCATGTTCGCGATCATGTCGCGGAGCGCGCTCGCCTGTCCCGACATCTCGAAGCCGACATCGAATCCTTCTTTCATGCCGAGCTCCTCTTGAACCTCGGTGAGCGTGGTGGTCCGGACGTCCACCGCGCGTGTCACACCGACCTTGCGCGCGAGCTCCAGGCGGTAGTCGCTCACGTCGGTGATCACGACATGGCGCGCGCCGATGTGACGAGCCACGAGCGCGGTCATTATCCCGATCGGTCCCGCACCCGTCACCAGCACGTCCTCGGCGACGACGCGAAACTGGGTCGCCGTGTGAACGGCATTGCCGAAAGGGTCGAAGATCGATGCAACGTCGAGGTCGATCTTCGTCAGGTGGGGCCACAGGTTGATGGCCGGCATCACGATGAACTCGGCGAACGCTCCGTCGCGCTGCACGCCGATGCCCACCGTGTTGGCGCACAGGGCCCGCCGTCCAGCGAGGCAGTTGCGGCAGCGCCCGCAGACGATGTGCCCCTCGGCTCCCACGATCTCGCCTGGATAGACCGATGCCACTCCTTCACCCAGGCGCACCACCTCGCCGACGAACTCGTGCCCGACGACGAGCGGGGGATGGATGGTCGACTGGGCCCACTCGTTCCAGGCCTCGATGTGCAGGTCGGTGCCGCAGATGCCCGTGCGCAGGACGCGGATCAGGACTTCGCCGGGACCGGGCTCCGGATCTGGTACGTCCTGCAGCCACAGGCCCGGCGTCGCTCTTGCTTTGACGAGCGCCTTCACTGCGGGCAGGATAGCCGGGAGCAGAAACCGCTGACTTCTTTTCCTACTCGCCTTCCTCTTCGAGGACCAGGTTTGGATGCTGAGACCAGCCGACGACTTTGATCACCGTGCGGATTCGGGGAGGCATGCCTCGCAGAACCAGGCGCCTGCCGTGGCCGCGCTCTGCGACGCGTACCAGAGCCCGGATGCCAGAGACGTCGCTGAACTCGAGGCGGCTCACGTCGATGTGGAGGTCGCCGTTGCCCATGATCGCGTCGGACAGCCCGTCCGCACCCGTTGTGGGGGACTGCAGCTCACGCGCCAGCGCTGACGCCACCGCCTCCGCGTTGTAGTAGTCGATCGAGCCGCTGACGCTCAGTCGAGACGGCGATCCCGTCCGGGTGACGACCAGCTGCTTGTCGAGATAGACCTCGTCCCCTTGCATGCGCTGTTGCAACCAACCCCCCTTCCTCATGACCATCCCGCCGCCCGCGCCGGTGGATCAGGAGCCGCCTCGGGCGCGGCATCCGGCGTTGCTGCCGGACCCGCGCCGTCGGCCGTCCCTCCCATTCCTTGGTCGATTTGTTGAACCCAACGGTCGATCACCTGGACCCAGTGGTCGGCCAGGTCGCTCAGCTCGGTGGGTCCCGAGCCCCCTCCGTCCGCGCCGCAAATGGTTTCTTCAGCCAAGCTCAGCTGTCCTGGACCTACCGTATGGAATCCCTATGGCCAACATTATTACCACTACTACAGTAGCTCTGCAATACCTCAATTGCGCACCAAGATCCGCACAAATGTTGAAGAGGTCGCGCACTAGTTCCTCAGAAGGTACAGTAGGTGAGGAGCATGAGTCGCCAGCAAGATGAGGCCGTCTACAGCATCGGGGCGGTGGCCCGGATGCTGGACATTCCAACCTCGACGCTACGAGCCTGGGAGGAGCGCTACTCGGTCATCACCCCCCTTCGCAGCGATGGTTCGCAGCGCCTCTATTCGCGCGCCCAGGTCGAGCAGCTGCGGTTCATCAAGTCGCGGCTCGACTCCGGGGCGAGTGCAGCCGACGCGCACCGGCTCCTGCTGCAGGAGCTCGCCGGCGAGCACGTCCCGGCCTCAGACCTCGAGCGGGCGCCAGACTCGAGGCCGTTGATCCTGATCGCCGAGCGAGATTCGTATGCCACTGGCCTGGCCGAATATTTCCTGCGTACCGAGGGATACCAGGTTGCCATCGCGTCCGATGCCAAGCAGGCGAGATTGCATTTCGATGAACGTTCGCCTGATGCGGTGATCATCGACCTTTTGCTGTCGGGAGGCGCCGGGTTCCGCCTATGCGGCGAGTTCGCCGCCACGGGCTCAGCCCAGGTCCTTGCGATCTCGGCGATCGACAGCGCGGATGAGGCGATGAGATCCGGCGCTGCGGCCTTTCTGCGCAAACCGCTCGACCCACTGGTCCTCGTCTCTACGGTGCGCGACCTGCTGGGCACGAGCGCGCTGGCGCGTCAGGGGCGGCGGTCCGAAGTCCCTCGTTGATCGAGCGGCTCCCCAGCGGCAACCCGCGTCTGGACGAGATCCTGCACGGCGGCCTGCTCAAGAACGCGATCAACTTGATCGTCGGGGTCCCCGGCAGCGGCAAGACGATCCTCAGCCAGCAGTTCGCTTTCCACAACGCGACCACCGATAAGCCGGCGCTGTACCTGTCGACTCTTTCCGAACCACTCGACAAGATCCTTCGTTTTGGCGAGACCCTGAAGGTCTTCGATCACAAAGCGATCGAGGAAGGCCGCGTGATCTACGAGGATCTCGGCCACGTCCTGGGGGAAGAGGGCCTCGAGAACATCCTGGGTGCGATCGAGGGCTATCTCAAGGAGCTACGTCCAGGCATCGTGGTGATCGACAGCTTTCGGGCGTTCGCGGCGGTCTCTCATGACACTACCGAATTCAGGAGATTCCTCTACAGCCTGACGCGTCTGCTCGCGGCCAGCGCGACCACGGCCGTGTGGAATGCGCCCTATACGCGAGGGCAAGCGATGGACGCGGCTGAGTTCGCGGTCGCGGACAGCATCATCTCCCTGGACATCAAGCTGGTGGGCGCACGCGAACTTCGCGTCATGCAGGTGCTCAAGCTGCGCGGAAGCTCTTACCGCTCGGGCGAACACGCCTACCGCATCACAGCGACGGGATTCGACGTCTTTCCGCGACTTGCCGACCTCCAGGACGGGAGCCTGTACAAGCTCAGCGGGGAGCGTTCGTCAACGGGTATCGAGGCACTCGACAAGGTGCTCGGCGAGGGGGGGTACTGGTCGGGAGCGGCGACCATGGTCGCGGGGCCTTCTGGCATCGGCAAGACGCTGATGGGTCTTCATTTCCTTTTCCGCGGCGCTGAAAGCGACGAGCCCGGCGTCCTGGCCACCTTCCAGGAGAACGAGACACAACTGATGAGGGTCGCCAAGAGCTTTGGGTGGACCTTCGCTGAGAGCGGCGTCCACGTCCTGAGTAGAAGCGTCGTCGACATCTACATCGACGAGTGGGTCTACCAGCTGTTGGCCCTGATCGAGCAGACCGGTGCCCGAAGGATCGTCATCGACAGCCTTCCCGACGTGATGATCGCGGCCGCCGACCCCGTGCGGTTTCGCGAGTGGATGTTCTCCCTCACGCAGCGAATGGAACGCGCCGGCATCAGCATGATGATGATCGTCGAGGTGCCGGAGCTGTTCCAGCTGCGGCGCATCTCAGAGCAGGGCCTGTCGCACCTGGCCGACAACGTCGTGCTGCTGCAGTACGTGCAGGAGGGACCCGAGCTCGTTCGCGCGCTGACCGTCCTCAAGACGCGCGCGATGCACCATCACCCGGTCGTTCATCGCTACGAGATCACCGAAAAGGGTTTCGAGCTCGGAGATGTGCTAACCCTGACGCGCTGACTCGCACTCCGGGCAGACGCCGCCAAACAGCAGCTGGTGGCTCGTCACTTTGAATCCGGTGCTGTTCGTGACAGCCACCGAGGCATCTTCGAGCACGCAACCCGGGACTTCCACAACACGTCCGCAGGAATCGCAGCGAATGTGCTCGTGGTGCTCCTCCGCAAGCTCGTAGTGCACCTTGCCGTCGCCGAGGTCGATGCGGTGGATCACCCCGTCCTTCTCGAGACCCGAGACCGCCCGGAAGACCGTCGAGTAGTCGGCGGCGCCCAGCTGGGAGACCACCTCGGCGTGAAGCTCGTCGATCGACCACAGGTGGCGGTCTTGATCCGAGAACAGGCTCTTCACCTGGTCGCTGACGGGGCTCGGCCTGGCCATACAGCCACTATACGCAAAAACATTGCGCAAGTCGATTGTGCAATACTCTTGCGTGACTGGGCCCACGCCGGCGGCTCAGCGTTGGGGGAGATCACGAGATTGGCAGGCAGGAGGATTCGGGGGTGGCTCGGATTAGCGCTCTTGCTGGCCGGAGCCACGAGCGCCTGCGGAGGCTCGACTCCGGTCGCGGCGAGCGGCCCGATCAAAGTCGTGGCCGGGCAGAACTTCTGGGGCAGCATCGCCATCCAGCTGGGCGGATCGAGGGCGAGCGTCCAGAGCGTCGTGTCGGACCCGAACGCCGACCCCCACGAGTACGAGAGCAACACGAACGATGCCCGCGCTTTCGCCGAAGCGGGATTCGTGATCCTCAATGGAGCGGGTTATGACGATTGGGCCAACAAGCTCTTGTCGGCCAATCCAAGCAATCACCGGACGGTGCTAGTCGCCGCCGACCTGCTGGGCAAGAAGGCCGGCGACAACCCCCACTTCTGGTACAACCCCGACTACGTCACGCGCATGGCCGACCAGATCACCGCAGACTACAAATCGATCGACCCGGCGGACGCCGCGTACTTCGACCAGCAGCGCGCCGCATTCACGACCGCGCTCAAGCCGTACTCGCAGCGCCTCGCGGAGATCAAGGCAAAGTTCAGCGGCGCGCCGATCGGTGCGACCGAGAGCATCTTCGTCTACATGGCGACTGCGCTCGGCCTGAATCTCATCTCCCCAACGGAATTCATGAACGCCGTCGCCGAGGGAAATGACCCGCCGGCCTCTGCGGTCATCGAATTCCAGAACCAGATCACAGGCAAGCAGGTCAAGGTGCTCATCTACAACGTCCAGACGGCAACGGCCGTGACGACCAATATCAAACATCTGGCCGCACTTGCGGACATCCCCGTCGTCGGTGTATCCGAGACCTTGCAGCCGGAGTCGGCGACGTTCCAGGACTGGCAGCTGTCCCAGCTCCTCGCCCTGGAAAACGCCTTGAACGCCTCGGCTCTGGCCGCCTGATCCGGAGCGTGATGATGTCGGAGCCGGCGATCGTGGCGACGGACCTGGCGGCCGGCTACGGCGGGCACCCAGTGTGGAGGCGGGCCAACTTTTCAATTCAGCCCGGATCGTTCACGGCGATCCTCGGACCCAACGGGGGCGGCAAATCGACCCTGATCCGAACGATCCTGGGGCTGCTTCCGCCATCCCAAGGACAGCTCCTCGTACTGGGCGAGCATCCGCGGCGCGGCAATCCGCTCATCGGTTACATCCCTCAGCGATCGACCTTCGATCCCGAGCTGTCCATCCGCGGGCACGACTTCGTCAACCTGGGCGTTGACGGCCACCGTTGGGGCTTGCGACTTCCAGGTTCGGGCGCTGCTGGCGCGGCGGCCGCGTCGATCCGCTCGGTGGGCGCGGAGTCGTATGCGGACCGCCCGATCGGACGGCTTTCAGGCGGCGAGCAACAGCGGCTCCTGCTCGCCCAGGCGCTGGTCGGCAACCCGCGGCTCCTGCTGATGGATGAGCCTCTCTCGCAACTTGACGTGCGAAACCAGAGCGTGATCGTGCAGCTGATCGGAGATCTCAAGCGAGCGCGCGAGCTGACGGTCTTGCTGATCGCCCACGACGTCAACCCGTTGCTTCCCCATATCGACCACGTCTTGTACGTCGCCCATGGAAACGTGGCAATGGGCACCCCGGACGAGATCATCACCTCCGAATCGCTGTCGGAGATCTATTCGACGCCGGTCGAGGTGCTGAAAGACAGCCGCGGGCGCGTGTTCGTCGTGGGCCTCGAGGAGGAGGTCAGTCACCCTCATGGATGAGATCTTCGCCACCATCACGAACACGTCCCCTCAGCTCGGTTGGAACCTCTTAGACGACATCGCCGCACTCTTCCACTACGACTTCATGGTGCACGCGTTCGAAGCGGGCACGATCGTGGCCGTCGTGGCGGGTTCGATCGGGTACTTCGTCGTTCTGCGCAGCTCATCCTTTGCCGCGCACGCGCTTTCTCACATCGGCTTTGCGGGCGCGACAGGGGCGGTCGTGCTCGGGCTCAATCCAATTTTCGGCCTGCTCGCGTTCACCCTGGGAAGCGGCATCGCCATCGGCGCGCTCGGCAACCGGCTGCGGGGACGCGACGTGACCATCGGCATCGTGCTCGCATGGACGCTTGGGCTCGGCGTGTTGTTCATCTCGCTCTATACGGGCTACGCGACGGAGGCTTACGCGCTCCTTTTCGGCGAGATTCTCGGCATCAGCTCAAACGATGTGGTGGTGACCATCGTCGCCGGTGTGGTCACCATCGCAGCGCTCGTCGCGACCTACCGACCGCTGCTGTTCGCGTCCGTCGACGAAGAGCTGGCGGGCGCCAAAGGCGTCCCTGTGACAGCTCTCTCAATCGCCTTCATGGCCATTCTTGCGGTGGCTGTGACGGAGGCTGTTCAGGTGGTGGGCGTGCTGCTCATCTTCGCCCTCATCGTCACCCCAGCCGCGATCGCCGTCCGGTTCACGAGCCGTCCGTCGGTCGCCATCGGGATCGGCGTCGTACTGGCGCTGCTCTTCACGTGGCTCGGCCTCGCGATCGCCTATTACTCGCCTCACCCGGTCAGCTTCTTCATCACCTCGCTGGCCTTCTTCACGTACGTCGGCGTCCGCCTGTCGGAGCCTCTGCGCACCCGCTTTGGACGCCGCGCCGCGATTGCACGGGCCGCCGGTTAGCTATGTTTTTCAAGGCATGCGGCTTCGAATTGGGGTCTTCCTATTGCTCGTCGTGGTCGGCCTCGGGGCCTGGAACTATCTGCGCCCCATCCCGGACGTAGCCGCGAGCGGCGGCCCGTCGGCGAGTGAGGTGATCGCGGGCTCGCCGCCGGTCATGCCCTGGCCTACCCGAGGCTCGGCCGCGGTCGGCGTCCAGAGCCTCGGCTTCATCGCGACCTCAGGCAATGAGCAGCCGATTCCCGCCGCCAGCGTGGCCAAGGTCATGACTGCTCTCGTGATCCTTACCGACAAGCCGCTGGCCACGGGGGACCCCGGACCCACGATCACGATCACGGACGCGGACGTCCAGCTCTACAACGCCGACGTCGCGGACAAGGAGTCAGTCGTCAGCGTGCAGGCGGGTGAGCAGATCTCTGAGCTGGAGCTCCTGCAGGGCATGTTGATCCCGTCGGCGAATAACTTCTCAGAGACGCTGGCACGCTGGGACGCCGGTTCGGTCGACGCATTCGTCGCGAAGATGAATGTCCGGGCTGCCGCCCTGCACCTCACCCACACGAAATTTGTGGACACGAGCGGAGCCAATCCCGGCACTCTGAGCACACCGAGCGACCTGATCTTGCTCGGCATGACGGCGATGAAGCAGGATGTGTTCGCACAGGTCGTCGGCATGGGTTCGGCCGATCTCCCGGTCGCGGGCACCGTCTACAACGTCGACGGCGTCCTCGGTCAGAGCGGGATCGTCGGCATCAAGACAGGCTCGGGCCTGAACACCGGGGCGAACTTTCTTTTCGCCGCGACCATCTCGGTCGACGGGATTCCCATCACGTTCTATGGATGCGTGATGGGCCAGGCGACGCTGGACGACACCTTCGCGGCGGCCAAGAAATTGATCGGGGCGATGCAGTCCGCCTTGCATGTTCGCAAGGTCATCGTCAAGAACCAGACGGTAGCCACGTACATCACACCGTGGGGCGCGCAAACGGACCTCATTTCGACGGTCGACGTTGAGCTGATCGAGTGGCCAGGTATGGTGCTCCGGCAGCGTCTCGACGCGCACCCGCTCGTGCTCAACCAGCCGCTGCCCGCCGGCACGCAGGAAGGCACCGAGCACATGGTTCTGGGTGACTACAACCTCGACGTGCCCCTGGTAACGGCCGACCCCATGTACCCGCCGGGCCGGTTCTGGCGCCTGACCCGCCTCCCGAACCTATGATCCACGGGTGATCCCACAAGAGATCACCAAGGAGGTATGGATTGGCGAAGGCGAAGGGAGACGGCACCAAGCAGTCACCGTGGCAGCTGACGACGCCGAGTGGGTCGTCCGAGTACCAGATGTACCGGGACGAGTCGCTCGACCCGCCGGCGATCGTTTGCATGGTCGGAAAGACCGAGCTTCGCTACGACATACGGGCGATCGAAGACCTTCACGCCATGCTCAAGAAGCACGGCGACTGGATGCCGTTGGGCAGCGCCGACGAGCAGAAGCTCGCGGCGGAAGGAACTGTCGAGGCGTGGGGCAGGTCGCCGAAGAACCCGGTCGGCGGA
The DNA here is from genome assembly GCA_035571315.1 of Candidatus Acidiferrum sp. GTDB lineage: Bacteria > Chloroflexota > Dormibacteria > Dormibacterales > Dormibacteraceae > Palsa-870. The sequence goes on from DATMKM010000013.1 coordinate 20,438, forward strand.
TGGTACGGCCTCAAGAAAGGCTTGCGCGGGCGCTTCGGGATGTACATGCCACCTCTCCTCGAGGCGTTGGGTCTCGCTGAGGTCGAGCACAATCCGAAGAACAACCGGATGCGGGCCAAATGATCAATCCGCTGCACGACATCCGGATCGAGTACTGCGTGCCTTGAGACTATCTCGACCGGGCCGTGAGCCTGGGCGATGAGCTCCTGAGCCGCTGGGCGCCCATCGTCCGAGCCCTCGAGCTCCAGAGCGCGAGCGGCGGGCGCTTCGCCATCTACCTGGACGATGAGCTCGTGTTCAGCAAGCAGGAGGCCAGGCGGTTTCCCAAGCCGGGAGAGGTTGCGAGCCTGTTCGAACAGAAGCTTGGCCCCGCGCTCGACTGGCGAACGAGCTAATAGCGCTTTTGTAACGATCCGGGCCGTTCCGACACCAGGCCTCGATGACCCATTGCGCAACCCTTGCCGGCTGACCCGCGCTTTTATCCTTGGCCCACGGTGGGTGAGGCAAGCGTCGACTCCGAGCTGGAGGCGCTGAGGGCCGGCGATGAGGCGGCCTTTCAGTCGCTTGTCCAGCGCCATCACAGCTCGATGTTCAAGCTCGCCATGACCTACGTGGGCGATCGCGGCGTCGCAGAAGACGTCGTTCAGGAGGCATGGCTGACCTGCTTGCGCAGCCTCGACCGCTTCGAAGGGCGCTCTTCGCTCAAGACGTGGCTGTTTGGAATCCTGGTCAACGTCGCGCGCGCTCGGCGGCGGAAAGAATCCCGCATCCTGCCCTTCGCCTCGTTTTTTCGCCGGGACGATTCGGACAGCCACCGGCCGACGGTTGAGCGGTCGCGTTTCGGTTCCGACGGGATGTGGAGGGACGGCCCGCACAGCTGGGACAACCTTCCCGAATCGAAGGTGCTCGGAGACGAGACGCTTCAGCACGTGCGGTCGGCCATCGATGCGCTGCCGTCAAAGCAGCGGGAGGTCATCCTCCTGCGTGACGTGGCCGGCTTTGACGCGGCGGAGGTGAGCTCGCTGCTTGGTATATCGGCGTCCAACGAGCGGGTGAGGCTGCATCGGGCTCGCGCCGCCGTCCGGCAGACTCTCGAGGAATACCTGAGATGAACTGCCGCCAGGTGGTGGAGCTGATGACCGACTACCTCGAAGGCGCACTCTCGGCGGTCGACCGGGCGCGCTTCGAGGAGCACATCGCCGGCTGTGACGGCTGCACCGCCTACCTGGCGCAGCTGCGGATGGCTCGCAAGATCGTGGGACGGCTTGCCGACGAACCAGTGCCCGCAGCGGTCGAAAAGGAATTGCTCGAAGCGTTCAGGAGCTGGCGGTCGACCAGGTAGGGCTGTAACGCCGCACGGCCGCCGCAGCACTCACCACCGACGAGGCACGCGGGTGGCTCGAGCGATTCCAAGGAGGATCCCCCTTTGTTGCGAGCTTTGCTTCGAGTTTCAGGAGTGAGCGCCTTGCTGGCCATGGCTGCGGGACTGACGCTCACCGTCTCGGCTGCCCCGGATGTGGCCGGACATGTTTATGTCAACGACAACACGGCCGGCACCAACACCGTCGCCGGATTTGACCGGCACAGCGACGGCAGCCTCACCCCGCTGGCGGGCTCTCCGTTCAACGCGGGCGGTCAGGGGACTGGAACCATCGTCGGCTCCCAGGGAGCCCTGCAGTCAAGCGGCGACGGCCGCTACCTCCTGGCGGTCGATGCCGGGAGCAACCAGATCTCGGTGCTCCGCATTCTTCCGGGTGGCGCTCTGCTGCCGGTCGGTGGAGGCCCCGTCTGGTCGGGAGGGGTGGAGCCAGTCAGCGTCGCCGTCCACAGCGACCTCGTGTACGTCGCCAACGAAGGCGACAAGGTCACCGGCGCGGGCAGCAACTACACGGGATTCAAACTCAACCCCGGAGGCCACTTGGTCCCGCTGGCGGGATCGACTTTCAACTTGCCGGCCACAGCTAACCCGGGCGACATCCTCTTCAACTCGACGGGGACGAGCCTCATCGGCGTCGAGACCGGGACCACGGTCGCCAGCACCTTCCTCATCGACAGCTTTGTCGTGGGATCCGACGGCCTGATCACACCGGCCGCGGGCTCTCCATTTCCCGCGGAGGCCGCCGGCCCCTTCGGAAGCGAGTTCTCGCCGGTCAACCCTGCTCACCTGTACGTCTCGAACGCGCACGGAGGCACGGGCAACGGTTCGGTGTCCGCATTCAACGTCACGAATGCCGGTGTCTTGAGCTCGATCGGCTCCTCGCCTTACGCGGACGCCCAGACAGCGCCCTGCTGGGTGGAGATCTCGCATGACGGCGCCTACCTCTGGACCGTCAACACCGCCAGCACCACGATCTCCAGCTACAAGATCCTCGCGGATGGGTCGCTGAGCCTGGTGACCTCGACCGCATTCACCAGCGGCACGGGCATCCGGCCGTTCGACGCGCGGCTGTCCGCCGACGGTAGCACCCTCTACGTCGTCGACGCGGCGATCGCCAAGGTCAGCGCCTTCGCGGTCTCGGGCGGTCTCTTGAGCGAACTCGCCCAGTCGCCGTTCGCGCTCCCGGGTGGAGCAACCCCGTTCGGCATCGTGGCCATCTAGCAACTTTGACCCGGCGCGGCGTCCCTCGTGGGCGCCGCGCTTTTACTATCAACGGGAGCTATCTGATGGCTTTCATCTCCAGAGGGTTTCGCGGCAAGCGTCGCGACAACGTTCCCAGTTCGCGAGTGCCGCCAGGCCAGCATGTGGTCGGCGACTTTCCGGTCCTGTCGGCCGGACCGACTCCGCGCGTGTCATTGGACCAGTGGACTTTCACCATCGACGGTGAGATCGACGAACCGAAGCGGTGGACCTGGAAGGAATTCACTGAGCTCCCGCATGAGACGCTGACGACGGACATCCACTGCGTCACCAAGTGGACCAAGCTCGACACGTCGTGGACCGGAGTCTCGGTCGACACGTTGCTCGATGGAGTCGACACGGCAGCAGAGTTCGCCACCGTGTACTCGGATGGCGGCTACACGACGAACCTCGCCCTCGATGACCTGTCCGGCCACAAGGCATGGGTCGCCTTCGAATACGACGGCCAGCCGCTCCATCCCGAGCACGGGGGCCCGGTACGCCTGCTCGTGCCGCACCTGTATTTCTGGAAGAGCGCGAAATGGGTGCGCGGCATCACGCTTCAAAACGAAGAGCAGCCTGGCTTTTGGGAGTCGAACGGTTACCACATTCGTGGAGACCCATGGCGGGAACAGCGGTACTGGGGAGACTGACCTGGCAGCTCGGTGAGGTCACCGGGTTGGTCCAGGAGACGCCTCGCGTAGGCACCCTCCAGCTGCAGCTGCAGGACTGGCCGGGCCACCGCGCAGGGCAGCACGTCGATGTGCGCTTGACGGCCGAGGACGGCTATCAGGCGCAGCGCAGCTACTCGATCGCCTCTGCGCCCGAAGATTCGCGGCTGGCCATCACCGTCGAGCGGCTCGAAGACGGCGAGGTTTCTCCCTATCTCGTTGGAGAGCTGAAGGTGGGGGACAAGCTCGAGCTGCGCGGCCCGATCGGCGGCTATTTCGTTTGGGAGGCGGGCGACGCCCGATCGCTGCTCCTCATCGCGGGGGGCTCCGGGGTGGTGCCGCTGATGGCGATGCTGCGGCACCGCGCTTTGGTCGGAGACAGAGCGCCGGCGAGACTTCTCTACTCCTCGCGGATGTACGAGGACATCATCTATCGGACCGAGCAGGAGCGCCTCGCTGCGGCTGGCGACGGCCTTACCGTCGCCCACACCCTGACGCGCGAACGGCCCGCCGGCTGGAAGGGCTACGCGAGGAGAATCGATCGTGACATGGTGCGCGACGTGGCGTGGCCGAAGGAGCAAGCGCCACTCGCGTTCGTCTGCGGTCCCACCTCGTTCGTCGAGACCGCGTCCGGGCTGCTCGTGGATTTGGGCTATGACCCGTCCTGGATCAAGACCGAGCGCTTCGGCGCCACTGGAGGATGACAATGGACGTGGCGGAGATGAAAGTGGACGGCAACGCGATCGGAGGTCTGTTGCGCGAGATCTTCGCGATGGAGATGACCGCCGCCGAGACCACATGCGCAGGGTGCGGCGCGGTCAACGCAGTGGCTCGCGTCGACGTGTACATGAAGGCGCCGGGCGTGGTCGTCCGCTGCCCCGAATGCAAGCAGGTCCTGATGCTAGTCGTGCACGGGCGGGGCCGGTATTGGGTCGACCTGCGTGGCGTACGCCGCCTGGAGTTCGCCGCTCCCGACTGACCGCCTGGCTACGCGAAGTAGCCATCAGAAAACCAGTCTTGCGACCCGGATCGACCTTCCGACCGTTGTCCTACCAGGCGTTCTGTAAGGAATCGGTATCAGCGTCCGGTACGAACCTATGGGAAGGAGGGTCCCCAGTGGTTGCATACCCGGTGTCACATGTCAAAAGCTGGTTGGATGCGGTAGCCGTGCTCGGCCACATGGTCAAGGACCGGCAGGCGCTCGGCCACAACCGGCGCGTGGCCCAGCTCTGCGTCCAGATCGGCCGCCAGATGGCGATGACGACATCCGAGCTCAGGGTCCTGGCCCGAGCAGGCCTGCTCCACGATATCGGGAAGAGCGGCATTCCAGACCAGATTCTTGGGAAGCACTCGCCCCTCGACGATTCCGAGTGGGCGCTCATGCGATCGCACCCCGAGATCGGACTCTCGATTCTGGGCGACGGACGGTCGAGGCGGGAGCTGCTGGCGGTCCTCTATCACCACGAGCGCCTCGACGGGAGCGGCTACCCGTACGGGCTCGGCGGCGAGGCGATTCCGATCGAAGCCCGCATCGTCGCAGCGGCCGACACCTACGACGCGCTGACCTCGGACCGGCCCTACCGCAGTGCGCGAGCTCCGCTGGAAGCGCGCCTCGTCATGATGGAAGAGGCCGGTAGGCGGCTCGACTCGAGGGTGGTGTCTGCGCTGCTCGCTGCGTTGGATTCGTACACAGTCAGGACGACGTCCGCCGCGCGAGGTATGTCGCTGGCGGGTTAGCCGGCGATGCGCGGCGTCGCTCCGAAATTTGACACCATGTTCAGGTGAAGTTCGGCGTCGCCATCTTTCCGACGGACTACGCGATCTCGATGCCAGAGCTGGCGCCGGCCGCCGAGCAGCTTGGTTTCGAGTCGCTGTGGGTGGCCGAGCACTCGCACATACCGGTCAGCCGGCAGAGCCCTTACCCCGCCGGCGGCGAGCTGCCCAAGCACTACTTCCACACCATGGATCCGTTCGTGGCGCTCACCGCCGCCGCCGCCGCATCGAAGACGATTCGAGTTGGAACCGGAATCTGCTTGCTCATCCAGCGCGACCCGATCCACACGGCCAAGGAAGGCGCGAGCGTCGATCTCGTTTCGCACGGCCGCTTCATCTTCGGCGTCGGCGGGGGCTGGAACCGCGAGGAAATGGCTGACCACGGGACTGAGTTCAGCACCAGGTGGAAGCTGCTCCGTGAGAAGGTCGAGGCGATCAAGGCGATGTGGACCCAGGACGAGGCCGAGTATCACGGCGAGATGGTCGACTTCGGGCCGATGTGGTGCTGGCCAAAGCCGGTCCAGAAGCCTCATCCACCCGTCATCCTCGGCGGCAGCGGCCCGAAGATCCTCGAACGAGTGGTCCGCTACGCGGACGGCTGGATGCCCAACCGCGGCCACGCCGTCGAACGTATTCCCGAACTCCAGGAGATGGCGCAAGCCGCCGGCCGGGGGCCCATTCCCGTCACTTACTACCCCAAGGCCGAGGCTGCTGAGATCGAACGTCTGGCGAAAATTGGAGTCGAGCGCTGCATCTGGTACGTGCCACCCGACGGCCGGGACGAGGCGCTGGCAAAGCTCGAAGAGCTCGGCCGGTTGATCCGGCCCTACCTAGCGTCCGCCTAGCAAGGTGGGTGGGATGGTCGCCCAGGTCCCGCCCTTGCGGCGGTAGGCGATCCCGGACAGCATCTCGAGGACCACCCGGTTGGCCAGGAACGAGGTGATCTCCGCCGAGTCGTAGGCCGGTGCGACCTCCACCACGTCGATTCCGACGACGGGCAGCTCGATGGCGATCCGCCTGACGGCGTCGAGGAGCTGGCGACCAGTCAAACCGCCAGGTTCCGGCGTCCCGGTACCTGGCGCCATGCCGGGATCCACGACGTCCAGATCGACCGACACGAAAACCCCGTCGCAGTCGTCGACCGCAATCGCGAACGCGTCCTCGAGCACCGCGTCCAGCCCGCGCTGAACCACCTCGTGCATCTCGAACGAGCGCATCTTCTGCTCCGCCATCCACTGCAGGGTGGGCGGCTCCGGCCAGTACCCGCGCAGCCCTATCTGCAGGAACCGGTCGCCCCGGCACGCGCCCGACTCGATGAGGCGGCGCATCGGCAGCCCATGGCCGACGAGGCTGCCGAACTGGATCGTGCCGGTGTCGGCGTGCGCGTCGAAGTGGATGACCGAGACCCGGCCCCAACCCTTGACGCGGGCCACCCCGGTGACGTCGGGCCAGGTGATGGTGTGGTCTCCGCCCAGCACGATCGGGATGGCACCCGCTTCGGTCGCGACGCGTACGGCGTTCTCGAGGGCGTCGAGCGGCACGCGCTGCTCGACACCCGCCATCTCGACGTCGCCCGCGTCCAGAACGCGCATCTCCTGGAGCGGGTCGACCCGCAGTGCGAGGTGCGGGCGCGACGAATCATGGGGCAGGTAATCGGTGGTCCTGATCATCTTCGGCCCGAAGCGCGCGCCTGCCCGATACGACGTCCCCGCGTCGTAAGGGGCCCCGATGATCACCACATCAGCCCCTTCCAGCGTGGAGGGCTGGGTGAGGTCACAGCGCTCCACTCCAAGGAAGGTCACGTCCGGGCCGTACATGCCTCCGAGGCGCGACACGATCGGTGGGTCGTCTAGGACCGAAGGTCTTTCGCCATTTCGGCGAAGTTGTCCACGTAACGCTGAACGTCGTCGGTCGAGTGCTGCACCGAAAGCGTCCAGTTCTCCTCGGCTCCAGGCGCCATCACCACTCCGCGATTGCATTGGTACAGCCAGCTGAGGTAGGCGAGCGACTTGTCGATCTCCAGGTAGTCGCGATAATTGCGGACGCGCTCCGCCCGGTACGTGATGCCGCCACGGGCCGCCAGCGTGATCACGTGGAAGGGCAGCTCGCGCTCGGCGATGACCTCGTCGAGGCCGCCCTGCAACGTTTCCGCGAGAGCGTCGAAATGCGCGTAGGCCGCAGCGTCGAGGATCTCGAGCAGGGTGGTCTTCGAAGCGGCCATCGTCAGCGGGTTGCCGTTGAACGTCCCCATCTGGGCAACCCGATGGTCCTCGATGACAGCCATCACATCGTCGCGGCCGCCGACAGCGCCGCACGGCAGGCCACCCCCGATGGCCTTGGCCAGCGCGACCAGGTCGGGCGTCACACCGAACCGTTCCGTCGCGCCTCCCGCCGAAATGGTGGCGCCGGTTTTGACCTCATCGAAGATCAGAAGGGCCCCGTGGCCGTGGGCGATCTCTTTGATCGCGGCGAGGTAGCCCGCGTCGGGCAGCACGATCCCGACATTCATCATCACCGGCTCCACGATCACCGCCGCGACCTCGTCCCGATGTGTGGTGAACGCCTTCTCCAGCGCGGGCAGGTCGTTGAAGGGGACCACGGTGGTCAGCTCGACGATCGCGGCCGGGATGCCCTCGCTCTGCGGAACCGACGCTGGCTCGTCGGGTGTTCCCATCAAGTCTCGGGGTGGCTCCACCGACACCATCAGCGCGTCGTGGTGTCCGTGATACGAAGCTTCGATCTTGATCAGACGCTCGCGGCCGGTGAACCCGCGTGCGATTCGCACCGCGTCGAGGGTCGATTCCGTTCCCGAGTTGGTGAAGCGCCACTTGGGCTGGTGGAAGCGCCTCTTGAGCTCGCGGGCCACGATGATGCTGTTCTCCACCGGCTGGGCGAAGTGCGAGCCGAGCGCGATCTGCCGGGTCACCGCCTCGACGATCTTCGGGTGGGCGTGCCCGACCACCATGACCCCGAACCCGTTGTGGAAGTCCACATACTCGTTGCCGTCCACATCCCAGATTCGGCTGCCCTTGCCCCGCTCCATGAAGATCGGCTGGGGAGCGGCGTCCTGGAAGGAGGAGGGGACACCTCGGGGCATCACCTCGCGGGCCTCCGTCCACAGCTTCAGCGAGCGTGGCCGGGCCTTCCGGAACGAGTCTTCTTCGCCCGCGATCAGCTCCGCGACACGGCTTGTCGGGACCTCGCGCTTGGTCGTGGTCGCCATTCGTTTCTCCCCTTGTTCAGGCGGTCGCCTTGACAGCGGTGCGCCGTGGATCTCTAATTGTCGCCAATTTCAGTCCTGCGTCATAAACCTGGGAGGGTATGGATGGGGGAGACAGCCGCCGTAGCTGAGCTGGTCGCTGAGAAGCGCAAGCTCAAGAAGTCGCTGTTCCGGTTCGACATGATCTTCTTTACGGTCTGCGCCATCGTGGCGATCGACACCATCGGGCAGTCGTCGTCGTATGGGGCGCAGGCGATCTTCTGGCTCATCGTCTCGGCGATCACATTCCTCATCCCCTACGGCCTGCTCACGGCCGAGCTGGGGGCCGCCTTCCCGACCGAGGGCGCCACCTACGACTGGGTGCGCCTGGCCTACGGCCACTTCGCGGGAGCGGTGGTCGGTGTTCTCTACTGGCTCAGCAACCCGATCTGGCTGGGCGGGACCCTCACGGCGACCGCCATCGCCGCGCTGGACGCGCTCTGGGGGAGCAGCTTCACCGGCAACCAGGGAGCAGAGACGGTGATCGGCTTCGTCTTCATCTGGGTCGCCGTGACGATGAACATCCTGTCGCTTCGCTACATGAAGTGGGTGCCCAACCTGGGCGCCATCCTCAGGATCGCGCTGCTTCTTTTCTTCGCTCTGCTCGTCATCATCACCGGCACCCAGCATGGATTCCACGGCTCGATGACCGGCTTCGTGCCGACCGACACCACCGTTCTGATTGGCGTGATCGGGGTCATCGTCTTCCAATGGATCGGCTTCGAGCTGCAGACCAACGCAAGCGAGGAGATGGAAAACCCGCAGCGCGACATCCCTCGCGCGATCTACGCATCGGGGTTGATCTCCTTTCTCGGTTACGGGATCCCGATCGTTGGCGTGATCCTGATCCTTTCCCACGACCAGTTGAGCAACGTGGGAGGCTTTGTCGCCGCGTACCAGTTCGCCTCTGCAAGCGTCTTCGGTAGCGCCGCGCCGTTCTTCAACCACGTGGCAGCGTTGGCGGTCGTGTTCGTGCTCCTGTCGAGTGGCACCACGTGGCTGATGGGGTCAGACCGGCTGATGGCCATCGGCGCGCTCGCGGGCTCCGGACCCAAGCAGCTCGGCTATTTCTCCGCCCGCTTCGGGACGCCGATCGTGGTCAACGTCTCCTCGGGCATCATCGCCACGATCTTCATGTACATCACCTTCTTCGTCACCGGTGGAAGCCTGCACGGCTTCTTCGCTGCTGTCCTGGGCTTGGTCATCTCGACCACCACCTTCTCGTACATCCTGATCTTCCCGGCCCTGATCACCCTTCGCCGCAAGTACCCGAACGTGCCGCGTCCGTTCGTGGTACCTGGAGGCAACCTGGGCGCCTGGATCTGCGTCATCCTCACGATGTTCTGGGTCGTCGCAGCCACCGTCTTCTCGCTATGGCCGGGTCTATTCACCTACGCCTGGAGCGCTAATGCCTCCGGTGTCAGCCGCACCACCTTTGAGGTCTATACGTTTGTCGTCGTCGCAGTCCTGATCGTGATCGCAGTCGTCTTCTGGGCGGTCGGCCGGGGTCACGCGATCCACGGCGGGCCGGTGACCACACCGGCCGGATCCACCCCGCTTCCCGCGGGCGCACCCGGCGTGTAAGAAACGATTTCCAAAAGCTGACGGGCCGGGTCCTCTCGGCCCGTCAGCGCTCGTACACGACGCGGCCGTCGACGATCGTGGCGGTCACCTTCAGGGCGTGCAGCTCCGATGCATGGGTGGTCCGAATGTCGCGGTCGAGCACGGCGATGTCGGCCAGCATGCCGTCACCCAGCGTCCCCTTTCTGTCCTCGGAACGCTCGGCGAATGCGCTACCGAACGTCCACGCGGCCAGCGCCTCGGCCAGCCTCAACCGCTGGTCGGGCAACCACCCGCCGGTAGGTTCGCCCTGTGGGGTCTGCCGGGTGACGGCGACCTGGAGGCTCGCCGCCGGGTCTAGCGGCACCACGGGCCAATCCGTGCCGAACGCAATGCGGGCACCCGAGCGGAGGATCGAGCGCCATGGCCAGGCGTAGGCGGCGCGCTCAGCGCCGAGGTTGGGCAGCCACATCTCGAGCACGTTGCGATTTGGCTCGGCGTGCTGCGGCTGCATGCTGGCGATGACGCCAAGTTCGGCAAAGCGCTGTAGGTCGAGCGGCGACGGCGCCTCGATGTGCTCGATCCTGTGCCGGCGATCGGGCGCGGTCGCGGCAAAGGCATCGAGCGCCTGCCGGATCGCGCCGTCGCCGATGGCGTGGACCTGGACCTGCCAGCCGCGCGCGTCCGCCACCCGTACCGCGTGAGCCAGCTCGTCGCCCTTCCACAGCGGCGCGCCAAGCTCTGAAGTTCCTTCATAGGGAGCAAGCAGCGCGGCCGTGCGCGACTCGACCACACCATCGGCGAAGGCTTTCAGGATGCCGGTCGCAACCCAGGGATTAGCCGAGCGGCCGCGGGCCAGCTCCTCGTAGAGGTCGAGGCGCTCCTTCCACGTTTCGGGATCGAGGCGCGGGACCATGTCGAAGGCGAGCCTCACTCGGAGGGTGAGTTCATCCGTTTCGCGCAGCGCGTCCCAGAGCTCGAGTTGGTTCTGGCCACCGCCCGCCTCCTGGACCGAGCCAATGCCGTGCTCGGCCGCCACTCGCATTCCGGCGCGCAGGGCGTCAAGATCCTCGGCAGTCGATCGCTTGGGGATACGGCGCGTCACGCCCAGCATCTCCGCCTCTTTGAGCACGCCGGTCGAGGCGACGCTTGAGATGGTCAGAGCTCGTGTATTGGCCCAGCCAGTGTGAGCGTCGTAGGACTCGATGTAGGCGGGCCGGTCGGGGATCAGCCTGTCAAGCAGCTCGACCGTGGGCATGCCTCCAGGAAATGCCGAGTAGTACCAGCCTCGGCCGGCGATCCAAGGGCCCCTGTGCCGCGCCGCGTAAGCGGCAATCCGGTGCTCGACCTCACTCAAGGTCTCGGCTCCGTGGAGGTTCAACTCGGACAGCGAGCGCGCGCCCATCAGAAAGTGGACGTGCGCATCGTTGAAGGCGGGGAGGATGCTGCCTCCGCGCGCGTCGACGACCCGCGTGCGCCGGTCGCACAGCGAGCGGACATGTTTGTCCGACCCTGAGGCGGCGATGCGATTGTCCAGCACCGCCACGGCGGTGGCTCCGTCTCGTGGAGGCCAGACCTTGCCGTTGACGACGGCCAGGGTTGCATTCTTGTCACCGGCCATGGCGGCATTTGTAGCGCACACCGCGCGACAATGTTGCGTGATGGCGAAGCTCGACACCAAGTCCCAGACCGACGTGGCGAGGGCTTCGACGCTGCCGTCGACCTCTTACCTCGACCCGACGATCCTCGAGCGCGAGAAAGCCCGCATCTTCTACCGCACGTGGCAGCTCGTCGCGCACATGAGCGAGCTCGCCAGGCCGGGTGACTTCAAGCCTGCAACCATCCTCGACGAGCCGATCCTGTTGACACATGCGCAGGACGGAAAGCTGCGGGGCTTCTACAACGTGTGCCGGCACCGTGCCGCTCAGGTGGTGACGACACGTGGCAACCGCAAGTCACTCCAGTGCGGGTACCACGGATGGGTTTATGGTCTCGACGGCAAGCTCCAGGTCGCGCGTGAGATGGAAGGCACGGAGGATTTCGACAAGTCCGACTTCGGCCTGGTGCCGATTCGCGTCGACACCCTCGGACCATTTGTGTTCGCCAACCTCGACCCGAACGCCGCCCCGCTGGCCGATTGGATCGGGGCCGTCCCCTCAGAGATCGTGTCGGCCGGATACGAGATGTCCAACATGCGCCGGGTCGAACGTCGCGATTACGACATCGGGTGCAACTGGAAGGTATACGTGGACAACTACCTCGAGGGTTATCACCTGCCGATAGCGCACCCTGGCCTGTTCAAGGAGCTCGAGTACGACAACTACCGCGTCGAGACCTTCCGCTACTACTCAAAGCAGCATGCGCCCATCCGCGAGCTCAAGCCAGGAGAGGTGCCGGGACGCGACCGCCGCTACATCCGGATGCCGGGCGCCGAAGACAACGCCCTGTATTACTGGATCTTCCCCAACACGATGCTGAACATCTACCAGGACAACATCAGCACCAACGTGATCCTCCCTATGGGAGTCGATCGCACGCTCACGATCTTCGAATGGTTCTTCGCGGAGCCGGGCACCGGCGCGGGCTGGGAATCGATGCAGCAGACAATCGCTTTCTCAGACGAGATTCAGCAAGAGGACATTGCTGTCTGCGAGCAGGTGCAGAAGGGCCTCCGTTCCCGCTCCTACAGCCGCGGCCGCTTCTCAGCTCTGCGCGAGAACGGCGTCCACCATTTCCAGTCCCTCGTCACCGAATTCCTGGACCGAGACTAGACATCCCACGGCTGGAAAAGTCAAGCGGCAACCTCCAGGTGTGCCGCCCAAGCGACCTGCTCGCTGTAGGCCTGGCGGTTAGTTAGGCAGCCATGCAGAATGCCGACCAGACGGTTGCCGAGAGCTCGTAGAGCTTGATGATGTGTCTGGCCGCGGGCGCGGAGGACGTCGTATCGATGCCGGGCGCC
>DATMKM010000014.1:0-5054 GCA_035571315.1 Candidatus Acidiferrum sp.
CAACATCCCTCCTGGAACAGCGTCTACGAGGGATCGCCGCCGTGGGACATCGGCCGGCCGCAGCTCGACTTCGTGAGACTGGCCGATGCTGGCAAGTTCCACGGACACATGCTTGACGTGGGCTGCGGAACCGGCGAGCACGTGATGTTGGCGGCGAGCCACGGTGCGGAGGCAACGGGAGTAGACGTGGCGGAGCTGGCCATCGAGCGCGCGCGGACCAAGGCGCAGCAGCGGGGCATCAATGCGATATTCGAGGTCGGAGATGCCCTGCACCTGGACCTGTTGCGGCGGCAGTTCGATGTCATCACCGATAGTGGCCTGTTCCACGTCTTCGACGACGAGGAGCGCCCCGTTTATGTCAACAGTCTGAGGTCGGCCCTTCGGCCCGGGGGGATGTATTACATGATGTGTTTCAGCGACCAACAGCCCGGGGACTGGGGTCCGCGCCGGGTGTCGCAGGCCGAGTTGCGCGCTGCCTTCGTGGATGGTTGGTCGATCAGGTCGATAGAGCCCGCGATGTTCGCCGTCACGATCGACGACAACGGTGCCCACGCCTGGCTTGTAACGATCGAACGCCTCTGATCACTTCCCTCGGCCTTTGTGGGGATGGGAATCGGGGCTGGACGCTGGGAGGGGCGCGCTCACTACCCCGATCTCCCCACATTCCGTGGTCAGCTCGATTCCCATCCATCCCGGCCGGCTCTCGGATCCCCTCGAAGGTGTACCCTCAAGCAACCCCGGCTGGGCCACCGGTTTTGACCCGAATTTGCGTTGACACTCTTGCCGGGGCTTTGGTAGGGTGACGCGGGTCTTCGGCGTCCGCGGCTGGCGAGAACGAAACCTGGGGGTAGGCGTTGCGAATCAATCGCTATATGGCCCATGCCGTCGTGCTCGCGATAGCTGCGGCGATGTCCACCTACACCGCCATCGACCGGAGCTACCTCTTCTCGAACTTCCACGCGGCTGCCGTCAACGCTTCAGCGGCTGACCAGGGAGCCACCGTCGGCGACGTGTCGTTGGGCCGTGACAGCATGATCATCAAACCGATTTCGATTCCGACCGCGGCGCTGCCAAGCCGCGCTCCGATCGTGCACATCGTGGCGCAGGGCGACACCCTGGAAAGCATCGGCAAGCAGTTCAACCTGCCCTGGAGGGACGTCTTCTGGTCGAATCCGGGCTTGCGCATGCCGCTCATCGTGGGACGATCCCTCGAGGTGCCCCCGTTGCCGGGTGTCGTCGTCGTCGTCAAGAAGGGAGACACTCCGGCGGGCCTGGCGTCGCGCTACGGGGTGGATGAGAGCACCCTGCTCGGCTTCAATGGAATTCACAGTCAGCAGCTGAGCACCGGCTCGGTGCTGGTGATTCCCGTCGACCCCGCCCAGGACGGGAACCTGGGCACAGGTTTGCCGGCCGACCCGATCGACCCGGGCCAGTTCCTATGTCCGATTGCCGGCGCTCAAATCATCCAGGGCTTCGGGCCGACGTCGCTCGCGATCGAGCCGTCCTTCGGGGGCTACCTTCATTTCCACACGGGCGTCGATTTGCTGGCGGGCTACGGCACGCCGATCGTTGCGGCCGCCGGCGGAAAAGTGACTGCGGCAGGTCCCGCGGACTACTTCGGGATCCGGGTCGAGATCACTGATAGTTTCGGCCTTGTCGAGATCTACGCCCACATGTCGGAGGTGGCCGTAGCGGTTGGACAAGAGGTTCAGCAGGGCGAGAAGGTCGGTTATGTCGGCAGCACAGGTCTCTCGGTCGGCCCACATCTGCACTTTCAGCTCGAGGTCGGCGGCATGCCGACCGCCACTGGGTCGTTGATCGGCTGCTCGGGAGCCCTGACCCAGGGCCTAGCCGGCAACGGTCCGGCCAGCTAAGCGCGGCGATCCGGGGCGTCCCGATAGAAGAATTGGTGAGGAGTCTCCTGGGCCGCTCGAAAATCTGACACCGGGCGAGCTGCGGCGTGACGGGGCGCCGTCAGCACCGCAGGGCTTGGTAAATCTCTAATCGAAGGCACGGAACTCGCTGTCGGTCAGTTCGACGTCCAGCGCGCCAAGGTTCTCCTTCAGATGTTCGAGGGATAGGGTCCCCGGGATCGGGAGCATCGCGCGCGAACGCCGGAGCAGCCACGCCAGCGCGATCTGTTGCGGCATCGCTGCGTGCCGCTCGGCGATCTCGTTGAGAGTCGGGCTACCGACCCCCCGGAGAGGAAAGAAGGGGACAAACACGATGTTCTCGCTGTCGCAGTAGTCGACGACGGCGTCGTACTTGCGCTCGGAGACGTTGTAGTGGTTCTGGACCGCTGCGATCGGCACGACCTGCCGGGCCCGCTCGATCTGGTCGATTCCGACCTCCGAAAGCCCGACGTGAAGGATCTGGCCGCGATCGCGGTACTCCTTGATCGCCGCGAGACTGTCCTCGAGTGGAGTCTGCGGGTCGACCCGGTGCAGGTAGTAGAGATAGATGCGCTTGGTCCGCAGCCGGCGAAGGCTCTCCTCGATCTGGGCGCGGAGAACCTCGGGGCGCCCACGTCCCGGATCCGGGCCGCCGCCACCCTTGGTCGCCACGATGCATCGGTCCGGGATCGGGTTGAGCGCCGCTCCGATGGTCTCTTCGCTCTGCCCGCCCGTGTACGAGTAGGCGGTGTCGATCATCTGCACGCCAGTGGCGACCGCCGCCTTGACAAGTGCAGCATGGGCGGGAGTGTTGGTGAGGCGGTTCGTCCCAAGCCCGATCCGCGCCAGGTCGATATCACCGAGCTTCACGGACCGAATCATGCAAGGAGTCCGATTGACTTCACCGCGGTGTCGCCTTCCGTCGGCGGCTGCGCTTAGGTGGAATCGCTGTGTTCAGCAAAGAATCGACCGCGGAGCGCATCGCAGTTGCGGCGCCGCGCCGATCTGAGTCCATTCGAGCTGCGACCGCGGCGCCGTCGTACAGAAGGGCAAGTTGCCGTGCCAGCCCCTTGGCATCGGCCGCGCCGGCCGCTTTCGCGAGGTCGGTGAATACAGAGCGAAGCCACGCGCGATAGTCCTCGGCGACGGTTTCACTTGGGTCGCCAGGTCGCGCCTCAGCGGTCGCCATGATGAACCTGCAGCCGCGAAACTCCGACCCCGCCAACGCCCCGTCAAGTTCGGCGAACACGCCAATGATTGCCTCTCTGGGTGTTTCGTGCGCTGCCCGAATGCGCGCTACGCGCCTCTGGCGATCGCGGAAGTGTGCCTCGAGGTAGGCGCGCACGAGTTCATCCTTGGAGCCGAAAGTGCTGTACAGGGAGGCCTTTGCAACGCCTGCACGTTTGACGATCCGGTCGATGCCGACAACATGCACACCCTCTGAGTAGAAGAGCTCGTCGGCGGCCGCCAGCAACCGGTCACGCGCAGATCCGAGCTGGGAGGCGTTCGAATCAGAGTCCGTCGCTGCCTTCGTGGAATTGGTCTTCACCGAAATCTGTTCACATGTATCATACAGACCGTTCTGTCTAGTTCGCCAGAAATCGAAGGAGCCTGACCATGCCAATGATCGACGTGTACGCCGCCGAGGGAACCTTCAGCAAGAAGCATGCGCTGGCCAGGGATCTTGCCGCCGCTGTGATGCGGTGGGAGAAGGTACCGGAGATCGCGCTGTTCCAGAACAACACCGCCGCGTTCATCCACGACCTGCCCGCAGACTCGATCTCGAACGTATCTGGTGACAGCAACTATGTCCGGGTGCAGGTCCTAACGCCGGTCGGCGTCCTCGATCGGGACAAGCAGCTCGGGGTGGTCCGCGAGTTGACCGACATCGTGGCGGCCGCCGCCGGCGACCCCACGCTCACCGAGCGCACCTGGGTTCTCATCACCGAATCGCCCGAGGGCGGTTGGGGCCTGCAAGGACACGCCAACACCGGCGCCGACATCGTGGCGGCGGCGCGCCGCGCTCTCGCGGGAAAGTAAGCCCCGGCTCGATCAGTTGAACTCGGCAGTGGAAATCACCGTGGAACCGCAGAGCGGGGCGGGCGCCCGCTCCCGCCGCCTGTCGTTTCCGGCTGCCTTCGCGGCGACGACCGCGATCTTTGTGCTCTTCGCCGCAGCGGCGAGCGCGCCATCGCCCCTGTACGTCGTCTACCAGAAGGAATTGGGGTTCTCAGCCACGACGCTGACCATCATCTTTGCGGTCTACGTCTTCGGCCTGATCGGCTCCCTCCTCACCATGGGAGCGCTTTCGGATCACGTGGGTCGCCGCCCAGTATTGGCGGGCGCTCTTGTGCTGGAAGCGGTGGCCTTCGTACTCTTCCTGATGGCCACTGATGTCACCGCCCTTGTCGCCGCTCGCGCGGTGCAGGGCATCGCCACAGGCGCGGCATTCTCGACGCTCGGTGCCACGCTGATCGACCTGAACCCACCACATTCACCCGGCCGAGCCGGCCTCGTCAACGGAGTCGCGCCGATCACCGGCCTGGCCCTCGGAGCGCTTGGCTGCGGCGCGCTCATCCAGTTCGCACCCGCCCCGACGCACCTTGTGTTCGTTTTGCTCCTGGTCGGAACGGGCCTCGGGGTCGTGGCGGTCGCACTCATGCCCGAGACGTCGGCCCGTCGCCCGGGCGCCTTCGCTTCGCTGATACCCCTGCTTGGCATCCCCGCCCGGCTGCGCGCCGAAGTCTTTGCCCTCGTCCCGATCATCGTCGCAAGCTGGGCGCTCGGAGGGTTGTACCTTTCGCTCGGGCCATCGGTCGCCGCCAGCATCTTCGGCCTACGCAACCACCTCGTCGGCGGTCTTGTCATAACCCTGCTTTGTGGCGCCGGCGCCGTGACCGCCTTCACGCTGCGAAAGTCGCCGACCACCAGGGTCTTGGTGATCAGCGCTGTGCTGCTCTCGACTGGAAATGCGCTAACCCTCGTCGGCGTGGAAGCTGGCGTTGTCGCCCTGGCTGTCGCGGGGACGCTCGTCGCGGGTGTCGGTTTCGGCGCATCCGCCCTCGCGGCGTTCGGGACGCTCGCTCGCCTCGCCGCACCGGGTGAACGGAGCGAACTGCTCGCCGTGGCTCTCGTGATCGCCTACCTGGCCTTCAGCCTCCC
>DATMKM010000015.1:0-8811 GCA_035571315.1 Candidatus Acidiferrum sp.
AATTCCCATGATCGAGATCGACCAGCTCAGCAAGCACTACAGGCAGGGCAAAACCGTCGTCCGCGCCCTGGACGAGGTCAGCCTCAACATCGAATCGGGTGAGTTCGTGGCCATCGTGGGACGGTCCGGATCCGGCAAGACGACGCTGCTGGACAGCCTCGGACTGCTGCTCAAGCCGACCAGCGGGCGGATCGTCATCGACGGCATGGAGACGACGAACCTCAACGACGACCAGAAGGCCCGCCTGCGCAGTTCGAAGATCGGGTTCATCTTCCAGGAGTACAACCTGCTGCCCACCCTCACGGCCCTCGAGAACGTCATGCTCCCGCTGCACTACGCGGCGAAGCCGAGGGGCGACCGCGAGTGGGCGCGGGTGCTGCTCGACGAGGTGGGTCTCGAAGACCGCATGCACCACCGCCCGGACCAGCTGTCCGGCGGTCAGCAGCAGCGGGTGGCGATCGCGCGCTCCCTCGTGAACCGGCCGGCGATGGTGCTGGGTGACGAGCCGACCGGTGCCGTCGACTCAGAAACGAGCGCTCAGCTGGCGGCGATCATGCGGCGCATGAACCGCCAGCACCACGTGACGTTCATCCTGGTCACTCACGACCCGGACCTCGCCGCCGAAACCGACCGCGTGATCAAGCTCAAAGACGGCAAGGTCGTGTCGGACGGAACGACCGCGCCGGCGAGCGTCGCCGTCTAACGGGGTTCTTGGCGACCGCTAAGACCGGACCCTCGTTCCTCGCATGGAGCGGAGGTCCGGCTTGTTTTTCCCCAGGTATTCGCCCAGGCTGCCGTCCTGAGCGAGGACATAGAAACCGCCGCGTTTCCCACCCGCGAGGTAGAGGCCTCCGATCACTTCAATGACCAGAAAGCTCACAGCGAAGGCCCAGTGAAGGTTCAAGGCCTTGACCACGACCACGACCGCGAAACCAAACAACATGATCACGGCGCCGTACCGGAGCCTCTTTCGGTCGGTCACCTCGACAAGCGAGGGCTTGCCTTCGGACAACGGGACCCAGACGCGGCGCGCCCACAGATCGGGCGGCACTTTTTTGGGGTCGAGCCTTGCGCTGCTCATGGTGCTTCGTCACATTAACTGGGACATGGTCGTCAACGTTTGCCCCGCGGCGGTCACGTCCGCCGCTCCCGACCGAGCCTGGCGCGTGCTCACCACGCCCGAACGGTTCAGCGAATGGAACGACGCAAACTTCGTCAGGGCCGAACCGCCCGGGCCGGTAGCGCCCGGTCAGGTGATTCATTTCACAACACGGGCACTGGGGCGAACGTGGCCGGTGACGATCGAGGTTCGCGACATGGATCCTTACTCGCGCTGGATCGACCTTCTCGTTCACCTGCCCTTCGGGGTCTACAACCACGAGCATGTGACGCTCACTGAGACGAAGGAAGGCGGCACGCTCGTCCGTTTCAATTGAGACTTCCATCTCCCGCCCGGGTGGCGGGGCAGCCTGCTCGCGCTGTTTGTGGGTGGTGAGCTGCGGCGCGGCCCAGAGGAATCGCTACGAAACCTGATCAAGGCCGCCGAAAAATAAAGGGGCGCGTGCGGGGAAGTTTCCGCTCTCCCCGCACGGGACCGGGTCGAGAAGGGACCTCTAGTGCGGACCCCGCGACTCTGCCTCCCGCGACCGTCGCCAGTGCTCGTCTGCGGCCGCCTGGTCTCCCCGCAGCTCGGCCACCTTGGCGAGCGCCCGCCAGGTCCAGCCCGGCAGCTGCCGGTCACCGAGCTCCTCCGCAATCCGGATCGCATAGCGAAGGTCTTCCTCCGCCTCATCGAGGCGGCCAAGCTCGCGCAGGGCGATGCCGCGGGCGGCGCGCGCGTCCGCCAGCTCCCACCGCGCGCCGAGCTCGGAAAAGATCGCCACACCGCGATCGAACCAGGGCATGGCCTCCTCGTTCCGGCCGAGGTCGGTAAGAGTGCGGCCCTTCTGCACCGAGGTGTTGCCGATGCTGAACTGGTCCCCGGTCTCCTCCGCCAGGGCACGAGCCTCGTCGATGAGCTCGAGCGCCTCCTCGGGATTCTCCATCTCCGTGCGGTTGATCGAAAGAGCCGTCAGGGCGCGCACTCGAGCCCAGTGGTCGTTGGGTTCGACGAGCTCCAGCGCCCGGCGCCAGATCGCCTCGGACTCGTCGAATCGGTCGCGTGTCCATGGAACCCATCCGGCGAACAGCAGGGTTCGCACGATGGCCATCGGCTCGCCCATCTTTTCCGCCGCCTCGAGCGAGCGGTTGAGCAGCTTCTCAGCCTTGTCGACGTCGGCCTCGAAGTTGATCGCGATGTCGCCAAGAAAGCGAAGGGCGAGCGCCAGCGCGACGTCGTCTCCGGACGCCTCGGCCAGGCTCACGGAGCGGGTCAGCGCCTCGGTCGCCAGGCGATACTCGCCCAGCCAGTAGCGCGACTCGCCCAGGCCCGCGAGGATCCGCGCCTCGCGCACCGCCCAGCCTGTTTCAGGCCCGGCCATGAGGAGCGCGCGGTCGTAGCGATCGATGGCCGAGCGGATCTCCATGCGCCGGCGTGCGCGATCTCCCGCGACCAGCAGCGCGTCGGCCGCGCGATCCGGGGCCCGCCGGTCCTGCGGGTCGAGGTCGAGCGAAGCGCTCGCGGCGAGCTCGAAATGATCGGCGGCCGTCGATGCATGACCTTTGTCCAGCAGGTACCGGGCGACGAGGGTGTGGAGGCGAAGCCGCTCTCGCTTGGGGAGGCTTGCGTAAGCAACGTCCTTCAACGTCGCGTGGCGCATGCGCCAGGTCGGAGCGCCGGACGCCATCTTGTCGCGCACGACGAGCTCCGCCTCTTCGAGCTGCTGAAGCTCCTCCATGGTCGCGTCTTTGTCGACGACCGCGAGCTCCTCGCGATCGAAGCCGTACAGGAACACCGAGGCGCGTCTCGCCAGCTCTCGCAGCCTTGCGGGTAGCGCGTCGAGCCGAGCGCTGACCACCGCCTGCACCGTCGGAGGAATCGCCGCGTGCGCGCTCGATCCGGTGCCGGCGCCGCCAGCCATCAGCATGCCGGTCGTCTCGATGATGAAAAACGGATTGCCGCCCGCCCGCTGGGCGATCTCAACCGCCTGCGCCTCCCCGATGCCGGCGCCTGCGTGCCTGACCAGATGGATCGAATCCGCAGCCGAAAGCGGGTCCAACCTCAGGAGCACCGCGTTGCCGGTGGCCGCTCCCCAGCTCGGCCTGAGCTCGAGGAGTTCGTTGCGCGCGAGGGCGAGGATCAGGGCGCGGCGCGGCCCGCCGCGCCCGGCGGAGGCGAGGCGCTCGATGAGGTCGAGCATCGGGGGCTGGAGACTGTGCGCGTCCTCGAAGATGAGGATCACCGGGTGGTCGCGCGCCATGCCATCTATCAGGGCGACAAAACCCGCCTGCACGTCGCCGACGAATGTTGCCTCATCGCTGCGCTCGGCCATGCCGAACAGGAGCGCCAAACGCTGGACGGTGCGATCAGCCTCCCCGGGATCGCCCCACCTGTCGACGAGCTCGCGGAGCAGACGCCGGACCTTGTCCGGCGGATCGCCCGCCTCGATCCCGGCCAGGTCACCAGCGATAGCGGCGGCGGGAGAGAAGGTCGCCGAGTCGGTGGTGGAGCGAGGGCGGCCGCGGAGCACAGCGACCACCGCGCCGACACCCGCCGCGAGCTCATCGGCCAGTCGCGACTTGCCGATTCCAGGCTCACCCACAACCGTCACCAGCACGGGGCGGCCGGTCGATGTCGCGAGACCGAGGCTTTGCTCGAGCACCGCTTGCTCGTTGGTGCGCCCGACGAAAGGGATGGTGCGCCGTGCGGAGCGCGTCGACAAACCCGCTACCGGGTAAGCGTCGAGCGCGGCCTCGAAGCCCTTCGCCTTGACGCGACGCCGTCGTCCGAAAGAGACGCTGTCCTTCGTCAGTGCCTGGGTCGTGCTGCCGGCCAGGATCTGGCTGGGCTGCGCAGCCGACTGAAGCCGCGCGGCCGCGTTCACCACCTGTCCTGTGACCAGCATCTGGCCGCTGGGGTTGCGCCCCATGGCGGCCTCGCCTGACTCGATCCCGATCCTGACCTCGAGCGGAACGGACAGCCCCGCCGCCTCTCCCAGACGCCGCGTCCGGGCGCGGATCGCGAGCGACGCCCGCACCGCCCGCAGCGCGTCGTCTTCATGGACGTGAGGGAGCCCGAAGACGGCCATCACAGCGTCGCCAATGAACTTCTCGGGCCGGCCGCGGAGCGCCAGGAGCTCCTCGGATGCCGCACCGAAGAACTGCCCCAGCAGTTCGCGGGCGCGCTCGGCATCGAGGCGGCCGCCCAGGCCGGTCGAGTCGACGATGTCGGCAAAAAGGACGGTGACCACCTTCCGTTCCTCGGTCCCCACCAGGGGTCCGACCGACGCGCCGCAATTGGGGCAGAACCGGGCGCCGTCGGGGAGTGGGCGGCCGCACACCGAGCAGGTCATGACCTGCACAATAAGCTGACGCCGATGGCCGACTCCAAGACCAAGGCTCTCAGCCGGGTCCCGCTTTTCTCACAGCTGTCCAGGTCCGAGCTGGAGTTCGTAGCCAGCCGGGCGGATGAAGTGAGTGCGAAGGCGGGGCAGGCACTGATCACCCAGGGCCGTCCGGGGGACTCCTTCTACATCCTCCTCGACGGCGAGGCGCACGTGGACGTCAGGGGCAAGCCGCGCCGCACGTTGAAGGCGGGGGACTTTTTCGGCGAGATCAGCATGCTGGACCGAGGCCTCGCGAGCGCGACCGTGACAACCAAAACCGATGCGCTGCTGCTGGTCATGAGTCACGCGCAGTTCCGGGACGCGATCAAAGCCAGCGACGGGCTCCTGGTGAAGGTCCTCGCCGCGATGGGTGAGCGACTGCGCGCCGACATGATGGCGAACGAAGGGCCTCGCTCCTGAATCCGCCCGCCCCGCGATAGCGGGGATAGGGTCGTCGAAGAACTTAGGCGCGGCCTTCTTTCAGCTGGTCGATGGTCTTTTCGATCCGGCGCTGCCGGGTCTCGGGTGACTTGATCGCCTCGATCGCTATGACCAGCCGCCGTTGGTTGCTGTACGTCAGCCCCGTAAACGATCGCTTGGCGTCGGCATGGCGCGCGAGCGCCGCCGCGAAGTCCTTAGGGATGGCGACCTCGCGAGGCTCGGTGTCCAGCTCGAGGTCGACATCCACTGTGTCGCCTGCCGCGACGCGCGCTCCCTCGCGGAACTCGGGCGGCACGCCGAGCATGAACCTGCCGCCCATGGACGCGACGCTGGTGCGATATGTGAAGCCGTTGATGGTGGCGCGGACTGGTGGCCGCTTCGAACCGAGAGCGGCCACCACCTTCGCCGGAACTTCGATTCCCGCCGCGGTTTTACCGGAAGGCAGGATCTTGGTCCGAAATCTCATTTACGCCTTGGCCCTGGCCTTTGGGGGCTCAATCGTCTTGGGCATTCCGTTGTCGTGAGTGGCGAGCTGCACGATGCGGAGCTGGTTGCCGAACGGGTCGCGCAGCCCGAAGTCCGTTCCATAGAAGTGCTCCTCGGGCTCAGAGGTGATCTCGACACCGCGGGCCTTGAGCGTTTCGTAGGTCTTGCGGCAGTCGTCGGTGGTGAGGCCGAGCGTGAACCCGGTGGCTCCCTTGGTGACCAGGTCACGGATTTGGTCCGCGGACTTCTGGTCCATTCCGGGCGGGCCGGGCTTCTCGAGCAGCACTTCGCGCTCGGGCTGTCCCGGCACGCTGACGGTCAACCACCGCATGAAGCCGAGGTCGAGGTCCTGGTTTACCACCATGCCGAGCGTGTTGACGTAGAAATCGAGCGCCTTGTCCTGGTCGAGAACAAAGATGTGCGAGATGTTGATGCCCGTGTACATCGGTCGAATCCTCCTTGGTGTTGTGGACTGCATGAGACCGATGCTATCGGCCGTTCTTTGGCCTCGCTTCTCCGAAACTGCTCGGTCTGGTCCACGTCATCGAGAAGCAGGTCGGCACGGCCATTACCACACCGCGATCGCGGTATTCAGTGGGAGTCATCCCCACGATTTCGTGAAAAGTGCGGCTGAATGTTCCGAGGCTGCCGAAGCCGACATCGAGGCAAACGTCCGTCACATTTCGTTCGGACTCGCGCAGCAGGAACATGGCGCGCTCGACTCGCCGGCGCTGAAGGTAGCGGTGTGGAGTCTCACCAAAAGTCGCCTTGAAGGTCCGGATGAAATGCGCCTCGGAGACATTGGCGACCTGAGAGAGATTGGAGATGTCAAGCGGCTGCGCGTAGGTGCGGTCCATCGTGTCCCGGGCACGCAGCATCCGGCGATTCACCTCCTCGGCGGCGCGGGTCACACCCCTATTGTCACGCAGCCCATCGGTAGCCCGGTCCGCGCGCCCGCCGCATCACCATCGGCTCCGGCGGCAGGAACTGTCGGAGGCGCCGATCACCTGACGACGATCAGGGCACGGAGTACCACCCTCTGGTTTGGGTTGCGCCGAACAGCAGCACGGCCGGCAGGAGAAAGCTGGCTGCCAACCCGGTTATCCCCAGGACCAGGCCGGCAAGGGCCAGACCTCTGCCCCTCAGCCTGCCGGCGCTCGAGTCGATCCGCCGGTACGTCAGGTACCCCAGGATCGCCGCGATGGGACCGAGCACGATTCCGACCACGATGACCGAGGTGGCGATGGACAGGACGCCCAGCACGAGAGCCACCACAGCCGGGCCGTCTAGATGGCCTCTCCCGCCCTCAGCCTCACTCGCTCGGCGCTCGACCATGACTTCTTAACACTATGCCTGTTTCACGACCCCGGGGATTGGACAATAGATGCCCGTGACCACCCCGTCGTCCGATGACGCCTTCGCCGAGGTCAAGGCCAAGGTCGACCTGGTCAAGGTCGTGCAGGAGTACGTCCGCCTCACCAAGCGCAACAAGGACTTCTGGGGCCTCTGCCCCTTCCACCAGGAGGACAGCCCCAGCTTCAAGGTCAACCCGCAGATGCAGTCCTGGTACTGCTTCGGCTGCGAGCGCTCCGGCGACGTCTTCACCTTCGTCGAGCTAATCGAGAAGACCGACAAGCGCGGCGCCCTCCAGCTTCTCGCGGAGCGGGCCGGCGTCGAGCTCAAGAAGCTGAGCCCCGAGCAGAAGGAGCGCTCCGACTCCCGCCGCCGCCTCCTCGCCATGCTCAAGCTCGCCGCCCAGTTCTACGAGTACGTGCTTTGGTCCAACCCGGCCGGCGAGCACGGCCGCAGGCTCCTCGAGTCACGCATGGTGAGCGAGGAGACCGCCCGGCGCTTTCAGCTCGGCTACGCCCCCGCGGGAAGGGGCTTCGCCGAATACCTGAGAGCCAAGAAAAAGTCCCTGCAGGATGCGCATGACGCGGGGTTGATGCGCAGCGACGGCACGGATTTCTTCGCTGAACGGTTGGTGATTCCGATCAGGGACGAGCGCGGCCAGCCCCTCGCCTTCACGGCAAGGACGGTCCGAGCCGACGAGCCTCGCAAATACATCAACTCCCGTGAAACCCCCGCCTACATAAAAGGACGCGTGATCTTCGGCCTGGATCTGGCCCGTGACGAGATCACGAAAAAGGGACATGCCGTCCTGATGGAGGGCCAGTTCGACGTCATCACCGCGCACCATCACGGGGTGGGAAACGCCGTCGCCAGCTCCGGCACGGCGCTGACCGACGACCAGGTCCGCCTCCTCAAGCGCTTTACTGACGAGCTGCTCCTGGTCTTCGACGCCGACCGCGCGGGGCGGGCCGCGGCGTTCAAGGCGATCGAGCTGGCCTCCGCCCACCAGATGCGCACCCGCGTCGCCACCGTAACGGCGCCGGCCAAGGATCCCGACGAGTTCTTGAGAGCGGCCGGGGCGCAAGCTGCGGAGAAGTGGGACGAGCTCGCGGCCGCCGCCCCCTCAGGCTGGGAGTTCTGGATCAAGGACTCGCTGACCGGCCTCAACCCCGGCAAACCGAACCAGCTCGAGCTGGCGGCGAGCAGGGCCCGCGAGGTGCTCGAGAAGATCCCGGACGCGGCAGTCCGAGATACCTACCGCGAACGGGCCGCCGGATGGATTGGAGTCCAACCGCACCTGCTCACGGCGCAAGCAGCCCCCGCCGCAGCGAAGCGAGAGAGGGTCGGGGAGAGGGGCGGGGCGAACAGCAACGGAAAAGGCGGTTTGGCGGCCCGCCTGACGGGGAAGAAACTGACCGTAGGCAGATATCTGCTGCAGTTGCTTGCGGTCCGGCCGGTCGCCTTCGAGCGGGTGCGAACAAAGCTCACCCCTGATGAGTTGGACGAAGAGGATCGCGGTATATACGTAAGGATGTTGGAGACATACGAGCGCGGCGGTGTGTCCGGGCTCGAGACGGAGTTGGCGGGATATCCCGCAGAGGAACAGGACCTGATTCGAAGAGCGTGGGCGGCGCCTCCGCCGAGTGTGGACGACGAAGTGGCTGTGGAGCTGGCGGAACGGATCCGGCTCGACCACATGAAGGGCCTGCAGAGTGGGATAATCCGCGAGCTTTCCGAGGCCGAAAGTGGGAAGGACTCGGAGCGGGTAGCGCGTCTCGAAACCAAGGCAAGGGAGCTTGCACGCGCCATCAACGAGTTGGAAAGGAGAGGCTGACATCGCGCGCGTAGCGAAAGTGGCAACAACGGCGGCGACGCCCAAGGTGGCGAAGAACGGGCCTCGAGCCGGCAAGGCAGAGACCAAGCCCGAGCACAAGTTCGAAGACGAGCTCATGGCCATGGCCGAAGCTCTCATCGTCAAGGGCAAGGAGCAGGGCTACCTCACGCCCGACGACATCCTCCAGGGCTTCCCGGAGCTGGACGCCGAGCC
>DATMKM010000016.1:0-4852 GCA_035571315.1 Candidatus Acidiferrum sp.
GACACGGCGGTCGAGTGGGGCAAGGCGGGGAAGGCAGTGATCCTGGTCCGCGTCGAGACGAACCCCAACGACGTGCACGGCATGGTCGAAGCGAAGGGAATCCTCACGCAGACCGGCGGCACCGCGAGCCACGCGGCCCTGGTCGCGCGCGGCATGGGCCGGCCGTGCGTGGTGGGGGCGAGCTCGATCGACGTGGACGTGCGCAAGCGAGTGTTCTCCGCGAACGGCACGACGATCAAAGAGGGCGAGGAGATCACGATCGACGGCACCACAGGCGAGGTGTACGTCGGAATCGTGCCGACGATCGAGGCGCAGTCTCTCAACAAGCATCGCGCCGCCAGCGCGATCCTCAAGTGGGCCGACGAGTTCCGCCGCCTGCAGGTGTGGGCGAACGCGGACTACCCGCGCGACGCGATCAAGGCGCGCGAGAACGGCGCGCAGGGCGTGGGCCTCTGCCGCACGGAGCACATGTTCATGGAGCAGGACCGATTGCCCATCGTCCAGAACATGATCATGGCCACGACCACCAAGGACCGCGAGAAGTTCCTCGATGAGCTGCTGCCGATCCAGCGCGGCGACTTCGAGGGCATCTTCGAGGCGATGCACGGACTCCCGGTGATCATCCGGCTGATCGATCCTCCGCTCCACGAGTTCCTTCCGAGCCTCGAAGAGCTGATCCGCGAGACGACCGAGCTCAAGACGACGGGCAAGAACCCGGCCCGCCTCAAGAAGCTCGAGAAGATCATGGCCCGGGTCGAGGAGCTCCACGAGGCGAACCCGATGCTCGGTCTGCGCGGCGTGCGCCTGTCGATCCTGTTCCCCGAGATCACACGTATGCAGGTGCGCGCGATCATGGAAGCGGCCGCCAACCTGCGCAAGAAGAAGGTCGACGCACGGCCAGAGATCATGATCCCGCTGGCCGGCACGCTCGCCGAGATGGTCTCCGTACACAAAGAGCTGAAGCCGGTGGCCGACGCCGTGCAGAAAGAGAAGGGAGTGCGCGTGCCTTACAAATTCGGCACGATGATTGAGATCCCGCGCGCAGCGCTCACCGCGGGTGAGATCGCGACGGAGGCCGAGTTCTTCTCCTTCGGCACGAACGATCTCACGCAGATGACGTTCGGCTACTCGCGCGACGACGCCGAGCGCCACTTCATCGTGCGATACCTCGAGAACAAAATCCTGCCGCGCAACCCGTTCGAGACGATCGACGAAAACGGCGTGGGTCGCTTGATGGCGATGGCGGTCACCGAAGGCCGCAAGACGCGGCCGAAGATGGAGATCGGAATCTGCGGTGAGCACGGGGGTGACCCCGACTCGATCCACCTCTGCCACAAGCTGGGCCTCAACTACGTCAGCTGCAGCCCGTTCCGAGTCCCAGTAGCGCGCCTCGCGGCCGCGCAAGCAGCCATCGGAGACAGCGCGAAGGACAAGTGATTCAACTCCCCGCTCGCCGGGGAGGTCGTCGTGAAGCGCCGGGTCGGGAGGCCGGAGGAGACAAAGGCCACCCCTGACATCCGTCACGCCCCACCCACTGCCGCTGTCACTTCCCGCCGCCCGCCCGCCGACCTAAGCTGACATCGATGGTGAACGTCGAGCGCTGGACCCACATCGGCCGGTGGTTCATGGTCGCGTGGGTTCTATTCTTCATTCCCCCGGGGGTCGCACTCTTAGCCTCGGGTCTGAAACCTCCACAGGAAGGCGTCGCATTTGGAATCGCCGCCTGGTGTGGCATCTGGGCGTGGATCTGGCTGCGGGCGGCCGGGCGGAACCATGCCGCCGAAGCCGTCGGCCTGGTCGCGATCACCGCGATCCTGGCCATGTTCACGCTGGTTCAGCCGACCACCGTCTCGACCTTCTTCGTGTTCTCGTTCATCGTCGCCGGCACATGTTTTCCGCTCCGCCGCGCCCTCTGGGTCATGGCCGCCCTGGGGCTGCTCCAGTTGGTGCTCGCTGTGATCCGGCTCACAGACCTCGCGAGCACCCTGAACAGCCTCGTCAACAGCGTCCTGGTTGGAGGGGTGGGCATCGGCGCCCGCCTTCTCTGGCAGTCGTACCGGGAGCTGGTGGCGGCTCGCGAGGAAATCGCGCGCCTGGCAGTGAGCGAGGAGCGCCTGCGCTTCTCGCGCGACCTGCACGATCTGCTGGGGCAGAGCCTGGCGGTGCTCGTGCTCAAGAGCGAGCTCGTCACCAAGCAGCTCCCCGCCGATACCGACGAGGCGACTCACAAGGAGCTGCGAGACATCGCCCGGGTCGCACGGAAATCCCTCAACGACGTGCGCGAGGCCGCCGCCGGCTACCGGCGCCCGAGCCTGGCCATGGAGGTCGCCACCGCTCGAAACGCGCTGCGGGCCGCCGGCATCGGGCTCGTGGTGGAGGACACTCTAGGTCGGGTCGCCGCGGAGCAGGACTCGGTCCTCGCCTGGTGCCTGCGCGAGGGCGTGACCAATGTGCTGAAGCACAGCGGGGCGAAAACGTGCGTCCTGCGACTGACGGAGGCAGACGGCAGCGCGACGCTCGAGCTCGTGGATGACGGCCGTGGCGCGGCGAGCCTCGAGGGCGGCGGCGTCGGGCTCATCGGCCTGCGGGAGCGCGTTGAGCTGGCCGGCGGAAAGGTCGAGGTTGCATCCGAGCCGGAGGCTGGAGTGCACATCCGCGTGATACTTCCGGCAGGTCTGGCGGCGCCCAGCGAACTGCCAGTAGGTTGATCCGGGTTCTCATCGCGGAAGACCAGGCGATGATTCGCGGCGCCCTCGCGGCGCTGCTCTCGACCGAGGCGGACATCGAGGTCGTGGCCCAGGTCGAGCGCGGAGATCGCGTCCTCAGCGAGGCGCTTCGCACCAAACCCGATGTGGCGCTGCTCGACATCGAGATGCCGGGCAAGGATGGGATCACCGCGGCGGCCGAGTTGCGCGCACAGCTCCCGAGCTGCCGCGTGCTCATCCTGACCGTGTTCGGACGTCCGGGCTACCTGCGACGGGCAGTCGACGCGGGCGTAAGCGGATTCCTGCTCAAGGACGCGCCACCGGATGAGCTCGCCTCGGCGATCCGCCGCACGGCGAAAGGTGAGAAGGTGATCGACTCGCAGCTGGCGCACGCCGCGCTGAGCGAAGGCTCCAGCCCGCTCACACCGCGCGAGCGGGACGTGCTGGCGATGAGCGTGCGCGGAGCAAGCGTCGAGGAGGTTGCGCGCTCGTTGCACCTGACCAACGGCACGGTCCGCAACCACCTGTCAATCGCCATCCAGAAACTGAACGCCCACAACCGCACCGAAGCCGCCCGCATAGCAGAAGAAAAGGGCTGGCTTTAAGAGTCCCGACTCGCCCGCGTTAGCGGGGAGGGTCGGCGCAGGGCCGTGACAGAAGTCACCTTCAACCCCTGACCCGCCTCAGTCCAAAGACATGACCGCTGCGACTGTCTGAAATCTCTCTTTCCGGCGACGCTGATGTCACACCGCAACTCACCAAAAAGACATCAGGAGAAGCAGTTATGAACCAAATCGTCCGTAACCTCGTTCGCAGAAAGCTCCGCAGCTTTCTGACCATCAGCGGCATCGTGATCGGCATCGTCGCGCTCACCACGATGGGCGCGCTGGCGGACAACTTCAACGCTCTCCTCGACGGAGGCGCCAAGTACATCGCGGGCTTCGTGCCGGTGGGAGACGCGAGCTCCAACGGCCTGGGTGGAAGCGGCGTCCTGCCACTCGCCAAGCAGAGCGAGCTCGCTGGCGTTCCAGGCGTGGCGCAAGTGTTCCCGAGCATCAACGTCGCGGCCAAGCCCGGCTCGCTCAACGTTGTGAGCCTGGGCATCCCCGACTACATCTCGAGCCTCGACCCCGCGGAGAACAACTACTCAGCGCTCCGCTTGACCTTCGCCTCGGGCCACACCCTGGACACTGGTACCAGGGGCGAGATCGTGCTCGGCTCAAATTTCGCGGCCGAGTTCAACAAGCAGGTCGGGGGCAGCATCGCGCTCCCGATCAAGCCGTCAGACGCGAACTCCGACTTCGCGCAGCACACGTACACCGTCGTCGGCATCCTGAACAAGACCCTCACCGAGCCAGACACGGGCGCCTTCGTCGGCCTGGCCGACGCGCAGCAGCTGCTCAAAGACCAGCTGTCGCCGGCGCTGCAAACAACCTTCGACCAGTCGCTGTACGTGACCGGGTTCGACGTCTACGGGACACCAGGCACCAACCTCGACACGCTGGCGGACCGCATCAACGCGCAGGTCGCGGGAGTCAAGGCCCAAAGGCCGACCAAACTCGTCGCCGCGCTCGTCGCCGGCGGCGCGCTGTTCACCGAGATCACGATGGCCGCAGCACTGCTGGCGCTCGTCATCGGCGGGCTCGCCGTGATCAACACGATGATCATGGCCGTCAGCGAGCGGGTCCGCGAGATCGGGCTGAAGAAGGCGATCGGCGCCACGACGAAAGCCGTGATGAGCGAGTTCATGCTCGAATCGAGTTTCATCGGGCTGCTCGGCGGATTGATCGGCTTCGGTCTCGGTTTCGCCGTCACGACCCTCATCAACGCGACGATGCCGCCCGCGCAGGGTTCGATCTTCCTCGTCACCCCAGGGCTGGCTGTGCTCTGCATCGGCTTCGCTCTCGCCCTCGGCACCCTCGCCGGCATCATCCCGGCATTCCGCGCCTCCCGGATGGACCCGGTCGCGGCCCTGCGATCCAACTAGAAAAACCACGACAAGGAGTAATTCCCATGATCGAGATCGACCAGCTCAGCAAGCACTACAGGCAGGGCAAAACCGTCGTCCGCGCCCTGGACGAGGTCAGCCTCAACATCGAATCGGGTGAGTTCGTGGCCATCGTGGGACGGTCCGGATCCGGCAAGAC
>DATMKM010000017.1:0-6486 GCA_035571315.1 Candidatus Acidiferrum sp.
CGTCAGCTCCTCGACCACCGCGTCGATCACCTCGTCGGGCGCGCCTAAGCGCTCCTCGACAGGTCCCCTGCGCCAGCCCTCGAGGTAGGCGTCCATCTCGGTCGAGCCGTCCTTCATCGCGTAGGCATCGATCGCGGCCTGGAAGTAGTCGGGCAGCATGCGCTTGGCTCGCACCTCGCCCTCCCACGCCATGACCTGCGAAGGAATGTGCTTCCAGAAGAGGACCTGATACTGGGCCATCAAGCTTCGACCAACTCGGTCAATCGGTCTTCGAGCTCGCCCAGGCCGACATCCACCATCTCGAGAGGGAGACCCAGGTATTCCGAAATTTTCTCCGCCTTCTCGGCGAGGCGGGGATTGGGGACCTGCCTGAGGAACATGAGCGCCTCGTAGTTGCCGAAGACCATCGCCTTTAGCTCCGGGTCGCGATCGAGGCCGAGGCCGCGCACGACGGCGCGGTCGAAGTTGCGCACGAGCCAGTCGGTCAGGAAGAAGGTGCCTGGCCTCTCTTCTGACACCCGTCGGAATCGCTCCTCGCCCGCGAACATCTCGTAGCAGTGCGGGCCGCGAAGTCGCAATGCGCCGACCTCCTCGAGCAGGGGCTCCAACTTTCCCGTCGTGCCGCAGTCCCCGTACACGACCACCAGCTTTTCGTAGCGCGGCCGAAGGTCGTGGAGCTTCACGCGCAGCTCGTCGACGATGCGCGAGGGGTAGAGGTGGAGCAGCGCGGAGACCCCGTAGATGTCCACGTCCCAGCCGCGTCGATCCACGATGTCCTTGACCTCCTTGCCGAGCGCGCCGCACATCACGAGGGCGGTTCGGTTCATCCGACCAGCTCCAGGTGAGGAAAGCCCAACACGGAGACGAAGGCGTCGTTGAAATCGGTCCGCCCTGAAAGCTCGACGTACTCGATCCGTGAAGGCAGCTCGAACGCGACCTGGCGCTCGCGATAGGAGAGCAGCGCGATTTTCGCTCCCTCGCCCGCGGAGTTGCCCACGGCGATGATCCGGTCGACGTTCACGGGAGGCACGAGGCCGATGATCTTGGCGCTCTCGGGGTTCAGGTACGAGCCGAACGATCCTCCCAACAGCACCTCGTCGAGGTCTTTCGTCTCGATGCCCAGGATGTCCATGAGCACCTTGATCCCCGTCGCGATCGATCCCTTCGCGAACTGCAGCTCGCGGATGTCCTTCTGCGTGAGATAGACCCCATCGGCGAGCAGGAACGCACGCACGCCGTCCACGTCGATCAACCGGTCGCGCAGCGGGTGGCCGGGCACGTCTTCGGCGGTCTTCATGCGGCCCGAGTGGTCGAGAAGGCCGGCGAGCAGGAGCTGCGCCACGGCGTCGACAAGGCCCGACCCGCAGATACCTTCGGGCCGCACGTCCCCGCCGATGATCTGCAGCTCGACGGTGTCGCCGAGCTGCACGCCTTCGATCGCACCGTCCGTGGCTCGCATGCCGCAGCGGATCTGGCTGCCCTCGAAGGCGGGACCGGCCGGGGCCGCCGTCGCGAGCGCGCGCTGGCCGTTGCCGAGGACGATCTCGCCGTTCGTGCCGACGTCGACAAAGACGCGCATCTTGTCTTCGCGCACGATGCCGGTGGCGAGCACTCCCGCGACGATGTCGGCTCCCACGTATGCGCCAAGAGCGGGCAGCGTCTGGATGTAGCCGTGGGGATGAATATCCAGGCCGACATCGCTCGCCAGGACACTCAACGGTTCCATGAACGCCGGCGTGAACGGCATCACCGCGAGTGGACCGGGGTCGATGCCGAACAACAGATGCAGCATCGTCGCGTTGCCGACCACGACCGCCTCATATGTCTGCTCCCGGGAAACTCCCGTTTCGGCGTACAGCGCCGACATGATGCCGTTCATCGTCGAAACCACCGCTGCCTGCAGCTCACGGATCGAATCCGGTCCGTTCATTCCGTGGCTGATGCGCGAGATGACGTCGGCGCCGAACGGGGCCTGCCCGTTGAGCGTCGATAGGACCGAGGCAGCCATGCCGGTGCGGAGGTTCATCAGCGTGCCGACGAGGGTGGTCGTCCCGACATCGAACGCGACCCCGTAGCACTCGCCGGTCGTGTCGCCTGGTTCGACCGCGACCAGATGCTCACCGGCGAGGACCGCCGTGACCTGAAATGACGCCTCGCGCAGCACCGAGGGCAGCGTGCGCAGCACCGGCACGCCGGCCACCATGTCGTGGCCTTCCTCAGTCAGCGCATCTTTCAGCCGCTGGACGTCGCTGCGCTGGTCTTCGAGATCTGGCTCGGCGAGCTCGAGGAAGACCTTGCGGACATTCGGGTCGAGGATGACAAGGCGGCCGAGACCCATCGTCGCCGCTTTGGGCACACGCAAGAGCTGGGGCACCTCGCACACGATGTCGTCGTAGATGCGCGCCTGGCAAGAGAGCCGCCAGCCGTCGTCAATTTCGGAAGGGCGGAGCAACCGATGGTCGGCGGTCTCGGCGTCGGTGCGGCCCTCGATCACGCGGACCTTGCATTTGCCGCATGTGCCACGGCCGCCGCAGGTCGAATCGATGGGCAGTCCGATCCAGTGCGCGGCGCTGAACAGCGTGGTGCCCGGCGGGACTCGCGTAACGCGGTCGAAGGGGAGGTACTTGACCTCGAGCTTGCGCTGGATCATTCAGCCGCTAACTTGTTAGCCGCCACCTCCGCGCGATAGCTGGCGATCCATCGCATCGCGTACTCGTCGTGGCCCAGCAGCAGGTCGCCGGCCAGGACTGCCCGCCGGACCTCCGGCACAAGCGGGTTGGTGATGGCGCACGTGAGCCCGGCGTTCATCGCCAGCGGAAGGAAAGCGGCGTTCACGGTCGCGCGGTCTGGCAGACCGAAGGAAACGTTGGACGCGCCGCAGGTCATGTTGTTGCCGAGCGAGTCGCGGATCAACCGCATCGTCTCGAGCGTGATCACGCCGCAGGTCGGGTCGGCCGCGACGGTCATGGCGATCGGGTCGATGATCACGTCCTCTTGCGGGATGCCATAGTCCGCGGCGCGCTCGATGATCCTGCGTGCGAGGGCGAGGCGTTCCTCGGGGACCATCGATATGCCCGTCTCATCGTTGGCCATACCGATCACGGCCGCGCCGTGCTTTTTGACGAGCGGAAGGATCCGCTCCATGCGCTCCTCTTCGGCGGTGACGGAGTTGACGAGCGCCTTGCCCTCGTAGGCCGAGAGGCCAGCCTCGAGGGCTTCGATGATCGAGGAGTCGATGCAGATCGGCAGGTCGCAGACCTCCGTCACCGCTTTGATGGCGGCGACGAGAAGCTGGGCCTCGTCGAGGGCCGGGATGCCTGCGTTGACGTCCAGCATCTGGGCGCCCGCGGCGCCCTGGGCGATCGCGTCGGAGCGAACGCGGTCCATCTTGCCGTCCTTCATCTCGGCCGCGAGCACCTTGCGTCCGGTGGGGTTGATGCGCTCGCCGATGATCACGAACGGGCGGTCGCCTGAGATAACGACCTCGCGACCCCGCGAGCTGAGCCGAGTTTCCATGGACCTAGCCCTTTTTCAGGGTCTCGTCGATAAGCTTGACGGCCTGCTCCAGCGCCTGCGCGCCTTGCGAGGTCTCGCTTCGGTCACCGACCAGCTGCTTGGCCATGCGCGTGGCCATCGAGGCGTCTGGCGCGTAGCTGTCCGCACCGACGTGCCTGGCGTATTCCTGCGTTACGGGCGCTCCGCCGACGGCGATATGCACTTTGTCCCTAAGCCCCGCCTTGGTGAGGGCGTCGATGTTGACCTTGAACATGGGCATGGTCGTGGTCAGGAAGGCGGAGAAGCCGACCACGTCCGGCTTGTGCTCTTCGACCGCCGCCACGAACTTCTCGGGAGGGGTGTTCACGCCTAGGTCGAAGACTTCAAACCCGGCGCCTTCCAGCATGATCACGCAGAGGTTCTTGCCGATGTCGTGGATGTCCCCTTTGACGGTGCCGATCACGTAGCGCCCGACCGGCTGCGCGCCTGTCTCCGCGATCAGCGGGCGCAGGATGACCAGGGCGCCCTGCATGGCGCGGGCGGCGATCAGCATCTCCGGCACGAAGAAGTCGCCCTTCTCGAAGCGCCTCCCGACCTCTTCGAGGGACGGGATGAGGGCCTTGAAGAGGATGTCCATCGGGTCCATGCCGAGCTTGAGGCCTTCCTCGGTGAGGGCTTTCACTTCCGGCGCGTGTCCGTTCAGCGTGTGCTCGAACAGTTCCGCCCGGATCTCTTCTTCTCGGCTCATGGCGCTCCTTCTCTGTTGCGCATCGCTCAACAGATGCTCAGAGTCCAACAGTTTACCCAGCCCCCTGGAGGGTGGCAAGCGTAATGTTGCGCTGTGAGCAACGAAGTCGCCCGGGACCCGGGCGTCCGCTCGGTGGAACGGGCGATCACGATTCTGGACGTGCTCGCGGCAGGCGGGTGGCGCAGCGGCGCCGAGATCGCCCGCGAGCTGGACGTCCACCGCTCGACCGCGCTGCGCCTGCTCGGGACCCTGGAGCGCCACGCTCTCGTCGAGCGCGACCCCACGAGCGCCAAGTACCGCCTCGGGCAGCGCCTGGCCCAGCTGGCGAGCGTCGTCACCGGCGAGTCCGACCTGCGTTCCCTGGCCCGGCCCGTCTGCGAGGCCCTCGCCGCTGCCCTGGGCGAGACCGTCACCCTGGACGTGCTCGTCGCGGACGAGATCGTCCCGATCGAGCAGGCGACCGCGTCCACCTCCGTGGTGGGCGTCAACTGGCTCGGACGGCGCACGCCGGTCCACTGCACGGCCAGCGGCAAGGTGATCCTCGCGTTCGGCCCGGCAGCGATCCGCGAGCGCCTGCTCGCGCGCCCGCTGGAGCGCTCGACCGCGCACACGATCACAGGGAGAGCCGAGCTCGAAGCGCAGCTGAGCGATGCCCTGAAGGATGGGTTCGCGAGGACTTACGAGGAGCTGGAAGTCGGGCTCGACGCCCTGGCCGCCCCTGTGTTTGCCGCCAGCGGCGAGGTCGTGGCGGCGCTCGACTTGTCGGGCCCTTCTCACCGCCTGCGGACCGAAGGTCGCCCCGAGCTGGTCCGGCTCACGCTGGACGCGGCGGCGGACCTTTCCCGCCGCTTGGGATTCCGGGGTAGCAGAACCGTGTTAAGGGCGGGCTAACCGATCTAAACCGAGCCAGCATTCTCCGTCCTTGCAACGCAGGCAGGCTCGGAGCAATATTTCCCCTGCATATCGGTCCGCCTGCACCTGGGGTCAGGCCCATGTTCTCAAAGGGGAAGGAAGCATGAAGTGGAGTAGTCCTGTACGCCAACTCGGCCTTGCCGTGGTGGCGTTCTTGCTGGTGGCCGCGTGTGGAAGCTCCCCGAGCGGAACCGCGAGCTGCAACGCCAAAACCGCGACGTCCGCCACCGACTGCGGCGGCATGAGCGGACTCGTGGCCGCCGCCAAGGCCGAGGGCACGCTCAACGTGATCGCGCTGCCGCCCGACTGGGCTAACTACGGTGCGGTCATCTCCGGCTTCACCGCCAAGTACGGAATCCAGGTGAACTCTGCCAACCCGAACGGCAGCAGTCAGCAGGAAGTCGACGCTTTCGACGGCACCCCGAACGCCCCCGACGTGGTCGACGTCGGCCAGGCGGTGGCACTCGCCAACACGGCTAAGTTCGCGCCTTACAAGGTGGCGACCTGGAACGACATCCCGGCCGGCGCCAAGGAACCGACCGGCCTGTGGTTCAACGATTACGGCGGCTACATGGGCATCGGCTACGACTCGAGCAAGGTGCCTGGCGGAACGATCACGTCGGTGGCGGACCTGCTCGGCTCCGGATTCAAGGGCAAGGTCGCGCTGGCAGGTGACCCGACCAAGTCGAACCAGGGACTGAACGGCGTGATCATGGCGGCCGTGGCCAACGGAGGCTCCCTCGACGACGTCAGCGCGGGAGTTAATTTCTTCCACCAGCTGAAGCAGGCGGGCAACTACGTGCCCGTGGTCGGCACAGCGGCCACCGTGAAGGCGGGCCAGACACCCGTTCTGTTCGAATGGGACTACCTCTCGACCTCACACGGCAAGGACGTCTCGACTTGGAAGATCTTTGTTCCTTCGAACGCGATCATCGGCGGCTACTACAGCCAGGCGATCAACAACCAGGCTCCACACCCCGCCGCCGCTCGGCTGTGGGAGGAGTACCTCTACTCCGACGAGGGCCAGAACCTCTGGCTGAAAGGCGGAGCGCGACCCGTCCGCATGGCGGCGATGACCACCGCGGGCACCATCGACGCCGCGGCGGCGGCGGCGCTGCCGCAGGTGCCTGGGACGCCACTGGTCCCGACCGGTGACCAGACCAGCAAAGCGAGCGCATACGTCGTGGCCAACTGGTCGCAGGCCGTTTCTTGACGGCTCCCGGAATTCAATAGAGTCCGAACCTGAACACCGCTCTGCGCGATAGCCAGGCTCCAACCACCGCCGCTCGCCCCTCGGGCGGGCGGCGGTTTTCTCTATCGTGGGTCGGCGC
>DATMKM010000018.1:0-30793 GCA_035571315.1 Candidatus Acidiferrum sp.
GTTGACGCGGATGTCTCCGGGACGCTTTTGGATGCCGACGATCATGCCCTCGTAAACCTCCTCCCCAGCCTCGATGAAGGTGGTGCCACGCTCCTGAGCGCCGGCCAGACCAAAGGCAAGAGTCGTGCCCGCCGAAGACGCCGTGAGCGCTCCGTTGCGCTGCTCGCGGAAGTCGCCGGCCCAGGGCCTGTACCCGATGCCGATCGAGCCCATCAAACCGGTGCCCGCGGTCAGCGTCAGAAAGCTGTTGCGGAATCCGATCAAACCGCGCGTGGGGATGGTGTACTCGAGCCGAACCCCGCCCTTGGAGTCGTAGCTGATCTCGATCATCTCGCCGCGCCTCTTGCCAAGCGCCTCGGTGACCGCGCCCAGGTTTTCCTCGCGGACGTCCACGGTCAGGCGCTCGAGGGGTTCCATTCTCTGGCCGTTGATCGTCTTCACGATCGCCTCCGGGCGGGACACCTCGAACTCGTATCCCTCGCGGCGCATGGTCTCGATGAGCACAGCGAGGTGCAGTTCTCCGCGGCCGCTGACGAGAAAGCGCTCGGCCGCCTCGGTGTCCTCGACATGCAGCCCGAGGTTGACATCCAGCTCCTTGTAGAGCCGCGCACGCAACTGCCGGGTGGTCGAGAACTTCCCCTCACGGCCGGTAAAAGGCGAGGTGTTGACGCCGAACGTCATCCTGACCGTTGGCTCGTCGATCTCGATTCGCGGCAGCGGGTCCGGTGATTCCGGATCCGCAAGCGTGTCGCCAATCGCGACTGCGTCAAGTCCCGTGAGCACGACTATGTCGCCGGCGCTCGCTGTCGCCACTGAGATCCTGTCGAGCCCACGGTAAACGAGCACCTGCACGACCTTGGCGCGTCTGGGCTCGCCGGCGGCAGTGAGCACCGCCACGGTGTCGCCAGGAGCGATGCTGCCTCTCGAGATGCGCCCGATGGCCATCGGGCCGGTGTAGTCGTCGTAGGCGCGGTTGGCGACCAGCATCTGGAAGCCGCCGGGCTCGATGACCGGTGCTGGGATGAACTCGATGATCGTCTTGAACAGGGGCTCGAGGTCAGCAGTGAGGGCGTCAGCCTTGAGGCCGGCTCGGCCCTCTTTCGCCACCGCGTAAATCACCGGCGCCTCGAGCTGGTCGGCATCCTCGGCCAGCTCCAGGAACAGGTCGTGGACCTTGTTCAGGGCCGCCTTGGGGTCGGCGTTCTTACGATCGACCTTGTTGATCACGACGATGATCCGAAGCCCCACCTCGAAAGCTTTGCGCAGGACAAAGCGTGTCTGCGGCATCGGGCCCTCGGCGGCATCGATCAGCAGCAGGCAACCATCGGCCATGTTGAGCACGCGTTCCACCTCGCCACCGAAGTCGGCGTGTCCCGGTGTGTCGATGATGTTGATGGTCACCTCGCCGTGGCGGACCGAGGTGTTCTTGGCGAGGATCGTGATGCCCTTCTCTCGCTCGAGGTCGTTGGAATCCATGATCAGCGTGCCGACATCCTGGTTGTCCCGGAACGTGTGGCTCTGCTTCAGAAGGGCGTCGACCAGCGTCGTCTTCCCGTGGTCGACGTGAGCGATGATCGCCACATTGCGGATGTCGCGCCGGAGATTTGTCGGTGTCATAGGGCAGTACTGATCAGACGGGTGGAGTGTGCGGACACGGTGCCCGCAGCAGGACTATACGAATACGGGCCGGCCACGCGCCCATTCACTCTGGGCCGGAAGCTCTGACACCCGAAGTAACATCCGCTCCGGTATGAGTGTTCCCAAAACCGTAGCCCGGCTAATCCTTGTCGCTCTCGGAGCCGCCTGGCTGCTGGTCGGGTTGTCCGCTGCCGGCCGGTCCGACGAGGGCTGGGTGATCACGTCATTCCACTCGGACATCGTCATCGCCCCGAACTCGAGCCTGAGCATCACCGAGGACATCCAGGTGGACTTCGGCTCGTTGCAGCAGCACGGCATCTTCCGCACCATCCCCCTCCGCTACCGCTACAGCGACACGCAGGATCGCTTTTACGTCATCGACGTGCGATCGGTAACGGATGGCACGAACCCGCTGCTGTACGCCGATTCAGTGGACAGCGACAACGAGGTGATCAAGATCGGCGACCCCAACCAGTTGGTCTCAGGGAAGCAGCGCTACGTCATCACGTACATAGTCACTGGGGCTTTGAACTCGTTCTCGGATCACGACGAGCTGTTCTGGAACGTGGACGGAGCCTTGTGGCCGGTGCCCAAGAGCCTAGTCTCGGCCACCATTCACCTGCCAGCGGGCTCGCTCCAGAAGTCGGCTTGCTACCAGGGTCCGCCAGGTTCGACCGAAGGGTGCACCCATACCGACGCCGCCGACCACGCCGACTTTTCGTCGACCCGGCCGCTTTTCTCGGGTGAGGAGATGTCAGCGGCGGTCGCCCTGAGTCTGGGAGCGGTGACAGTGCCGCCTCCCCTGCTCGAGCCACGGCTGCGCCAGTTTCCGCAGGACGCGTTCGACGTGACGCCCTTAACCGTCGGGCTCTTTGTGCTGCTGACGCTGCTCGGCCTTGGCCTGGTTGCCTTTAACTGGTGGGTCCACGGCCGCGATCGGGCATATCTAGCACAGCACTATCTCTCGGACCCTCCGTCGGGCACGACCTCGGAGCCGGCCGCAGGTCAGCGGACGCAGCCACTGTTTGCGCACGACACGCTGGTAGTCGAGTTCGGGGCGCCCCAAAACATGCGGCCGGCTCAGCTCGGGCTGATCCTCGATGAGAGCGCTGACACCAAAGACGTCACCGCGACCATCGTCGACCTCGCGGTCCAGGGATATCTCACGATCGCAGAAGGGCCAGGGAAGTCAGATTGGACCCTCACCTCAAAGACAGCCCCGACGGAGACGCTGCTGCCTTACGA
This sequence comes from Candidatus Acidiferrum sp., assembly GCA_035571315.1. Lineage (GTDB taxonomy): Bacteria > Chloroflexota > Dormibacteria > Dormibacterales > Dormibacteraceae > Palsa-870. The sequence goes on from DATMKM010000018.1 coordinate 2,884, forward strand.
GCGAACCCTGCTATACGGCCTTTTCTCTGGCCGCGACACGGTCAAGCTCTCTGACCTCAAAGGCACTTTCGCGCCCACTTTGAAGATGGCCGAAGGCCAGATTTACGTTGACTCGGTCTCGCGGCGATTGTTCACGAGCAGCCCGACCCAGGCCCGGGCCGCGTGGGGTTGCTTGGGCTTCGCACTGGCGCTGGTTGGCTTTGCCGCGACCGTCGACTTGGGGCTGGCTTTTGGTTGGGGCCTGGTCGGCCTTGCGGTTGTCATTACCGGCATCGCGCTGGCCGCCACGTTCCCCTTCATGCCCCAGCGCACAGCCGCGGGCCGAGAACTGATGCAGCACACGCTTGGGTTCCGGCTCTACATGACCACGGCAGAGAAGTACCGGCAGCAGTTCGCCGAGAAGGCTCAGATCTTTACGCAGCTCCTTCCGTACGCGATCGTCTTCGGCTGCGTGAATCAGTGGGCGAAGGCGTTCGAGGGTATCGATGTGGCCGCGGCCAACAGCGGGTGGTATGTCGGCAACACACCTTTCCAAGCTGCGCTGCTCGCGAGCAACCTCGAGTCGATGAACGCCAACATCTCGAGCGCGATCACCTACGTGCCGCCAAGCTCGGGCAGCTCGAGCGGATTCAGCGGCGGATTCTCAGGCGGGGGCGGTGGTGGCGGCGGCGGCGGCTCCTGGTAACACCGCGCCAGCTGCGACGTCCCCTCGGTCTCTGCGGGACGCCGCCACGGCAAGCGTGGAGGACTTTTAGCTGGCCTTCGCGGCCCTCAGGGGTTCGCCCACTTCGTTAAGGAATCCTAGGAGCTCGCGGTACGACTGCAGGAATGAGGTCTCGTGATATGCGATGCCGCGCTCGGCGCAGAACTGTTTGACGATCGGTTGCGCCCTCTTCACGTTGATTCGAGGCATGCCTGGAAACAGGTGATGCTCGATCTGGTAGTTGAGCGCGCCGTACCAGAAGTCAGTTAGTGGGTGGCCGTAAATGTTGCGGGCGGTCAGCACCTGTGTGCGCACGAAGTCGAGCCGGCTTGAGCTGTCGGTCTGTGGCATGCCCTTATGGTTCGGCGCAAACACCGACGCGAGATACGCGCCGCCAACCGCCTTGTGAATGATCACGACCATCAGCGCGGACCACGGACCGAGGAAGAACACCATCGCGCCGAGATATATGACCGCGTGCGCCGCGAGCATGGCGAACTCCAGGCGCCGGTATCGAGAGTCCTCTTTGATGAGATAGGTGGCGCCAACGACGTGCATGCTCCAGGCGAGGAACGTCGTCAGCGGAAAGAAAAAGTAAACCTGGTACATCGCCAGCAGCCGGCCAAGCCGACCTCGGCGCGCCATCGCCTGGTCGTGCGTATAAACGATGGCGCCGACGTCGATGTCAGGGTCGAGGTCGACGTCGTTGGGGTTGCCGTGGTGGCGATTGTGCTTCTGCACCCACCAGCCGTAGCTCATGCCGAGGAGCGCGTCCGCGGTGACAAGGCCGACGAGCGCGTTCTTCCAATTCGCGGCGAACATCTGGCGGTGGCCTGAATCGTGAAGCTGAAATCCGAGCTGTCCCGAGATGAGGCCGAGAAAAACTGCAGTCAGCGCTTGGGCCCACACCTGCTTGACCAGAAACAAGATGGCGAGGCAGCCGAAGAACAGCGCCAGGTTTGTGGTGATACTGAATGCGTAGAAGACCGGGCGCTTGGCCATGAGGCCAGCGTCGTTGATGCGACGCTTGAGAACCGCGTAATCGCGCTGTACGTTTTCTGCAGTCTCACCGCTTGGGCGTGAGACCTCTGCAATCAAGCGAGCCACCCTAAGAGCAACCTGGAAGGCAGCGTGGGTTCACGGGCGTAACAGAATCCATAACACTCACGCGATGGCAGGCCGGAGCTGGGGAATCGGCGACACTGATAACCGCCTATGAGGGACATCGCAGTGTGGTGCCGAGAGCGGGAGTCGAACCCGCACGTCCTTGCGGACATCGGTTTTTGAGACCGACGCGTCTGCCAGTTCCGCCACCTCGGCGCTCTGTTGAGGAGCCTCGACCATACTAATTGGCTCATGCGAGCCGCCCGCATCCTGTGCCTGAGCCTGCTCGTCGCGGCCTGCGGACCCACCCTAGCCCCTACCGCCACCGTGAGCCCATCGGACTCGCCGTCGTATGTCGCGTCCGCGCCCCGGATCGCGCCGCCTCCCGTCTCGCCGCCGACGCCCCCGGGCACCAACCTGCCGGCTTTCGCCTGCGCGGACGTGAGTGGCGGCAAGACGGGCGTGGCGAATGCGGTTACAGCGCGGGTCGCCGAGCAGCCCGGTTACGACCGCTTCGTGCTCCAGTTCGACTCCCCGGTGCCGAGTTACACGGTCAAGCGCCAGGCAACGCCGACTTTCACCAGCGGCGCCTCCGGCCAGACCATCACCTTGAGCGGCACGTCCGGCGTCCTCGTCAACGTTCAAACCGCGACGGGCGCCAACACGTACACCGGATCAACCGACCTCACCAACGACCAATACCTCGTGCTCAAAGAGGCGCGTCAGACCCAGGACTTCGAGGGCCACCTTTCATGGGGACTCGGACTTGGCAAGCCGGCGTGCATGCGGGTTTTCACGCTGACCGACCCGGATCGTCTGGTCGTCGACTTCTCCACGACCTGAGCCGAACGAGCCAGATTCGGCGTACCACCGGTTAATCTTCCCCGGCGAATGGCCATCCAGCCGCCGCCCGCGCCGGTGGTACCGCAGCAAGGGACTCCTCCGACGACCCCCCGGAAGGGAGGTTGCTTCGGCCGCGGCTGCGGGTGCGGGTGCGGCGGCTGTCTGCTCGTGGTCGTCGTTGCGCTGCTGCTCGTGGGCGGAAGTGGCTACTACTTTTTCGTTGTCCAGGCTCAGGCGGCCGTCGCCGCACCTGCCGCCCTCGTCGTGATCAACCAGCCGGTGGACGTCAACGGAAATCCCGGCATTGCGGGCGAGGCGCTCAACCCCAACGACACGGTGCACACCGGAGGCGGCGGCCACGCGGCGATCCAATTTCCCGACGGCTCGTACGTCCGCATGTCTCCCGACACCCAGGTGACTCTCACGTCGGCCCAACTCCAGAAAAACGGCAACCTGCAATCGGCCAGCGTGGCTCAGCGGATCGGGCGGACATTCAGCTCGGTCGAGCACCTGGCAGGAGGAGCGAGCTTCCAGGTGGCGGGACACTCGGTGAGCGCGCAGGTCCGCGGCACCCAGTTCGAGGTCCTCGTCCGCAGCAACAACACGAACCTGATCAAGGTCTTCGACGGCACGGTCACCGTCACGGGTACGACCACCGTCAAGCTCACGGCCGGCCAGCAGATCGATGCGGACGCGAACGGCCGGCTCTCCAACCAGCGCGCGATCCAGCCTGACCCGCAGGACCCATACCCTCTCACCTCGCAGTGCTCAAAGACCGCGGCTAGCGGCAACAACTCGGGCACGGTCCAGTCGTCCGGAGGTGAGAGCCTGACCAACGGGCAGACCGCCGAGAGCGACTACAACTCACCGGGCGGAAACCTGACGCTTGCTTTCTGCTACCCGGGGAGCTTGATGAAGGTGACTGTGACCGATCCCGCCGGTGGTGTTCATCCGAAGCAGGGCGCTCCGCCCCTGGTCATCAAGATCGCCAATGGGCCGCCCGGGGTTTACAAGGCGGTCGTGACCGCCCTCAACGTTCCCGCGACGGGAGAGGCCTACTCGCTGTCATTCGCGACCGACGCCGCTTGCGCCGCCGGCAATGTCGACACGGGCGCGGTCGTGCGTCAGACCCTCAGCAACTCGCAGATTGCGCACGCGCTCTCGCAGGCGGGCTCGACGAACATCTCGCTCCAGGTGCAGGGCACGTCCGCCAACTCGGCGCGCATCTTCTATTACTCGAACCTCGGCGGCCTCCCGATCTTGTGGACGATCGACTTCTATGCCGCCACGCCGAACCTGGGAGCCGTCATCACCCAGGTGACCGTGCATAGCATCAACGTGACCACCCAGGTGGTGTCGAGGCTGAGCTCGCTCGGGGCCAACTCGATCACCTCGATGCCGACAGGCTTCATCGTCGACCGGGTGTACTCCTGCAACGGGCCCGGGGGGGACGACATGATGGTGATCGAGGGCCACCGCTCGACCTAGGTCGCTCAGCAATGGCGCCTAAGCGTCTCCGTTGAACGGGCTGTGAGCTATCTTTCCCGGGCAACATGTCAGCAGTAGCCGCCCGAACACCACCTCGCCGCAGGGGCGGGCGGCGGGTGCTCATCATGCTGGTGCTCGTGATCCTCGTCGTAGGCGCAGGCATCTTCTGGCTCAACAGCTCCGCCCAGGCGGCGGTGAACGTCTCTGCGACGCTCACCGTCTATCAGCCCACGGCATCGGTCGCGCGCCACGGCGGCTCGTTCGCCGCGGCCACGTCCGGAGCGCAAATCCAGGCTGGTGACTCGGTGAGCACAGACACGAAAGGCCGGGCCTCGATCCAGCTCCCCGACGGCTCCCTCACGCGACTTGCGAGCGATACGCAAGTCACCCTGGACGCCGCCCATTTCAGCAAGACCGGCACGCTTCACGACGCCAAGCTGACCGAGAAGATCGGGCGCACTCTCACGAGCGTCCAGCACCTCGTCTCGGGCGCGACGTTTCAGGTGGCGGGGCAAGCCGCCGTCGCCTCCGTGCGCGGGACGAAATTCGAGGTCTACATAACGGCCGACGGCACGATGCTCGTGAAGCTGTTCGACGGGCAGCTGGACTTCGACGGCAAGAACCACGTCCATCTCGTGGCCGGGCAGCAGGCGACTGCCGACCCGCAGGGCAACATCGGGCCCGCGGGACCTATCCTGCCGGACCCGGCTGATCCGTTCGGATCGGCGCTCGACGCATCCGCCGCAGTCGACGCCGGCACGACTCCCGGCACGGAGCAGGACTACATCGGCGCCCCAATCCACAACGGCGAGCAGCAGCAGTACCTGTACAGCTACGCGGGCGGCAGCCTGGTCAAGGCCTCGCTGGGTTACCCAGGGAGCGCGATGCAGCTGAAGGTGCAGGCGCCGGATGGCCAGATGTACACGGGCAACGGACACTCTCCCATCGTCGTCTCGGTCGTCAACGCTCCAGCGGGCATCTACAAGGTGTTCGTGGTCGGGGTCAGCGGGCTGGGCTCAGTCGGCGAGGAGCCATTCCTCGCCGTGGCCGCGGTGGAAGCTTGCGTCAGCTCCGACATCGACCAGCTCGGCGCTGTACGTCGCGGCTACACGGACAAGGACCTTGCGGCGGCCGTGCAGATCTCGGGCCTCTCCAACCTGACCGTGAGCATCTCCCCCAACTCGCCGGCCGGCGCGATCGTGACCGGAAAGGGCACCTACAACGGGGTGGGCTGGACGGGTTCAGTACTCCTGGTGTCGCACAGTGGAGTGGTCGAGATCATGGCGGTCGGCGCGACCGTCTTCGGGGTGAACGTGCCGGCTCAGCAGATCGTGCAGCAGATCGGGTCGGCGATCGGCCAGGACCCGACCAACCTCAACGTGGGGTTCCTCGTCGACCGACTCTTCGCATGCGACAGCGTGCTCATGATGGACGGCCGAACTTCGTAGCGAGAAAGCTCTAGCGAGCGCCGAAGAGGCGTTGCGCGAGGTGCATCACCAAAGTCAGGCCTGACCCCTCGAGCAGCCAGGCCGTTTCGGCCGCCCCGACCACCAGCACCAGCACGGCGCTCAGGCCGATGCTTCCCCGGTGCATCACCGGCTGCAGCCAGTGCAGGCTGTCCGGGTTGCTCCCAGGCGTCGTCAGCGCCGCCTGCAGGCGATCGAGCAATTCACCCGCCGTGGCGGGACGGCGGTTGGGGTCGCGGTCCATCGCTTGCTGGAGCACGGAGGCGAAGGAGGCCGGCAGCTCCGGCACGATGTCGCGCACGCTGGGCGGCTGCTCGTAGAGGCGCCGGCTCAGTGTTTCGATCCAGCTCTTGGAGGAAAACGGGCGCCGACCGGTGACCGCCTCGAACACGACCGCGGCCAGCGAGTACACGTCCGCGCGGCCGTCCACCTCGCGGCCGACGAGCCGCTCCGGCGCGACGTAGTCGGGGGCCACGGGGCCGCCGGCGCTGGGCCCGGTGTTGAAGGACGCGACGGTGCCGAGGCCGAAACCGGTCAGCAGCGTGCGGCCGTCGTCGGCCAGCAGGATGTTCGCGGGCTTGACGTCGCGATGAACCGCCGCTCGCGAGTGCGCATAGTCCAGCGCGCTTGCAATCGGTCGCAGCAGCTCGATCACGCCGAGAGGCTCATATCGTTCACCTACTTCGAAGACGTCGTCGAGCGTCTTTCCTGCGACCATCTCCGTGACCAGGTAGGGAGACTCTCCTTCGTAGGCGAGCTCGTAGAGACGCGGGATCGCTTCGTGCTCGAGCGCGACGTAAGAGCGGAGCTCGAGAAGAAAGCGGCGCGAAAAGCTGACATCGCGTGCGACATTCGCACCGATGGTCCGCACCGCCACGCGGCGCTGCAGCCTTGGGTGCTCAGCCTCGTAAACCGCGCCCAGGCTGTCGGTCTCGATTTCGCGCAGCACGCGGTAGCCGCCCACGTTGTGATGACCGTTGCTGGAAGCCTTGGGTTTGGATCCGTTCTTGTGCGGTGGTGCGCCATTCGCGCTCCCGTCTGGCGGGTCTTCCTGTCCCACGAAACTTGAACTTTAGGCCACGGCGCTGGAAATACGCACGAACAAGTGTCCGTTGGGTCCAAATGTGGAGTTGGAGCGCCCCTCGCCGCTGTGCCCTGCGGGCAGAACGGAGTCCCCCACGTGGGAGGAACCCAGGTGTCGGCGAGAGGATTTGAACCTCCACGCCCTTTCGGGCACCAGCTCCTAAGGCTGGCGCGTCTGCCATTCCGCCACGCCGACTTACCGAGCGAAAACGATAGGTCTTGGAGTGTCTAGAAGTTCTCGATCTTGACCGGCTCGATCTCGCCGGCGACCTCAAAACCGAAGATCCGCGACAGGAAGTACATCTCTCCCTCGAGCGCGCGCCGAATGTTCTTTTCCTGGCGGAACCCGTGCTGCTCGCCTTCGAACGCAACGTAGGCGTACGGCAGCTTCTTCTTCTGGCAGACGGCGACGAACTCCTCGGCTTGACTTGGCGGCACGATCTTGTCCTCGAGCCCCTGGAAAAGGATCACGGGCACTTTCAAGTTGTCCGAGAAGTTGACCGCCGAGCGGTCGCGGTAGAGGTCGGCTCGCGCTGGATAGGGCCCGACGAGGGTGTCGATATAACGAGACTCGAACTTGTGGGTCTCCTTGATGAAGCTCACGAGATCACCGATTCCAAAATGGCTGGCGCCGGTGTTGTAAAAGTCGCGCTTGGTCAATGAGAGCAGCACGGTGTACCCGCCGGCTGATCCTCCGGTGATCGATATGCGGTCAGCGTCGACGAGCCCTTGCTCGACGAGATAGCGCGCGGAGTTGATGCAGTCGTCGATATCGACCACGCCCCAGTTCCCGTTGAGGCGGGTCCGATAGGCGCGGCCGTAGCCGGCCGATCCACCGTAGTTGACGTCGACGACCGCGATTCCACGACTGGTCCAATACTGGTATTGGAACGGATAGGTCGGTCCCGCGGACCCGGTCGGCCCACCGTGGCAGTGCACGACGAGCGGCGGTTTAGTGCCGGGCGGCGGTTCGAAGTCCTGGTTTCGCGGCGGGTAGTAGTCGGCGTGCGCCGTCAATCCGCCCTCGGTCGGGAACTCGATGGCCTTTGGAATGCTCAGGTTGCCGGCGTCGATGTGCGCGGAGTTGGATATCTTGACGACCTCCTGCGCGCCCGTGTCTAGCTCGACCGTCAGAACGCGCTCGGCCAGCGTTGCGGACCCCGCAAAGAACGCCGCCTTGCGGCCGGCTGACTGCACGCTATTGAGGCTCGTGTACAGGAGCTCGACATGCTGCATCGCCCCCGTCCTCAGGTCTAGGCGGCCCAGCCTGGTGCCGCCTGGCTCCGAGTAGAGACAGACGATCTCGTCTGGACCGGTGAAGGCGTAGAAGCGCATCCCGAAGCTCCACTGCGGAGCCCCGAACTCAGCGGACCTCGAGCACAGCGGCTCATCGCCCTCACCCCCCGAGCGGTAGAGATTCCACCAACCGCTGCGGTCCGATATGAAATACAGCTCGCCTCGCGGTGACCATTCCGGCTGAAGCACCGATTCGTTTTCGCTTCCCGCGATCCTGTGTGAGGACGTCACATGCCCGTCACGGTCCAGCTCGCCCACCCAGAGCTCGCAGCCGTCCCAGGGCATGTTGGGGTGGTTCCACGTCGTCCAGGCCAATCGGTTTCCGTCCGGGCTGAGCTTCGGAGACGAGTAGAAATCATTGCCCGAGGCCATCGTGATCGCGTCCCGCTCACCATCCGCGTCGAGCGACACCAGCGTGTTGACTGCCTCCGGGGCGCCGGTGGTGTGGTCCTCGCGCACGGCAATAAGGCGACCGCGGCCCGTGTCGATGGCCATGTCCGCGTGGCGGACATCTGTAGCTGGGGTGATCGGGCGGGGCTCGCCACCGCCGTCCTGCCGGTACAGGCGCTGGTCTTTGAAGTTGGCGAACCAAACGGTGCCGTCGCTGACGGCGAAGTGGCCACCTCCATATTCGTGCACGCGAGTGCGCGCGTTGAACCCCGGTGGCGTGACGTCGGCGATCGCTCCATGCGCGTCGCGCCGGCAGACGACGATGCGACCTCCCTCATCAGGTCTCAGCTCGGACCAGTACAGGTCGTCGCCGTCCCAGCGGAGCATCTGGTTGCGCAAGTGAACGGTGTCTTTGAGGAGGAGGTCGACCGTCACTGGAGAAGCCCAGGCCCCGAATGGGGCGACTTTACGCGCGGTCACTGGGCGAATCGTCGGCCCGCGACCGCTACTATCACGGGTGCCATGAGGCCAGTCTAAGGAGGCTAGCGGACGGATGAGAAACGCTTTGCTGGCGATTGACCTCCAGGCCGACTTCGTCCAGGGCGGCAGTCTCCCTGTTCCCAACGGCATGGCGGTGGCCGCGATGATCGCCCGTCACATCCGCCACTTCAAGACGGAGTACCAGTTCGTCGTGGCTACGCGCGACTATCACGAGGATCCGTCCGACCACTTCTCCAGCACGCCGGACTTCCTGACCACGTGGCCGCCCCACTGCGTCATCGGTACGCCGGGCGCTGCTTTTGTGCCCCCGATCGCCAACCTTGTCCGGGAAAAGCTGATCCAGTGCGTCGTCAGCAAGGGGCGGCACAACGGCGCCTACTCGGCGTTCGAGGCGCTCGACACCCGCGGCCATGCCCTCCTCGACGTGTTGAAAGAGGAGCGCATCGACCACATCGACGTCTGTGGCATCGCGACCGACTATGGGGTCAGGTTGACCGCCCTCGACGCGCGCAAGAACGCCTTCCAGGTCCGCGTCCTGGTCAACCTGTGCGCGGCCGTCAACGAGGCCACCGGGCTGCAAGCCATCGAAGAGATGAAGGCGGCCGGCTGCCAGGTCCAGGCAGCGACAGCTCCCTAAGAGAGCTACTTCCGGGTCTTGGCCTTGCTCGCCGCGCCTTCGTACTTGAAGGAGACGTTCAGCCGGACTCGGTAGCTCGTGATCTTCCCGTCCTCGATGGTCAGGTCTTGCCTCACCACCTCGGCGACACGCAGGTCGCGCAGCGTCTTGGATGCGGTCTCGATGGCACCCTTCGCGGCCTGCTCCCAGGACTGGCTGCTGGTCCCCACCAGCTCGGTCACCCGGTAGACGCTGTCGGCCATGACTGCCTCCTTTTACGAGTTGACTGAGTCTTTTGCCATTGTCGCGCGCCCGGGCTTGCGCAGGTCGGGCAGCAGCTCGGCGATCTTCTCCGCCAGGGCCAGCGGGCGTTCGCCACGCAGGTAGATCACCTGCTCGGTCACGCCCAGTTCGAGGTATTGAGCGGAAAGCTCCAGCAGCTGGTTCCGGTCCTCCCCGTCCCAGCCAAACTGGAGCGACCGCCGGACCTCAGAGACATCGCGCCCGACGCTCCCGCACGCGTCTTCGAACAGCGCGGTGAGCTCCTTCACCCGCTCGGGGTCGCCACCAGAGATGTTCCATACGTCACCGTAGCGCGCGACCAGCCGCAGGGTCGTGGCGCCCGAGGCTCCGATCCAGAACGGCGGGTGCGGCTTCTGGATGGGTTTCGGGTTGGCGATCGCGTCTTTGAAGTGGTAGTAGCGCCCATCGAATGTGGTGCGCTCTTCGGTGAACAGCGACTTGATGATCTGCAGCGACTCGCTCAGGCGGCCGACGCGGTGGTCGAGGCCTTCGAACCCGTACATCTCGTGCTCGATCTCGGCCCACGCGGCGCCGATACCAAACTCGAGGCGCCCACCGGAAAGATGATCTACGGTCATCGCCTCCTTGGCGAGCAAGGCCGGGTTTCGATAGGTGTTGCCCGTCACGAGACAGCCGATCCGCACCCGCTTGGTCGCTTCGGCCATCGCGGCTTGGAGCGTCCAGCCTTCGTAGATCGGGCGGTCCGGGCCGTCGCCGCCGATCGACGCGAGATGGTCGAAGTCCCACACATGGTCAAAGCCCGATTCGTCCGCGATTCGCCATACGGCTCGCAGGTCCGTGATCGTCGTGTCCTGGCCGGAGTTCTTGAGGCCAAAACGCAAAGGATGCATGTGAGTCCCCCTAGTGAAAGCGCGTTGGCTTGACGCGAATGGCGTGGTGGTACTTCTCGGAGAAGACCTTCGGCGTCCAGTCGAAGCCCTTGATCTGCTCGCGGTACTTGCGCACGAAACCCGGCATCTTGTAGGCGGGCGGCTGCCTGGTGTCGAGCTTCGCCGTCCCGTCGATGCGGACCACGTCTTCTCCGACCGCATCGGTGTTGAGGTGCAGGGCGACGTTGGGGTTGGCCTGGATGTCGCGCACCTTCTGGCCCGGCACCGCGTAGATGAGGACGGATTCGCCGTCCCACCAGAACCAAACCGGCACCACGTGCGGGTGCCCGTCGCGACCGGCGGTCGCGAGCCAGATGACCAGCTCACGCTTGAGGCGCGTCACCACGTGCTTGGTGGGCACCCCGTAAGTTTGCGACTTTCCAGATCGTGGCAAAGTAGAGGCGATGGCAAAGACTGATGTGACCAAGAAATCCGAGGCGGACTGGAAGCGGGACCTGACACCTCAACAGTTTCACGTCCTTCGCGAAAAGGGCACCGAGCGACCCTTCACCGGGGAGTACTGGGACACCAACACTCCCGGCGCCTACCTATGCGCGGGTTGCGGCGCCAAGCTGTTCGAGTCGGAGACCAAGTTCGACGCGCATTGCGGCTGGCCCAGCTTTTACGCCCCCGCCGACGAAGCGCCGATCGAGGAGCACGTCGATCGAAGCCTCTTCATGACCCGCACCGAGGTTACTTGCGCGAACTGCGGCGGCCACCTCGGCCACGTCTTCGACGACGGGCCCGAGCCGACCGGCCTCCGTTACTGCATCAACTCGGTGTCGATCAAGCTCGAGCCGGAGAAGCACCCCAGCTAGATTCCGCTCGGCTCTCGGACCAGGATTATCGTCGTCCGTCCCGGCCTGAAGTCCCGCTCGATGATCAGTGTGCGCGTGATCGCAGTGCCGATTCCCAATTGCTCGCGAAGGCGCGCGTCCTCCCATGGAAAGACGTGCTCTTCGATGCGGCGGAAGGCGGCGTCCAGGTCGGGCACGATCTTCTGGCTGCCGACAACGAGGATGAGCTTGCCCGCACCTGACGCGTACGGGCCGATCTGGCTGCCGCTGGCCGAGGTGACGACCAGCTGCCCCGCCTCGGTTACCGCCTGGACGCTGCCCAACATCACATCCGGCGCGGCGCTGAGCCTGCGGATCTCATCCCCCTGGGTCGCTCGGTCCATCTTCATCGTGCGGCGCCGGATGAAGTCGTAGCGATCCGATTCCATCAGCTCCTTGAAGACGCCGGTGTCCTCGAGGGTCTTCGACTTCCCGGAGTGGACCTGGGCGCCGTCGGGGATACGCGACATCACGACGTCTTTGACCTCCGCGGCTGAATCGACGATCACGACCTCAAAGTTGCGTTCACGCAGGTTGGCCGCGAGCGAGTCGACCTCAGCTTGGGATGCAGGGGCGGCGAAGTCCGTGGAATTGGCTGGCATTATCATTCCTCTTACAATAGTTGCCTACGCAACTATAGTCCATGCGAAGGTTGCGCCGTCAAGCGATCGCGCGTACGGTGATGGGATGAAGGTCAAAGTTCCAGCGGCCGCCACCGAGGTCGCGTCGTGGATGAATCTCCAGCAGGCCTGCCGGGTGGTCCAGGGCGTGCTCGAGGAAAAGCTGCGAGCCGATTCGGAACTGTCGTGGGCCGAGTTCGAGCTCCTCTGGCGGCTCCAGCTGGCGGATGGTCATCCCATGCGGATGAACGAGATCGCGGAGCAGCTTCTCGGCAGTCCCAGCGGAACCACGAGGATCGTCGACCGCCTCGAGGCCGAGCGCTTGATCGCGCGCGAGACCCCGCGGGACAACCGCCGTGTCGTCCAGGTGAAGTTGACCGAGCGCGGACGCACAAGGCTTGCCGCGGCAGACCGGGCGTTCCAAGGTGCCCTGGCCGCTGCATTCTCGGCCCACCTGTCAGAGCCCGAGGTGCTCACCCTGCGCCGGCTCATGCGCAAGCTGCTGGTAGGCAACAATGCCTGGGCTGACGAGCGCTGCGAGCCGGGTCTTCGCGCCTGACCGCTTGATACGCGCCGCGGGCGCCCGGCAATTACCGAGACCCCTCCTGCTGCCGGGCCTCCAGCAGCTTCTTCACGACGGGGCTCGCTTCTTTCGGCTGCCATGAGCGGTACGCGTCTCGGAGCGGGACGGGCCACTCGACGTCCAGGTCGACCCGGGTCCCGAAAGCAGCAGCGCCGGCCAGGACGCGCAGCGCCAGCTCGAGGACGGGGCGCTGCATGGCCCGGTCGTGAATCATGCCAAAGGGGTGGCCGAACGGAAACTCGACACCGACGATGCGCGGTGCGCGCCGCTCCTCAGCCACCGACGGCATCATGGTCACGATCACAGTTGGGATTCCGGCCGATTCGATCCACCGCGCCAGCACGGGCACGTTCGCGCAGCAGTCCGGTCAAACCGGCGCGAGGATGAGTCCGTCGGCGCCCTGGCCCTGCAGATGGGCCACCAGCTGGGGCGCCGTCGTGCTGCGCCAGTCGCCAAGGGATCGATCCTGGTAGCCCATCACCGAGGCGTGCTCGCTCACCGCGCCGCCGACCACGCCTTCGTCCGCAAACTGCTTCAAGAGGCCGCTGGGCAGGGCGATCTCGGGATCGGCCAGCAGGTCCTCGTCATTTATATGTAGGTGCGCGACGCCGACGTCGGCGGGCTGCGTCGACGCTGGAATGGCGCGCCAGCTCGGGTCGCCCCAGTCGGGATGCGCCTGTTCGCGCGCGAGGTCGAACGATGGCTGCGAGCGCTTCAGATAAATGCCCGCCGACGTGAGCAGCGCGATGCGCGATTCGGCCAAGCGTTTTCCGAACGGCGCCCACACGGGCGCAACTTCGCCAGGGAACGGTCCGCGCCCTTCGTACAGCGGGCGGAAGCTTCGGGGCAGGAACTTGAAGCTGTCGACGACCACTTAATCGAAGTCGAGGAGCGTGCCGGTGATGACCGGCCGCACCGCGCCGCCCACCTCGATGGCAGAGGGCAGGTCGTCGCCGTCGGGGTAGGTCAGCTCGATGTGGATGATGCTCTGCCGGCCCATCTTGGTCCCCTGCTCGCTCACGAGCGTGACCTTCGGGGCAGGAAGCACAAGCCCGTATCTCACCGCAAACGCGCCAAGGGGACCGCTTCCGGAACCGGTCGCGGGATCCTCCGGTATGTCGAGGGAGAACATCCGGCTGTAAAGGTGGTTGGGCCCGACCACCGCGAAGATGAACGCCCCAAAGGCCCCCGTCCCTTTCACGACGTCGCTGAGCAGGTCCGGGTCAGCGAGCGCCTCGTCGACCGCGAGACCGTCGCGGAGCGCGAAAAACAGAAACGGATTGCCGGTGCTCACAACCTGGACTGGAACTTCTTCCAACAAATCGGATTCGCCGAGTCCGATCGACTCGGCGGCTTGCGCGCGCCGGCGCTCGACAACGCCAAACGTGAGTTCGGGGTGCCTCATCCAGAAGGTGAGACCGCCTGGCCCCTTGACGCCGCGGACCTTGACCGGCCCAACGCCCTCTTCAAGGACGAACTCGAGCGAGCCACCGGGGACCAACCCCTCGTTGGCGAGCACCCAGGCGGTGCCCACGGTGGGGTGGCCGGCGAACGGCAGCTCGCTCGCCGGTGTGAACATGCGCACCCGGGCGGCGTGCGCCGGATCGTCCGGCGGCAGCACGAACGTGGTCTCGGAGATGTTCATCTCCTTGGCGATCCTCTGCATCGCCTCGCCCGAGATGTCCGCAGCGTCCAGCACGACGGCGAGCTGGTTACCGGCCAGCGACTTCTCGGCAAAGACGTCGACGGTGCGAATGCGGTGGCTTTTCGTCATGGCTTCATGACCAGGCACGTGGTCGTTCCGTGGGCGAGGAGCTTACCTGTGCTTTCGGCAATCAATCTTCCTTCCGCGGTGGCGACCCTGGTGCCGCGGTGCAGCACCTTGCCCTCGCAACGCACGCGGCCGGTCTCAATCGTGATCGGGCGTACGAAGTTGACGCTGGTTTCAAGGCTGGTGTATCCCTCGCCGGCCGCGAGCGTCGAATGGACAGCGCAGCCCATCGCCGAATCGAGAAGGGTCATCGCGTACCCACCGTGCACGACGCCGATCGGGTTGTAGTGGAACTCGGCCGGTTGCCCGACGAAGACCGCTTGGCCTTCCTCGACTTCCGCGCCCGTGAAGTCGAGGGTCATCGCAATCGGAGGTGGCGGCAGCTTTCGTCCGAAAACGGCCTTCAGGTAGTCGAGACCGCTCAAGCCCGCTCCGGCGTCGCGCAGGGCGATGGGATCCTCCCAGCTGTACGTGCGCGAGCGACTGTTCACATTCATGAAAAAGCAGAGTAGACCGCCAGCATTCCCAGCACCGCGATCGCCAGGCCGCTGAACGTGTTGATGGCGCGGATGACCACAGGCGTCAAGCGTGCGCGCAGAAGCGACGCGCCGATCGCAAGCACGCACCACCACGTCGCTGAACCGATGAGTACGCCGGCGACCAGGGCGGCCGGCCTGGCCGGCTGGCCGCCCCCGCCAAGGCTCAGCGTCGCGGCCAGCGCCGCGAACGAGATGATGGTGGCGGGGTTGGTGATCGTCAGCCCGAGCGTTGAAAAGTAAGCCCAGGCAAGACCGGTGCCCGAGCTGGCTGGAGGCTTGGCGGGCCCCGCAGAACGGTCGAAGAGGATGCGCAGCCCGAGGCCGATCAACACCGCTCCGCCCGCGAGCGCAAAGGGCCTCCGGCCCGTGGACACCGCGCTGATCACCACCGCGAATCCAAACGCCGCGATCGCCGCGTAGACCGCGTCGGCGGTGGCGACCCCTAGGCCCGAAACAAGGCCGTAAAGACGGCCGCGGACAAGAGTCCGCCTAAGGCAGAGAAAGAAGATCGGGCCGGGCGACGCGGCAACCGCAAACCCAAGCGCGAGCCCGCGGAGCAGCAGGCTGAACACCGCGGTCTCTCATCCGCGGAATTGTAGGCACCAGGCAAAGTAAGGAGCCGGCGCGCCTCTCCACGAACCCTCGCGGCGGCTGGACCTCAACACCGCGCGGCTTCTCCAGCCCTTCATGCCCGCTTAAAGCAGACCGGAGCTATTCTCTGCCACCTATGGAAATCGTCCGCAATGTCGCCCGCCACAAGCTCCGCAGCTTCCTGACCATCTCCGGCATCGTCATCGGTGTCCTGGCTCTGACGACCATGGGCGCGCTGGCGGAAAACTTCAATGCCCTCATCGGCGGCGGAGTCACCTACTTCGGGTCGAGCATCCAGGTGGGACCTCCGGTGGGACAGGCCGCCTCACTGCTTCCGCTCACCAAGATCGACGAGATAAAACAGGTGCAGGGCGTGGCCGCCGCCTTTCCGACCTACGGCTTTGCGGCAAAGCCCGGGGCGGTGAGCGTCGTCAGTTTCGGCGTCCCGGACACGATCGTCGCGGGCGATCCGGCCGAGACCGACTGGAGCACCCTCAAGACGACGTTCGCACAGGGCCACAACATCGACCCCGGTTCGACCGGTGAGGTCGTGCTCGGCACGACCATCGACAAGGAGTTCAACAAGAAGGTCGGCGACACCATCGACCTTCCCGTCAAGCCGTCCGACGCGACACCGGACTTCGTCAACCACACCTTCAAAGTCGTCGGCATCCTCAACGTGACGCGAACGGCGCCGGACACCTTCGCATATCTCAACATCGCCGACGGCCAGATGCTCCTCCAAGACAGCCTGCCGATCGCGGTGCGCGACATCATCGACGTGACCAAGATCGCGGAGGGCTTCGACGTCTACGGCAAGCCGGGAACATCGATCAGCGACCTCGATAAGATCGCAGACCGCATCAACAGCCAGGTCACCGGGGTCAAGGCGACCAAGCCCAGCGACCTGGTCAACAGCTTCAAGCAAGGTGGGGCGATCTTCACCGCGATCACCACGGCGGCCGCGTTGCTCGCCTTGATCATCGGAGGCCTGTCAGTGGTCAACACGATGTTCATGGCCGTGGCCGAACGGGTGCGCGAGATCGGTCTCAAAAAGGCCGTGGGGGCGACGACGCTGAACATCATGGGAGAGTTCCTTGTCGAAGCGACGTTCATCGGGTTGGTCGGAGGCGTGATCGGTTATGGGCTGGGTGCCCTGATCACCGTTCTCGTCAACGCCTCGACGCCGCCCGGCCAGTCGACGCTGTTTCTCATCACGCCGAACCTCACCATCCTGGCCATTGGCTTCGCCACGGTGCTGGGCGCGGTCGCCGGCGTGCTGCCGGCCTGGCGCGCCGCACGTCTCGATCCCGTGACCGCGCTCAGGAACGAGTAGCGCGATGGCGAACGTCAGGCTCGTCGAGCTCACCAAGCACTACAAAAGAGGCAGCGAGGTCATCCGCGCGCTCGACGGGGTGACACTCGACATCGACAAGGGTGAGTTCGTGGCGGTGGTGGGGCGATCGGGCAGCGGCAAGACGACGATGCTCGACCTGATGGGCCTTCTCCTCCGCCCCACCTCGGGCAGCCTTCTGATCGACGACATCGACACGGGCAAGCTCGGCGATCGCGAGCTGGCTCGCGTTCGCGCTCGCCGGATCGGTTTCGTGTTCCAGGAATACAACCTGCTCTCGGGGCTGAACGTGCTCGAGAACGTGATGCTGCCGCTCCGCTACGTGAAAGACGGAAAGAACGGCCGATCTCGTGCCGTCGAGCTGGTCGAAAGGGTTGGTCTCAGCGACCGGCTGAGGCACCGGCCCACCGAGCTGTCCGGCGGTCAGGCGCAGCGCGTCGCGATCGCGCGCTCCATGGTCAACAGCCCTTCGCTCATCCTGCTCGACGAACCGACCGGTGCGGTTGACACCGAGACGGCGCAGCAGCTAGTCGACCTGCTCAAGCGCCTCAACACCGAGGACCGGGTCACCATCGTCATCGTCACGCACGACCTCGACATCGCAAAGCAGGCGACGCGCCAGATCCGACTCAGGGACGGCAAGGTCCTGGCCGATGAAAGGGCCGGCGCCGTTCCAGTAGCCTAGAAATCCTGAAGGTCGGACTCGGACTTCCCAACGCGGACAGAAGCCTGCACGGCGGCCGGCTGCTGGTCGAGATCGCACGCCGCGCCGAGGAGCTCGGCTTCTCGACGCTTGCCACCATCGGGCGCATCGCGTACCCGGGCTACGACGAGCTCGTGACGCTGGGCGCCGCGGCCGGCGCGACCGAGCGCATCGGCCTGATGACCGATGTCCTGCTCGCACCGGCGCGCGAGCCGGTACTGCTCGCCAGGCAGGCCGCGGCCCTCGACCAGATCTCGAGCGGACGCTTCGTCCTCGGCATCGGAGTTGGTGCGCGACAGGACGACTTTGATGTCACGGGCTCCCGCTTCCACGACCGGGGCAAGCGGCTGGACGCCGCGCTGGACCTGATGCATCGCGCCTGGCGCGGCGAACCGGTGCCCGGCACACAGGACGCGGTGAGTCCTCGCCCTGTCAACGGCCATTCGGTGCCGTTGATGTTCGGTGGTCGCGTCGACCGCTCAATCGAGCGGGTTGTGAAATACGGCATCGGCTACACCCTGGGAGGCGGAAACCCCGAGGGCCTCAAGGCGATGATGGATCGCGTGAGCTCCGCCTGGAATGCAGCGGGCCGGTCCGGCAAGCCCGAATTCCGAGCTCTGGCCTACTTCGCGATCGGCGACGAGGTGCACGAGGAGGCCCAATCCAATGTCCTCGACTACTACGGCGATTGGGGCGCGGGTGTCTGGAAGGGCACGGTGAAGACGGCTGACGAGGCCAGGGAGCGCGTCAAGGCGTACGAGGAAATCGGCTGCGACGAGCTGCTGCTGTTCATGACCGCGCCGGCCCTCGCCCAGGCCGACCGGCTCGCGGAGGCCGTCCTTCAGACGTAGATCGCGGGCCGGTCGCCTATCGTGTTACCGCCATGCGGCGTCTTGCTGTCGTTGCTGCAGCCGCACTCGCGCTCATCGTGGCCGGCTTCGTCGGAGTGGCGGCCTACCAGTCCCTGCACGCCCCCGTGCCCACGTCCGGCGACACATCCCAGTCCCCTGAGAACTGCTCTCCCAAGCTGTGCGCGGACGTGCAGGGCTTCACCCTGTGGCTCTCGAACATCAGCGTGAACGGCGACCTGGTGACCATGGAGGTCAAGTTCCAGAACTCGAGCCCGGCCACGCACGCCTCACCAGAGGACCTTCAGCTCATCGACGCGAGCAGGCACGCATCAGGCCTGGTGACCGACGCTCCGGGCTGCAACACGTGGACGCGCCACGAGTTCGCCAATGGCGCTACTTTCGGGCCGATCAGCGTGTGCTTTCGTGTCAGCGGCGCGACCAAGCCGTTCGTCCTCAAATGGTCGCCCGACTTCGGCCTGTTCTGTTGCGAGAAGGACATCAACATCACCTGAGTCGCATGGCGACGTCAGGACGATTGGTGATCAGGGTCGTGACTCTGGAGTCGGCGAGAAACCGGGCGATGCTTCGCTCGTCGTCGACGGTCCAAACCCATGCATCCATGCCGTGGCGCGCGCAATAACCCAGCACCGTGAGGTCGGCCAGCTGCTGGTGGACGGCGACGAAGTCGGCGTGTGAGCGCTCGAGGCGTGCGCGCGGAAATAGCTCGCTCCAGCGGACGTGAAGCTTCATCCACGGCGCGAGCCTGTCGACCTCGTGGCCGATCGACAGGCCCGCCCGCACGTGCGGGAACTGCTCTTTGATCGTGTGGATCGCCCCGTCATCCGAGGTGATGACCAGTCTCTCGACCGGGGAGCGCTCGAGCGCCGCCCGGACGATCTCGGCCTCGTAGCCGGTCTCTTTCAAATCGAGGTGAAGGCCGACGCGACCGGCCGCGACCTCGAGCAGGTCGTCGAGGGTCATCGCCTCGGGACCCAACTCTGCAGCGAGCTCGTGATACGTGAGGCCGCGAACGTCCCGGCCCGAAGCGGTGCGGTCGTCGTGGAAGACGACCGTCGCGCCATCACGCGTCCTGCGGACGTCGAACTCGACGAAGTCAACTCCGAGCTCGATGGCGCGCCGGTAGCGTTCGGCGGCAGGGACGCCTTCAACAGCCGTCCCTCCGCGATGCGCGCTGATCAGTGCTGTCATGTTGATTACCTGCCCGGGAGGTGCGCTTGCAGGCACATCATCTTGCTGGACACTTATCCCGTGGTCTCTTTGCACCCGACGATCGTCGTGACTGGAGCCACGGGTGCTCTGGGTTCGGCCACGGTGGCAGTGCTCGCCCGGCACCGCGCCCGAGTGATCTTGATGGCCCGGTCCTCCGACCGCCTGGACGCACTGGTCGAGAGCCTGGGCGGAACCGAAAACCGCATCTCGCAGGTGCCTGTCGATCTGGCTTCGATGTCATCGGTGCGCCTGGCGGCGCGCGAGATCAACCGCGCGGGAGGACATGTCGATGCGCTGCTGAACGTTGCGGCCGAGTTCGTGGGCCGCTACCAGAAAACGTCTGACGGGTTCGAGCAAATGCTCGCGACCAACTACTTCGGGCCGTTCCTGCTCACGAACTTGCTGCGCGACCGGCTCATCGGCGGCGGTCGCGTGATCACGGTGACGGCGCCGTCGACAACTCGCGTCGACATGCAGCGGCTCTTTTCTAAGGATCGTTTCGACGCGATGCATACGTTCGGCGCCACCAAGGCGCTTGGCCTCATGTTCACCTTCGAGCTGGCACGGCGAGCCAAGCGGTGGGACGTGAGGGCCAACGCGTTCCACCCTGGACTGATCCGTTCAGAGCTCATGCGCGAGGCGCCCCGGCCGGTGCGCGCGCTGGCACGACTGGTGTCGCGCTCAGCCAGGGGCGCCGCGGACGATCTCGCCGAGCTCGCCATCTCCCCCGCTCACGCCGGCACAACCGGCTGGTTTTTCAAAGGCGGGCGCCGGATTGATCCGCCCAAGACGGTTTTGGACCTAGCCGCCCAGGCTGATTTGTGGAGGCGGACCGCACAGCTCGTGGAGATGGAGATCGGGGGTTTTTAGGTCTTCACGAGACCTTCACACCGCGCTCACAAGTGCCCGGAAAGATGAAGCCCGTAGCCGTCAATCCGTTCACAAGGGAGACATTCACATGAGACGCGGTTTCGGTTTGATCGGGCTGGTGGTCACGGCCATCCTGCTCACCATAGTCGGCGTGATCGCCTACAACATCGGGTGGTCCGATGGCGTAGCAACGCACCTGCCCGCCGGCACGGCGGCTGCGGCGCCGTACTACTACGGGTACGGCCCACAGTGGGGCTTCGGGATCTTCGGCTTCTTCTGGTTCCTGTTCGTCCTGTTCATCCTGTTCGGGCTCCTGCGGTTCGCGTTCTTCGGACGCAGGCACTGGGGCGGCGGATGGGGCTACCGAGGCGGCCATGGATACGGAGTTCCCCCGGCCATCGACGAGCGGATGCAGGAGTGGCACAAGCGGGCGCACGGCGAGCAGCCTCCAGCTTCGAGCACGCCCCCGCCGCCGCCTGACCAGCGAACTGTCTAAAGACTTGCCTGAAACTAGGATGGTCGCCGTGGCGACCATCCTTGTGGTCGATGACGAGCCCCGCATCGTGCAGCTCGTCCGCGACTACCTCGAGCACGGTGGCTTCACCGTGCTCGTCGCGTCAGATGGCGCCTCGGCTCTGCGCACCGCGCGCACCGGACGGCCCGACCTGGTGGTCCTCGACCTCGGGCTGCCCGGCCTCGACGGGCTCGACGTCGCCCGCGCGTTAAGGCGCGACGGCGAGGTGCCGATCATCATGCTCACGGCGCGGACCGAGGAATCCGACAAGCTCGTCGGCCTGGAGCTCGGCGCGGACGATTACCTGACCAAACCTTTCAGCCCGAAGGAGCTCGTCGCGCGAGTGCGCGCAGTGCTGCGCCGAGCCGAAGGCCTGCACTCTCCGACGGACGTGATCCGAGTTGGCTCCGACGTAGAGCTGGACACACCGCGGATGGATGCTCGGTTTGGCGGCCGCCACGTCGACCTGACCAAGACGGAGTTTCAGCTGCTCGCCACGCTGGCGCGGCAGCCCGGCCGCGTGTTCACACGAGCCCAACTGTTGGACGCGGTACGCGGAGTTGCTTTCGAGTCATACGAACGGGCAATCGATGCACACATCAAGAACATCAGGAAAAAGGTCGAGCCCGACGCGCGCCATCCCCGCTACGTATTGACGGTCTTCGGCGTCGGATATCGATTCGTCGAGCCGGCCGATTGATGGGACGCGGCTGGGGCCCGCCTCCGCGCCGCCGGCCACCCTGGTGGCCCGAGGGGGAGGCCTTTCCGCCTCGCCGTTGGGGCCGCCGAGGCCCTCCTGCCTTCGTGCGCAGGCTCGGGTGCATTTTCGTCGCGATTCTGGCCACTGCCGTCCTGGCCGGGGCAGTCATCGGAGGCCTGGTCGCTCGGCTGGGCGGGTGGCCCGTCGCACTCCTCGCGATGGTATTTGTCGCGCTTCTGCTCGTGGCGGCAGCGTCGGCGGCCCGGCGCATGACACGGCCCATGGGCAGCCTGATCGACGCGGCGGGCCGGATCGAGGCCGGCGACTATTCGGTTCAGGTTGCCGAGGCTGGGCCGCGAGATCTGAGGTCGGTCGCGCGGGCGTTCAACCAGATGTCCGCGCGGCTGAAGGCGAGCGACGAGCAGCGCCGTGGCTTCCTGGCTGAGCTGGCGCACGAGTTCCGCACCCCACTCACCGTGATTCGGGGGCAGGCGGAGGCGATCGCGGACGGCGTCTACCCGGGCGATTCCGCCCATGTGGCCCCGATCCTCGACTCCACCGAGACGCTGGACCGGCTGGTCGAGGATTTGCGAACGCTGGTCCTGACGGACGCCGGCAATCTGGTCCTGCACAAGGAGCCGACCGACCTGGGAGCGCTCTCAACCGACACCGTGGAGTCATTCAGGACACAGGCCGAGGCGGCCAAGCTGACGCTGACCGCGGAGGTTGCGGACAGCCTTCCGTGGGTTGAGCTAGACCCGGCCCGCATCCGGAGCGTGCTCGGCAACCTGCTCTCGAACGCGCTCCGGCACACCCCCGCCGGAGGGTCAATCAAGGTGGCCGTGACCGGATCAGCCGACGAGCTGGTGCTCACGGTGACCGACACGGGTCAAGGCATCCCGCCCGAGCTGCTGCCTCATGTCTTCGAGCGGTTCGTCAAAGGCACGAATTCGCCCGGATCAGGCCTTGGCCTGGCGATCGCCCACGACATCGTCGCCGCCCACGGCGGCAAACTCGAGATTGAGAGCGCGGTCGGCTCCGGGACTTCCGTCCGGCTGAAGTTTCTGAAATGATTTGCGGAGAAGTTGCCGAGGGGTAAGTTGAAGTCGACAGCTGGAGTGGGGCGGCCTGTGCCGGCCGTTCGAGGGCGCCCAGCGCGAGCGCTCGAGGGTGAGAACCTCGAGACCAAGCGCTGGGAGGATGCCCGCCACTGGATCAGCATTTACGCCGACCTTCTCGAGTTCAAGCGGGGAATCCTGAACCGGGTCCGGCGTGACGTGGCCAACCTCCAGGTTCCTGCCCAGAAGGCCGCCTCCACGGACCTGAAGATCATCGAGAGCCAGATGCAGGGCTACCAGGTGCGCTTGGACCTCTGGTACCGGCGGGTCTGGGAGCTGCAGGGGCTCTGGGTCGACCCTACTGGCCGGGTCGTGCGCCACCAGGGCGCCGAGGTCTCTCTGACCAAGCGGGAGTTCCAGCTCCTGCAGTTCCTGCTCGACCATCCACATCGATACTTCACGACCTCGCAGATCCTGGGCCAGGCCTGGGCGGACCCGGCGCTCTTTCCGGAAGAGGTCCGCAACTACGTGCGCCGCCTGCGGAAGATCCTCATCGACCTCGCGATCCCTGCGGATCTGGTCAACAAGCCGGGTCGGGGCTACTCGCTGGTGTTTCGCAGCCCGTAAGGCAGCAGGGCCATACCCTGGCGTCCGGCGAATATTGCTGATCTTTTTACGGCCGGGTCCGTATTTGTGGGCTATGGAGAAAGTCAAGCCGGTCAGTCGGCGGCCCGACATCGACGCCGCGACGCGCGGCGGCGACTGGAGCCAGGCCATGGATGGCGAGGGGATTCCCGGCGACTCGACATTGGAGCACGCCCTCTACTGGCGCCAGATCTACACCGAGATCCTGACCATGGAGGAGAAGGTCCTCGACCGCATCCGCCAGCTCATGAACACGCAATCTGTCGAGGTCCGGCGCGAGGTGGAACTGACCAATGTGCCAGTCGTCGTGGCCCAGGCTGAGCGCTTCCGGCAGCGCCTCGGGTACTGGGACGCGAGGGTGGCGCAGCTTGACGGCAATTCCGACCCCAAACCCTGACGAGAACTACCACAGACCAGCAGAAACCCTGATCTGGACTACAGGTGAGGAGTGTGAGAGACTCTTGCCGATTTTGTTATGCCTGATCTCACAGTATTAAGAGGTGATTAATATGCGCCGCTCTGCTATTTCGCTCGGCCTTGCCGCTCTCGTTCTACTCATCTGGCCGGCGATAGCACTCGCGGCCACCGACCCGCTACTGAATACTGCTGGTAATTTCGCGGTGCTGTCGGGCGCCGGAATGACGAACACCGGGCCAAGTTGGATCACCGGGGCGATTGGTGCCTCAAATGCTGGTATCACGGGATTTCCCCCCGGTACCGCTGGTCCTAAGCACATAGGTGACAGCGCCTTCACCACGGCCGAGACGGACCTGGTGGGTACCTATACCCGCGCGCAAGCCGAACCGACCACCACCGATTACAGCAATGTCAATCTCGGCGGCCTGACGCTCGGCCCCGGGGTCTACAACCAGAGCACCGCACCTACCCTGACCGGCACCCTTACCCTCAGCGGCGGGGGCGTCTACATATTCAAGATCGGAAGCACGCTCGTGACCGCGTCCGGAGCGCGCGTCTCGCTCATCAACGGCGCGCAGCCCTGTGACATCTTCTGGGCAGTCGCCAGCTCGGCAACCATTGCCACATCGACCACCTTCGTAGGCAACATAATGGCGGTCGCCAGCATCCAGATGCAGACTGGCGCAACCCTCAACGGCAGAGCGCTCGCCCAGACCGCGGCTGTGACGCTGGACACGAACCGCATCATCCAGCCGAGCGGATGCGTCGGAGGCTTCACCCAAAGCTTCCCCGTTCCGGCATATGTCGCACCGCCGACCGGAAACATCTTGCCGGCAACCCTCGGTGTGCCCTGGGAGCTCATCAACGAGATTCCGTGGCTGCTCGTGATCGCGGTGGGCGCGGGATTGGGCGCCACAGTTTTGGTCGTGAGCAACCGAAGGCGGCGCCGCCGCCAGGCGTAGGCTGGGCCGATGGTGAATCCGTGGTCGGGAATGCTGCGTCGCGCCCGGCCGTCACCGCAGCTGGTCGGCGAGGTTGTCCTTGGTGTGTTGCTCGTGGCCGCTCTCGCGTTCACCCCGCGTGATGCCGCGCCGACCAGCAATGCCGACGACCTGATCGGGCCGGGCGTTCATTTTACGGTGGCGCCCGGAGAGCAGCCCTCGTTTGGGTTGGGCCTTCCGGGGTTGAGCAGCGTGTCGGGCTGGGCGTCCACCAGCGGAGCCGTCGTCAGCGCCCGGGCACTCGTCCCAACCGCGCCGCCCGCTCAACTGCTCATTCCCCTGCTCCGGGTCAACCGGACTGTAGAGGCAGTGGGAACCAACCGGTCCGGCGTCATGAACCTACCGATCAACGGATGGAATGCGGGTTGGTACCAGGGCGGCCCGATCCCGGGAGCACCGGGAGACGCGGTGATCGAAGGTCACGCCGGATACCCGAATCAACCGATGATCTTCGGCAAGCTGTCGACCCTCCGCCCAGGCGACCAGATCGTGGTCGTGCTCGGAGACAAGAGCCAGCGGCTCTTCACCGTAGTGTCACAGTCAAGCGTGCCGGTTGGCTCTACGCCCGCTGACTTCGCGTCCCCCTACGGGCCGCCCCGACTCACGCTCGTCACCTGCAGCGGCGATTTCGACGCGACCACCCACTCGTACGCGAGGAGACTCGTGGTCCAGGCGAGCTACTCCGGCCTGGTCTAACACCCGGATCGGCGTCCGCGGTGGCGGGGTTATAGTTGCTGACTTTGTTACGACCCGTGAGCCATCGTGCACCTTAAAGAGGTGGACAGATAAATGGCAATTCAGCAACCGGCTTCCGCACCCGTCTCGGCTCCAGCTTCCGCACCCGTCTCGGCTCCAGTTTCCGCGCCAGTCCAATACAGCTCGGCCGGCGAACAGGGCAGCTACAACTTTCGGGCGACCGCCGTCGTCGGATTTATCGTCGGCATCGTGGACATCCTGATCGCGGCGCGATTCCTCGGCAAGCTGCTCGGCGCATCCTCGCAGTCGGCCTTCGTTCACGCGATCTACCAGGTAAGCGGCGTCTTCGTGGCGCCCTTTACGGGGATCTTCGGGGACACGGGCAACAAGACCAACACCTTCGAGACAGCCTCGCTGGTCGCCCTCGTGGTCTACGCGGTGATCGGATGGGGCATCGTGGTCCTGATCCGGATCGTGACCGCGCCCAAGGGCACCAAACCGGCCTCCTCGTGATGGACTTGCGGGACTTGAGGTCTTGGGGCAAGCACTGGAACGACGCCGCCATGGAGCGAATCGCGGACGCACTGCCGCGGAGCGCCCCATCACGCACCTGGCCGATGCTGGGCATGCTGGCGCTCGGCCTGGTGGCAGGAGCTGCGATTGGCGGCTACGCCGTATCGCAGCGATCCAACATGAAGCGGCTTTCGGACTACACACATCGCATGGGCGACGAGCTCTCCGACTCGGACGGCGACGACGAATCGGTCGCGGTAACGACCCACCGTTCCAACCACCGCCGCAAGGCGACTTCTGAGGTTTAGAAAATAATGGGAATCCTTATCTTCATCATCGTCGGGGCAATCGCCGGTTTTGTGGCGAGCAAGGTGCTCAGCGGCAAGGGCATGGGCCTCCTCTGGGACATCGTGGTCGGTATCCTGGGCGCGTTCCTGGGCGCCTGGCTCGCGGGTCTCGTGGGCCTTGGAGTGGACATGGGCACGTTCACCATCGGTGGCCTCTTGTCGGCTTTTGTTGGAGCCATAATTCTCCTGGTGATTTTCCGAGCACTGACTCACCGCGGGCTCATACACGCATAGCCATCCCTTCCTTTTGGGTCTCGTGGACCAACCCTCCGCGAGACCTTTTCTTTGTCTGTCGGCGGTCGTCAGGTCAGCGAGACGTGGGTTCATCGTCATCGGCTGACGGCTTCGTGGACAAGCCATGGCTTTGGGTCGGCTGGGATCGCCAGCACAGATGCGTGCACGCTGAGCTCAAGAAGCTTCGCGAACAGCTCGGAGTTTCGGACAGGCACGAATCAGATCCTGGATTTGATCCGAGCCCACAAGGCCGCGGCATTGATCAGCGACAACCGCCGCCTCGAGGGTGTGTCAGATCTCGATCAGCTGTGGCTGCAAGACAGCTGGCACCCCTGGCTGTCAGGGCGGGCGTCGAGCGCATCGGGGTCGTGGTGGCGCCTCGCGGCTTGGGAAGTTCGCGACCGAAGCGATCGTCGGCAAGTTTGGGAAGACCTCATTCGAGACGTGCATGTTCGAATCGGTGGCCGACGCAGAGTAGTGGGGTCTCCCAGCCTTGACGCCCATTCCCCCGGCCTGGTCCCGCCACGCGGCACGAACGGTCTTATCCCGCGTGGGTATCCATGGTCCCGCCGGAAGCGACGCGGCAGACCCGGCGGCGACAAGGCTCAGGTGGCGCGCGATCGCCTGGTGCCCAGCACGATGAAAGACAGTGCGCCGGCCAGCAGCACAGCCGCCGCCCAGCCCAAGATGGCCCAGAGGCCCAGCGCGCTTTCGGCCTGCTCGGTGCCGGCCAGGGAGCGACCCGCCACGACGTAGCCTCCCCTGAACGAATCGACGACGATCGCGCTGCGGACACCGGCCGCCGGCTGCCAGCTGATCATGTCCTCGCCATGGTCGCGCACATAAGCGAATACGCCCGACGGCGGAATGACCGCACTGCCCTCGAGCTGGGCGGAGGATGCGAGCAGTGTCCCATTGGAATCGACCACGATCAGGTAGGTGTCCGACGAGCTGGCGATGTCGACTGGTGCGCCGTTTACGACCGATTGCGGGTTCGCTCCAGCGCTGAGCTGGCCTGCTGCTTCCCGGGCCATCTCGACCTGGGGATGGTTGGCTGCCCCTCGGAGCTCCTGCTGAACGACGATGTAAGCCGCGAGGGCCGTCACCGTAGCGAGGCCGCTCAGCAGGATCCATAGCGGCAGCGCCCGCCTCAT
>DATMKM010000019.1:0-17348 GCA_035571315.1 Candidatus Acidiferrum sp.
CCGGCGAACCAGCCCGTGTCAGGGCTGACGAAGTCAACGGCCGCCAGCTGGTAGGAGGCTGGGACCGGAGGCGCGACGGGCGAAGCGGAGGCGCGGATTGAGGGGTGAAGATAGGCGATGCCTGTCAGGCCGATCACCAGCAGTGAGACGAAGATGAGGCTGATGCCTCGTCTTGCCCGCGCGGGTTGAGCCGGGAGGTCCTCCTCGAAGGCTTCAGGTTCGTGCGAATCCATTGGCTCGGGGCCAGCTTATCCCGGCCGAGTAGCGTGCACCAGCTTCCAGTGGAGCCCCGCGTCTGCCGTCATGGCATGCCCGGCGCAAAGCATTACCTGGCGGCCGGGCGACGTGGAGGTGGAAAGCTCCAACAGATAGATTGTGGACATAGATGGTGAGGCCGGCGGTGCTCGACGACGCGGCAGCGATCGCGCGCGTGCACGTCGCGAGCTGGCGCACGACCTATCGCGGCCTGCTGCCGGATGACTTCCTGGCTTCGCTGGGCGAGGAACCGTACACCGACCGCTGGCGACGGGTGATCGGCGACGGCCTGAGCCGCGTGTTCGTGGTCGACGAGCAACGGCGAGGTCACCAGGGATCTCCTGATGAAGGGGTCGTCGGCTTCGCTTCGTGCGGGCGGGAGCGCGCCGGCGAGAGTGGATTTGCAGGCGAGCTCTACGCGATTTACATCCTCGACAGCGCACAACGCAAGGGGCACGGCCGCGAGCTGGTTCGGGCGGTGGCCGGAGCGCTGCGCGAGATGAAGCTACCCGACATGATCGTGTGGGTCTTGCGTGACAACACAGCTGCGCGTGACTTCTACGAGCGCCTCGGCGGAGCGTACGTGCGAGCGCAGCCCATCACGATCGGGACGGCGACGCTCGAAGAGGTCTCTTACGGCTGGCGCAGTCTCGACGAGATCCGCTACTGAGGCGGGGGCAGCGGCGCCTGGTTGAAATCGAAGCAATCTTCCATACCGTCGGCCGCCGCCGTTCGAGCGTTGAGCGAAGGCAGACCAAAGTTCACCTCACAGAAACGGACCACGCTCACGTGAGAGTGCTGGCCTTTAGAGATGTGGCCCTTGCGAGCGTAGGGGCTGAGCACCAGGCACCCCACGCGCCCGCCGAAGCGGAATTGCGTACCGTCGGTCCACTTCTCGACCTCCGGTGGAGTGACGTGGTCCCACCAGCCTCCCCAGTCGTCCCACGTGATGAAGATCGCCACCTGCGGCCAGAGCCCGGCGGCTACGATGGCCTGCACCTGGCTCGCCGTCCAGTCGCTTCCCGCCGTCACGTTTCCGGCGCCGGCCGCCCGCTCGGCCGCGGTGTCGGCCGGATGCTCGCTCAGTGTCCCGTCTGAGTAGAGCCATGACACCGACGGCAGCTTTCCAGCGGCCGCGTCGGCCGCGAACTGCTGCGATTTCTTCTGCTTGCCCGCGGTGTACTTGATGAAGTCGAATGCGTAGCCGCCGTAATTGCCCCAGCTGAGTCCTGCCGCGTCGAGCTGAGACGGCAGTGACGGCTGGTCGTAAACAGGTGGGCCGGGATTCTTGCGGTAGCTGCTCGCCGGATTGTCGATCAGTGCAGAGTCGGCCATGATCACCATCAGGTGGTTTGGAGTTGATGGTCCGGCCACGTCGGTGAAGTAGTTATCGCAGAGCGTGAACTGGTTCGCATAGCTCCAGTAGCGCGGGATGTCGGCTTGCTGAAATTGCACGCGCGGCGCGCTCGTGTCGCGGCTCAGCCAGGCGGCATGGCGGTGGTCGGGGTCGCGAGGCGGCGGGTTCGGACTGTGTGACATGGACGCTCCGTCGCCGCTCGGAAACGTTCCGAAGTAGTTGTCGTACCCGTGGTTCTCCTTGAAGATGATCACTACGTGCTTGATCGGCCCAGCAGCCATCAGACGCACTGGCCTGCTTTGTTGGACCATTCGAGCTGCACCGTGTAGGCGCCGAGCTGCTTGGTCTTCCAGGCGCAGATGTCGCCGATCTCTCCGTTCTGGTCGTCGTACCAACCCTGTCCTGGGACAGGGTCGGTGATCGCCTCACAGAGCTCATGCGAGCTCGTCGAGGTCAAAGCGTTCGTGACGGCGCGAGCTCCCGTGCACCCGGCGCAGTCCGGGTAAGGCATCACCGCGTAGAAGATGCTGCCGCCGACGTCGCTGTGGTAGCCGCAGAAGTTGGAGCAGGAGGCGGAGCCGTCGAGTGAGATCGTGACACCGGGCGGCAGGTACACGAAGTAGAGCGAGTTCGGGGTCGGCTGGGGCACCGCCGAGTCGTTGGAGATCTCCTGCTGGATGAGCTTCTGCACGTCGGCGTCGGCGATCGCGCTCGGAGGATCGGTGCTCAAGATGACCGAGCCCGTCCGCGAGCCGTGGCCGATCGTCATGCCGGCCACGCTGTATTCGCCCAGTTGATCAAGCAACGGGCTGGTGAGGACGAAGTCGAAGAACTGGTTGACCTGCTGCACGAGGGAAGCCTGCGCGCCCGCCCAGGCCGTCCCCCAAAAGAGGACGAAGACCTGGGCCGCGGGCAGCACCGGCCCGCCGCGGTACGTCAGCTGAGGGGTCGAGACCGGTGCAGCGAGCGCGTCGGCGTGCAGCGGAACGATCCGGATCGGGTTGGCGGTTGCCATCACAACACCTCGTTTGCGGTGCGAGTACGAGCCCAACGCGGCCTCAATGCGGCACTCGCTCCCAACAAACATACGGCCGCGATGGCGTAGAACGCATAGGCCGGGTTCAGCGCGAACAGGGCGCCGCCCCCCACCGCGCCCACGCCCTGGACCAGGACCTGGACGGTCTGGAACACACCCTGGGTGCGGGCCTGACGTCCCGACTGTGCGCTTCTGCTGACTTCAGCCATAAGGCTCGGGCCGCCGGAGATGGTCAAAGCGCCCTCGACGAGCCCCAAACCGATCAGCCACGGAACCGACGCGACGAACGAGTACAGGGCCGAGAAAAAGGCAGTAGCCAGGAGCGCCGCGACCACGATGCGGCGCGGCCCGAACCTGTCGCCCAACATCCCGGCGCGCGCGCTCAGCAGCGTGGCCGGCACGGCGAAGGCGACGAACGACAGGCCGACTGCGAGCGTGCTGGCGCCTCGATAGGTCAGGTAGAGCGGCCAGATCGTGTCGAACGACCCGATCATGTACGACGTCCCGGCGCCCAGCAAGATGAGGGGCGCGAGATTTCTGACCATGCGCAGCGCACCGAACGGAATCTCCAGGCTCGCCTCGGCGCGGACATTGGGCAGGAACGCGAGCGCGACCGCAGCCAGTCCGCAGATGCAGGCCGACACGACGAACACGGCGCTCAGGTTGAACAGCGCGATGAAGCCGCCGATCGCCGGACCGACCAGCATGCCCGCCATCATGGTCGACTGCATGAACCCGAACGCGCGCCCGCGCTGGCTTGGCGTTGTGACCTGACCGATCAGGCCGTTGGCCGCGGGCCAGTACGCGCCCGACGCGGCGCCGTGCAGGAGCCGGACCACCACGAGCGCCGGCAGCGGCAGGGGGAGGAGGTAGGCAAGGAACAGGGCCGCGTAGGCGCCCATCGCAGCGAGAATCACGGGGCGCGTCCCCCACCGGTCGGCAGCCCAACCAGCCGGGTATCGGATCGCTGCGTTGGCCAGGAGGCCGACCGCGAATACGATGCCCACCAGCGCCGGCGATCCGCCTCGCCGGGTGATGAAGATGGGCAGCAGCGGAAGGAAGAACCACAGACCGATCGCGGTCAGCAGGTTGCCGGCATAGAGAGTCCACAGCGTTCGCCTGTGCATCGGTATCCGGAATACTTTGGCACCAGCGGTGACCAACGATCGGATGCGGGAACTGGAGTGGGACGTGATCCCGTCACAACCCCAATCGGCTCACATGCACATGGCGTTCGACGAGGTCTTGCTCGAGAGCGTGAGGGCCGGTCGGCGCCGCCCCACGCTGCGCATCTGGGAATGGATCGAACCAGCGCTGGTGATTGGCTCGCACCAATCGGTGATCAACGAAGTCGACGTGGTCGCGGCGCGCGAGCTGGGATTCGTGGTCACGAGGCGAATGAGCGGCGGCGGAACGATGCTGTGCGAGCCGGCTCGCACCATCACCTATTCGCTGTACCTGCCGGAAACGATGGTCGCCGGCATCACGTTCCGGAAGTCTTACGCGATGCTCGATGAGTGGGCCGTCGACGCCTTCGTGGAGCTGGGGATACCGGCCAGCTATCGCGAGATCAACGACATCATCTCGCCGCGCGGGAAGATCGGCGGGGCGGCGCAGGCGCGGCGCCGCGGATTCGTGCTCCATCACACGACCATCGCCCACTCGATGGAGGTCGCGCTGCTGCCCCGGTTGATCCGGATCGGGCGTCCGGCGATCGCAGGCATTGGTGTGCGGAGCGCCGAGAAGCCCGTGTCGCCGCTGTCGTGGTTCACGTCGCTGTCCTGCGAAGAGGTCGCCGGCAACCTGGAGCGGTATTTCTCGAGAGAGTTCCGCACCTATCCGAGCGAGCTCACCCCGGAAGAGATCCTCGCCGCCAAGACCCTCGCATCAACGAAGTACGCGACGCCCGCCTGGATCAACCGCCTACCGTGACCTGGCGGGAGCCCATGCTGAACGAGAGCAACACCTACACCACCATCCCCGTCTCCGACCTGGCGCGAGCCCAGCGGTTCTACAGCGAGACGCTGGGGCTGACGCCCGCCATGGTTACCGAGGGTGGAGTGATGTATCGATCTGGCGGCACTCAGTTCTTCGTCTATCCCAGCCGCTACAAGGCATCAGGGCACACCCAGATGAGCTGGGTGGTCGGCGACATCAAAGCCGAGGTGGCCGCCTTGCGCGGAAAGGGGATCGAGTTCGTCGAATTCGACGTGCCCGGCGTCATGACCGAAGGAGGCATCAGCCAGAGCGGCCCGGCGGTGTGGACGGCGTACTTCCGCGACCCGGACGGAAACCTTTTGGGCCTGACCCAGATCGGTTAGCTGCTGGCTTCCCAGGCGTCGATCAAATCGGCGCTCTGCGTGACGTGTTCGCGATAGTGGTCGCGCAGCCATTCGACGATGTCCTCAGGGCTCGTCGGGTATGGATCCTGGCCCTCGCCGTAGACGACTTCGCACTTGCGCGACCAATCGGCCGCCGGGACCTTGGTCGCGGCGGCCGCGACCGCCGCGTGCAGCCGTCCCATCTCAGTCAGCGCCTTCGCCCGCTCTGCTTTGGGCAAACCCTCCTTTGCCTTCTGACTCGCGGCATCGCCTTCTCCCGGGGAGTCCTGCGGGCCCAACGGCTTGAAGCCGCCAGCAATCACGCCGTCAAGCACGCGGCGATAGTGCGTGAGCACCCAGTTGACGTGGACCTGCAACCCTCCCAGCGCGTAGTCGTCGCCCGGCTTCAGGTAGGCCAGCGCGCCATCAGGGACCTGTGCGAAGGCAGATTCCCACTCCTCGCGGGCGGACTCGAAGTCCGCCAGCGCGGCGTCTCTCTCCATATGGCGCGGAGCCTAGCTGAAGTAGTTGTGCTGCTGCAGGTACGCCATGGCCACTGCGTCGGCGTCCTGGTGGAGCAGTTCGACCTGCCCGTTCATGGTCACGAGGTCGGCCGTGGTGAGGCCCGCGTCGATCTTGTTGAGGACGGTCTTCACCTCATCTGTCGCGATGGCGGTGCGCACCACCGGCACGACGTTGTCGGCGGCGATCATGTGCATATCGTCCTGCAGCACGACCAGCCCAAGGGCGTTGAGGTCGGCGTCGCTGCTGAAGACCAAGCCAACTTGGATCGAGCCGTTTTTGAAAGCGGCCCGTGTCGCGGGCCCGTCGGTGTCCAGGGTCAGCGTTTGCTTGAAGTGAAGGCCGTAAACGCTCATCAGACCGGGCAGACAGAACTTGTAGGTCGGGCACTCAGGTCCTGCCCCGAACACGAGCTGGCCGGCGATGGGCGTCAGATCAGAAAGTTTCGTCAGGTTGTATTTGGTGGCCGTGGCCTTCGTAACCGCGTACGCGTTGCCATCGAAAGCAGCTGACGGGGTCAGCGCAACCGCATTGATCGTCGCCAGGTACGTGTTCAGCTTGGCGGTCGTCGCGACCGGGTCGGACGTCGCCTCGCCCGCGCCGTGGTTGTAGTACTCGAGCTCACTGGCGGCGTATCCCGGGTAGATATCGATCTGGCCGCTGCTGAGAGCCGGCGCGACGACTGTCCTGGTCCCGAGGTTGAGCTTGTAGTTGACCGTGTACCCGTCATGAGCGAGAGCCTCGCCGTAGAGGTTGGCCAGGATGCTGCTTTCCGGGAAGTTGAAGCCCGCGACCGTTACGGTCCCCTTGCTGGCGGTGCCGGGCGTGCTGGTGCTGCCACAGGCCGCGGCGACAACCGCCAGCGTGGCGAGTGCGGCGACCAGTAGGTAAGAGCCTCTAATACGGTTCATACGATCCTCCCTGGCCCTGGCGGGCCGTCCCCGATCAAACCCCGGGGTGCTCAACATTATTCATCTAGGCGGTCTTGAAGGTGCCGGCGCGCCGGCTCGCCGGCGCATTGAGAAGCCGGATGCCCCGCGGCACCAGCACCCGCTGCAGGCCCGCCAGCAGGAATTCCGTCGACAGGGCAAGGGCGGCCACGAGCAGGGCGCCCGCGAGCGTCCGCGGGTAGTCGCTGCGCGCCAGCCCGTCGACGATGTAGCGCCCGAGGCCTCCTCCGGCGATGAGCGCGGCCAGCGTGGCGGTGGCCACCACCTGCACCGCGGACGTGCGGACTCCGGCCATGATCAACGGTACCGCCAGTGGTAACTCGACACGAAGTACCTGCGCGAATTCGCGATAGCCCATGCCGCGCGCGGCGTCTTTGACGTCCGGATCGACCTCGCGCAAGGCGACGTAGGTGTTCGTCACCATCGGTGGGACGGCCAGGGCGGTGAGCGCGATGACGATCGGGAGATCGCCCAGCCCGAACACCTGGAAGGCGATGACCAGGATCCCGAACGACGGCACCGCGCGACCGACGTTGGAGATGTTGATCGCGAGGGTGCCGAACCGGCCGTAGTGACCGAGGACGATGCCGACGGGCAGCGCGATCACCGCACCGATGGCAACTGACTCGATCGATAGATGAACCTGCTCACCGATCCGCGTGGGGATGCCATCGATTCCCTGCCAGTGGCTGGGATCAGTCAGCCACTGGAATGTGGCCTGGAGCAGGCTCACGCGGGCCTCGCCCAGGGCACCGCCAGGCGCTGGACGCCCGCGATCAGGAGGTCCGCGACCAGCGCCAGGACGATGCACAAAACCGTCGCGACTACCAGCGGAGTGTGAAAGCTCTCGATCAAGCCCCTGAGAATGAGCTGGCCCAGTCCCCCCAGGCCGATCACCGCGGTGATGGTCACGATCCCGATGGTCGAGACGGTCGCGACCCGGAGGCCCGCGAAAATCGCGGGCAACGCGAGCGGCAATTCGATCCTGAGCAATCTCGCCCACGGCCGGTAGCCCATGCCGTTGGCGGCGTCGATGACGTCCGGCGGCACCGCGTCCAGCCCGACGAGGACGTTGCGCACCAGGATCAGCACGTTGTAGCCGACAAGCGGGATCTCCGCGGTCAGCGTTCCCAGTCCTGTGTACGGGATCAGCAATGCAAACAGCGCGATCGAGGGAATCGTGTAGAAGCCACCGAACACCGCGAGAGCAGCCGGACGCAGGTGGAGGTTTGTCCAGCGACGCGCCGCGATCCCGAGCGGGAGCGCGATCGCTAGACCGCCCGCCAGGGCGATCACCGTCAGGGTGAGATGCTGCTCGACTGCTGCCCACACGTAAGGGATGTGGGTGGAAAGCCAGGCCCAGTTGATCCACGGATCGACGAGGTCGAGGAATAGCCGGCTCGGCATTCGATTACGGTAATCGAGCCGTGATCCGCCTGGAGAACGTCACCAAACAGTTTCCGGGCGGTTCCAACGCCGTCCTCGACCTGACGCTCGACATCCCAACCGGGAAGACCTGCGTGCTGATCGGCCCGTCGGGATGCGGGAAGACGACGACGCTGCGCATGATCAACCGCCTCACCGAGCCTGACCGAGGACGAGTTCTGATCGACGGCGAGGACACGCACGGAGTCGATCCTGCGCAGCTGCGGCTGAAGATGGGTTACGTAATCCAGCAGACCGGCCTGTTTCCTCACATGACGGTTGGCGACAACGTCGGCACCGTTCCCCGCTTGTGGCAGTGGGACAAAGCGCGCGTCAAAGCGCGCGTCGAAGAGCTGCTGCAGCTCGTGGGGCTCGACCCCGCCGTGTACCGCGATCGCTATCCGCACCAGCTGTCCGGAGGCCAGCGTCAGCGAGTCGGTTTCGCTCGCGCCCTTGGCGCCGACCCGCCGATCCTGTTGATGGATGAACCCTTCGGTGCTGTGGACCGGATCACCCGCGAGCGCCTCCAGCAAGAGTTCATCAACATCCAGCGTTCGATGCGCAAGACCGTCGTCTTCGTCACGCACGACATCGACGAGGCCGTGCTGGTGGGTGATCGGATCTGCCTGCTCAAGATGCAGGCACAGATCGCGCAGTACGACACCCCCGACCGGATCCTGACTCGACCGGCGAGCGAGTATGTCGCTGAGTTCCTCGGTCGCGAGCGGCTGGTGCGCAGGATGTCGGTGGTCCAGATAGACCCGCAGACTCTCGAACCCCGCGGGTCCGAGCCGGGCCCCGGCGAACCGCGGGTGACGCTGTCGAGCACGCTGAGCGAGGCATTCGCCGCGGCGCTCGCGAGCCCGACCGAGCGGGCCGCGGTCTTTGACGGCGAGCGCTACCTGGGTGACTTCACGGCTACTTCATTGCTGGAATCGCTACGGCGCGCAGGGACTGATGGAGGTGAACGGGTTGCCGCAGGAATTTGACGTCGTGTGCCTGGGTGGTGGGGTCGCAGGCGAGGCGATCGCAAACGGTCTTCAAGGGAGCGGAATCTCTCTGGCGGTGGTCGAACGAGAGCTGGTGGGGGGCGAGTGCCCCTACTGGGGATGCATCCCCTCGAAGACGCTGCTTCGTTCCGGCGAGACCCTGGAGGAAGCGGACCGCGCCCGCACCCTCGCCGCCTCACGCGTGGAGTGGGACGTCGACTTTCCAAAGGTTTCGAAGCGCGTGCTCTGGATGGCGCGCGACCTGGATGACACGCTTCCGGCGGCTGCGCTGGAGGCGACCGGGGCAAAGCTCTTCCGCGGCCAAGGAACGATGGTGGATCTGCGCACTGTTGAGGTGGGAGGAGAGCAGCTGGTGGCGCGCAAGGCGGTGGTCATCGCCAACGGGAGCACCGCCGCCATCCCTCCCATCCCAGGACTGGACAAGGTCCACTACTGGACCAACCGACAGGCCGCCATCCCGCGCGAGCTGCCACCGACGCTCGCCGTGCTTGGTGGCGGGGCGATCGGCGTCGAGCTCGGCCAGGCGTTTGCGCGCCTCGGCTCCCGGGTCACCGTGATCGAGGCCGGCCAGCGATTCCTCGGCCTCGAGGAGCCAGAAGCCGGCGCGGCGCTCCGGCCGCACCTGGAGGCGGACGGAATCACTGTGATGGTGGGCGACCCGTGCGTGGCGGTTGAGCCGCACGGAAACGGTGTGATGCTCAGCCTCAAGTCTGGAGCAATCGTTGACGCAGACCGCCTGCTCGTGGCGACCGGCCGCCGGCCGAACTTCGAGGCGTGGCGCACGTCAGGCATCGCACAGACCGAGCGCGGATGGCTGAAGGTTGACCCAACGACACTCGAGGCTCACGCCGGCGTCTACGGCGCGGGCGACATCACTGGGCTCGGCGGCTTCACCCACCTCGCGTACTACCACGGCCAGATCGTGGCCCGGCGTGTGCGTGGCGAAGACGCACGCGCCGATCACACGGCTGTGCCCCGAGTCACGTTCACCGACCCTGAGGTTGCGTCGGTCGGCCTCTCGGAGGCCGCCGCCCGCGAGCGAGGAATCGACGTGGTCACGGCGGCCGCCGACCCGGCGGAGGCGGCGCGCGGCTACATCCACGACTTTCACGGCGGAGCGCTCAAGCTCATCGCGGATCGCAAGGGCGGCGCCCTGGTCGGCGCCACTATGGTCACACCGCGGGCCGGCGAGATCCTGGGTGAGCTGGTACTGGCGGTGAAGGTAGGAACGCCGGTGCGTCAGCTCGCGGACGTCATCCATCCCTTCCCGGCGTTCAACCGCGTGCTTGGGGCTGTACTCGGGGAGCTCGCCGCGAAGCTGGATTGAGGCGGAAGTTCAAATCAATTCGGGAGATCGCCGCCGCTAAGCGTTTTATGGGGTGACGCCTTCCAACTT
This sequence comes from Candidatus Acidiferrum sp., assembly GCA_035571315.1. GTDB lineage: Bacteria > Chloroflexota > Dormibacteria > Dormibacterales > Dormibacteraceae > Palsa-870. Next base: position 10,273 of record DATMKM010000019.1, read on the forward strand.
TCATTGGGGTGCATTCCAACATGGTCATCACCATCAACGGTTCGACGTTCACCCTCGACCTCGACACGATCCTGATCTGGGCTCTGGTCGGGTTGGTGGCAGGTTTTCTCGCGAGTCACATCGCGCTCGGGCACGGGCTCGGGCTGCTGGGTGACATCGTCGTCGGCGTCATCGGCGCATTCATCGGCGGGTTCGTGCTGCTCGGAGTGCTGCATCTCAGCATTGGCGTGGCGGGCCATCCGCTGATCACCCAGATGCTGATGGCGTTCATCGGGGCTGCGCTCCTGCTCCTGATCGTCCGCCTGCTCGGCGGCGGCCGGAGCTCGTACCGGCGGAGAGCGTACTAAGCCGCAGCTCGTAGTCAGAGACCGAGCGCCGTGGAGCTGTTCGCTTCCAGGCGTTCGTCACCAACTGCCTGGCCAGCTTGGTTCCGACGCCGGCGAGCCTCACGCTGACCCACCCGTAGCGACCGGTATAGGCGGACGGCGCGAATGTCTTGGGATCCATCTCGACGAGCCCCGACTGGTCGTCAAGCGAGGCCTTGAGAGACACGTGCTCACCATCGAGCGAGCCCATCGCGAAGATGCGACCTCTGACCCGGAATGTTTGCTCGCCCCACGTTTCGCGTTCCTCGGCGTCAGGCAGCCCGAGACAGATCAGCCGAAATTCTCTGAACCTCAGGTCGGAACGACCTCGAACGTGAGGCGCGCCTTAAAGCGCGAAAGCGCGGCCAGCACCGGCGCGCCCAGGGCCAGCACCATCACGACATTTCCGACGGCTCGGAAGGTGTCGTAGGCAAGCGACGTCAGCAGGTAGTACCGCCCGAAGTGGACCAGCGCGGTGATGGGCGACATGCCGGGCGCCCAGCCGATCGTCGGGTTGCCGCGATAGACCGGAACCCAGTCGGTGACGTCGAGCAGGGCGCCGAACACCCAGCCCATGATCGCGCCTACGCCCGCCAGGACGAGCAGATCACGCCAACCTGGCGGTCGGCCGCGCCAGTGGCCGGCCAGGCCCGCGGCCACGCCAACCCAACCAAGCGCGAAAACCTGGTAGGGCACCCACGGGCCGACACCTCCGCCCGCGATCGCGGAGACGAGGATGGAAAGCGCGCCGGCCAGGAATCCGAAAGACGTGCCGAAAACGTATCCCGCGCACAGCACGAGGAAGTAGATCGGGTTGAAGCCGCCAATGCCTTCGATCACCGCCAGGCGCAGCGCGGTGTCGATGGCGGCGATCGCTGCAAGGAGCGCAACCGCGCGCGAATCGAGCTCGCGCGTGCCCGCCTCGACCAGCAGGAGGGCCGCCACGCAGCCGATGCTGAGGGCCCAAGCAGGCGTGTTCGCCGGCAAGCCCGTCCCGATGAAGGGCCAGCAGAACAGGGTGAGTCCGGCCAGGGAGACCAGGCCAACCGGCAGCGCACGTCTCATGCCGGCAGCGAGCTCCCGGTTGCTTCCATCACCTTGCCACGCGACACGCTGAGGTCGCGGTCCGCCAGCGCAGCCCTGAGCTCTGGGTCGTGGGTGGCGAGCACGATGGCCGACCCGCCATCCCTGAGGCGCGACACCAGCCTCACCAGCGCGGCGCGCGCCGTCGCATCCATGCCTCGCGTCGGCTCGTCGAGCAGCACGAGATCGGGCCGGCCGGGCAGCACTGCGGCCAGCGCCGCCCGCTGCCGCTCGCCGCACGAAAGATCCCGCGGGTAGCGCGCGGCAACTGCCAGCAGTCCGAGCTCCGAGAGGATCGTCTCGGGCGGCTCGGATTCGCCGGCTCGTTCGAGTGTCAGGCTCACCTCGGAGCGCAAAGTCGGGCGGTGCAGCAGCGCCGTGGGGTTCTGCGGCAGATAGGCGATGCGGCCAGGCCGGCGCTCCACCCTCCCGGAGCTTGGCGACAGCGTGCCGGCGATGAGTCGAAGCAAGGTGGTCTTGCCGCCGCCGTTCGGACCCGACAGTGCGACCACCTCTCCTTGATGACCCACCACGTCGATCGAGTCCAGCACGACCCGCCCTCCGAACCCCACGGTCACGCCGGCGAGGGACCAGGCGATGGGACCGCCGGGCGAAGGCGTCGGGTGGATGGTGGGCGGGGTAGACGCGAGATGCCACTTCGCGTTGACCTCGCCGTCCTCCACGATGACCGACGCGCTCGCCTGCGAGAGCAGGCGCTCCCACCGGTGCTCGGCGATCACGGCCGCCCGGCCCTGCTGGACCAGATCCCTCACGGCGTCCAGCACCATCGAGGCTCCGTCCGGGTCGAGCTGTGATGTTGGCTCGTCCAGCACGACCAGCCGGGGCCGCATCGCGAGCGCAGAGGCGAGCGCGACGCGCTGGCGCTCGCCTCCGCTCAAGGTCCGCACGCTCCGCCCGCCCAGGTGCGCCACGCCGGCGGCGTGAAGAGCCTCTTCGACGCGCGCCGCCATCTCTCTTGGCGGGAGAGCGATATTCTCGAGCCCGAAGGCCACTTCGCGGTCCACCGCGTCGTAGACGGTCTGCAGTTCGGGGTCCTGGAAGACGAAGCCGACGGTCCGGGCCAGCGTCCGCGTCGGAGTCGCGATCACGTCCTGGCCCTCGACCTCCGCGCTTCCAGCGATGCGGCCTCCGTGGAAATGCGGAACCAGGCCGTTCAGGACACGCAGCAGCGTCGACTTCCCTCCGCCTGACGGTCCCGTGACGAGGGTGAGGCCGGCGTCGATCAGCATGTTCACGTCGTGCAGCGCGGGCTTATCGGCGCCGGGGTACCAGTACGAGAGATTGCTTAAGCGCGCGATCGCCATGCCACTACCGGCGCAAAAAGGAGAATGCAGGCAGCGAGAGGAGCGAGATCGACCGAAGGCGCGGTAAGCGCTGGGTAGGCATACCAGTCGGCCGCGCCGCCGGTCGCCCGAGCTGTAATGAACAAGAGCACCGCGGCCGCCGATGCACCCACCAGCAACCAGTCGGACCTGCGCAGAGGAGCTGACTTCAGCGCAGTACGCGGACCAGAGCCGAAACCTCTGGCCTCCATTGATTCCGCAAGCTGAATCGAGCCCTCAACGCTGGTGAGCACGACCGGGACAATGACCTCCGCCCATGAGCGCGGCCCACGCGGACGCCAACCGCGCAGACGCTGCGCTTCGCTGACCTGGATGAACGAAGCGCTGACCGATGGAACCAGGTTGAGCGAGGCGGCAATCGCGGCGCCGGTACGCGAAAGCGCCCGCGGGAGGGCGTCCATGACGTCGTGTGACGCCAGCATCAACGAGAACGGCGCCGCAGCGACGATGGCTGCCGCGACGGTGAGCCCGCCCGAGAGGCCGGCGGCAAGCGCCTCGAGCGTGTAGGGCCCGCCGAGCGCCGGGATCGACGCCGGCAGCTCGAAGAGCACTGTGGCGCCGAGGTGCGCCGATATGAAGTTCAAGAGCGTCGCGAAGGCCGCGATCAGCACGACGCCGGTGAGCAGGCCGCGCATCCGATTCAGGCCGGCGCCGGCGGCGAGCGACGCGATCGCCGCCGCCAGCACCAGGGCCTTGTATGCGGGGTTGGTGGTGAACAGGACGATGAACAGGCACGCGCCGGACCAGGCGGCCACAGCCCGCGCGTTCAACCGGTTGCTACTCCTTGGCCGGTGGGGGCGGAGCTGGAGAAGGGTCGGACGCCTGGACGTAGTGCCAGCCCAACGCGTCCGTGTCCTTCAAGACCTCCTCCGTGTACCCGCTTTGTGCCTGCGCCCACTTGCCCCCCGACTCCACGAACAGCGCCCAATAGGGCTGGTTCTGCGGAAAGCACTGGCTGTACTGCGGTGGCTCGTTGTCGATCTGGCATACGGCGGAACCAAAGCTGAATTTCTGGAACTGGTACTTGATGCCGGACTTGTCCATGAGTGTTTGACCGTCGATGGCGTCGGTGCTGAACCCGACGCACGCCTGAACTGTTGCGCCGTTCAGGTGCTCGACGACGACGTACGCGTGGCGCGGCGCGGACGCGTTGACACACGTGCTGCCGGGTGATGTCGAGGCCGTCCCCGGCGACCCGCCACAAGCCGTGGTAATGCTCGTGATTGCCAGGACCAGTGTCGCGCTGGCCCCTATGAGGTGCTTTCGCACGTCGATTCCTCCAGGCGGTCTGCCTTTCCCGAACGCGCCGCTGAAAGCTGACCGCCAGGAGCTTCCGTGCCGTTGCGCGCGGACGGGTCTGCGTCGAGGGCGTTCAGGTCTCCTGGCTCGCGGATCGCCGCCTCAGCCCGCCTTCCCGGGTCGTTCGACCCAGTGGCGTCGTTTGGCGGAGGCTCCCCGCTTACAGTTGCGCGACAGCTCCGGACTCGCACCGGATTCCCTTGGTGCCCTGACTCGGAATCTTAGCCCTTCGCGTTGGGCTGATCGGCCCTGGTCAGGCTGAGATAGCCGGCCTCGCGGGTGACGGGCATCGCGAAGTTGAAGCGGTCGGGTGCAAGGGCAAGCTCGAGGTCGGTCGCCGGGAAGCCAGGCCAGGCGCCGCTCATCAGGCGGGCGTAGCGTTCACTTTCTCTGAGCGGCCGCAGCAACTGACCGATATCGGGCGACTTGCCCTCGATGAGCGCTTCCATGTAGTTCGCGCAGGCGTGGTCCTCGGGATGGTCAGCCGATGCGATCAGCGACAGGGTGTTGGGGTGTCTTGACAGGCAGGCTTGTACGGTCGCGCGCGCCACCACCAGACTGGCCGCGAAAATGTCGACTCCTTCGCGGACCGCAGCGGCCACGGGAGTGCCGGCGCTCGAACGCTGGACCAGGATCCGTCCCCTCAGGTCCGCCGCGCGAATCTGGGTCGGCGAGTTGCTGATCGCGATGCCCTCGACGGGCAGCCCTTCTTCTTCAACGCAGATGACGGCACGTGGAGTAGCAGCGACGAGAGACCGCGCCTCGTCCGTCGTTTTGACCAATCGGCACTCGCGCGCGCCGCCCGCCAGGGCGTAGGCGCTGACGGAGAAGGAGCGGAGCACATCGATCACGACCGCCAGGCCGCGCGCGTGGAGCGCGCCCTCGACTCCGGTCGCGTGGATGATCTCCATCGGAAGATCGTGACGCATGATTGATCTATGCCGGAACTGCCCCGGGAGGAGCACCGTTCTTTTGGCTTCGAGCAGATCGCCGACTGCGGGTCGATGCGGGTCGTTGGTTTGCGCCTCGAGCCTGGACAGAATGTTCCAGAGCATCGCAATGCGATCCCGGTCGCGCTCATCGTGACCGAGGGAAGGCTCGACTTCGATGACGGCGTGAGGTCAGGCGAGGTCGCCGCGGGCGAGATGCTGCTGATCAATCCCGGCGAGCGGCACACCTATCGGGCGGGCGTCGGTACTTCCGCCTACCTCGTGTTCGCGGGGCTCCCCGGCGTGCGCAGCCGGACGTGGAGCTTGCGCCGCAAGACCTGAGGTTGCTCTAGGGCGGCGAGTTCCAGAGGTTGATCAGTCGGTGGCCGTCATCCCGCAGCACGCAGACCGTCGCGACATCGAGCATCAGGCCGGTGGCGACGGACAGGTCCGAGCGGATCCAGGCAGCCCCGACGGCGCGGAGGATGTGCCCGTGCGCGAAAGCGATCACGCGGCCTCCGGACTTGCCGGCGAGGGCGATGATCTGCTGGGCGCGCGCGTAGATCTGCACTGGAGTCTCGCCGCCGGGTGATCCGTCCGAGTAGACCTCCCAGCTCGGGTTGGCGTCGTGGATCTGCTTCGAGGTCAAGCCTTCGTAGTCCCCATAGTCCACCTCCTGCAGGAGATCGGTGACCAGCGGGCTCGAGAACCCGGCCAGCTCCGCGGTCCGCCTAGCGCGCTGCATGGGGCTCGAGAAGACGACGTCGAAGTCGATCGATGCGAGTCGGGGGCGAAGCGCTGCGGCCTTCGCCTCTCCATCGGCGGTGAGTGGCAGGTCCGTGTTGCCGGTGTGGCGCCCCGCTTTGCTCCACTCCGTCTCGCCATGGCGGGCGAGGTAAAGCTCGAAGCTCAGGCGGGTTTGCCCATCATCTCGGGACGGCCAGAGCGCAGCGACCGGCTGGCGCTCTCGATCACGGCCCCGGCTCGGACCCGCTGCCCAGGACGTACGCAGACCAGGCCCACGGCCGCCTGCGCGCCTTGCTGCTTGAGCGCCTCGTTGACGGCCGAGAGCACGCGGTTCGCCGCGTGCGCGGTCCCGGCGACGTCCGTGTCGGGAAGGATCGCGAGCAGCTGCGGAGGGGTTCTACCGAGGACGCCTGGTGTGTCGACGTCGCGAACCGTCCCGGCCAGCGCGGCGGCCATCAGCTTCAGAGCCTCGTCGGCGGAGCCGGTGCCGTTGGTTTCGATCAGCAGCACGCCGAGGTTGCGTTGATAACGGTGAGCCCGCGCCAGCTCATCCTCGAGCACCGGGCGGACGAAGCGATCGTTGAAAAGTCCCGTGGTGCGATCGACGATGTGCAGCGGCTCCGCCTGAGGATCGTCGGTCTTGACACCGCAGGACGGACAGAACACAGCGCCGTGGGGCAGGGGCGATCCGCACGCCTGGCAGGTCTGCCCCTCTGGCCGGCGGCGTAGGAAATCGCCAATCGGCATTCGGTAAAGCCTACCAGTCAGGTGAATTGGCGCCCGGAGCCGGGGTCCTGAGGGCTGCGGAGTGACTGCAGTTCTTTACAGGCAGGGTTGACCTCGTATCGATGGCTCACTACGTTTGCTTCAGGAGTGCCGGCGGGGGAGGGGCCGGAAAGAAAGGGAGGGCCCGCGAAAGAAATGCGAGTTTCGGTCAGCCCACCGCGGCGGCCGCGGTTGTGAGCCAGGCCTCCGCCCAGTCGGACACGGCAGCCAGCACAGGTTCGAGCGCGCGCCCTCGCGCTGTCAGTCGATAGCTCACGCGCACCGGCGGGCCCGGGTCGACCAACCTTTCCACGACTCCCTCGGTCTCGAGCTCGCGCAGCCGCTCGGTGAGAACGCGGTCGCTGATGCCCGGGATTCCGGCGAGCAGCTGGTTGAAACGAGCGGGGCCGGGGAGCAACGCCTTGACGACCGCTCCCGTCCAGCGCTTGCCTATCAGCTCTATGGCGCGCTGAAAGGCCGCGCTGTAGTCGATACCCCCTCCGACCATGGGGAGTGATTCTATG
>DATMKM010000020.1:0-5482 GCA_035571315.1 Candidatus Acidiferrum sp.
GAAAACGACGTCGCGGTACTTGCCCACCTCGATCCTGGTGACTTCTTCGGCCAGCTTCGTGGTGAGGGCTTCGACCCTGCCCGAGTGGCCGGCGGTGCTGGGGTCTCTCTGCTCGATCGCATACACACTTGCCGTCACGAACTGGTCGAACAGCTCCTCGATGTCCTTGAGCAGGGTCTTGTTGTCGATGGCGACCGCAGCCTGGCTGGCGACGGACTCGAGCATCTCGACGTCGTCGTGATGGAAGCTGACGACCTCGCTGTCCACGTTCGCCGGCGTGAGGCGCGTCTCCAACCTCCGTTTGGCGTTGATCAGCTGGACCGCGCCCACGACCTTGTTGTTGTAGTCGCGCATCGGGACGGTGAGCATCGACTTCGTCCGATAACCGAATTGGGCGTCGAAGCTCTTGCCACCGACCGGCTTTCCCGGCGGCGGGTTATATGCGTCCTCGTAGATCTGGCTCTCTCCGACAGAGACCGTATAGCCGACGACGGACTTCTCGTCGACCGGGACGGTGAACGCCGAGTAGGTGCTCTTGTCGATCGAATGGTTCTGGCTGGAAGCCAGGAACAGCTTTGCGCCGCCCTCATCCTCCTTCTTCAGCCACAGGCTCGCCCCGTCCGCGTGGGTCAGCTGGCGCATGGATGTGAGGATGAAAGACTGGAGACGCTCGATGTCCCTCTCCGCAGACAGAGCGCTGCCGATCCGATTCAGCTCGCGAAACTGGCGGTGACTGCGGGCTGCCTGTTTGTCGAGCTCGGCGACCTGGCGCTTGAGCACCACGTTCTCCATGGCCACCCGAAGCAGCTCGCGCAAGACGGACGGAGACGCATTGATCGGCGGCGTGAACGCGATGTCGGAGTATCCAGCCGGCGCCTCGTGGCCTGGACCGATCAGGATCAGCGCGGGCTCCAGGACCTCAACCGGCATGGTGAGCGGTTTGCTCTCCAGACCTAGCTCGGCCAGCAGGTCGGTCAGCCCGGGCTGTTCGAAGTCGCCGAGCAGGTAGACGTGAAAGACCGGCGCCGTCTTCATGCGGCCCTAATGTCTAGCATCGCCATCCGAATTCTGGGCGTAGATAAGACGTAAACCTTCGAGGGTCAAAAGGGGGTCGATGGTCTCGATCACGTCAGTCAGCCCGGCCACGAGCGCCGCCTGGCCGCCGGTCGCGATGACCCTGGCCGAACCGCCCAGCTCGGTCACCATCCGGTGCACCATGCCCTCCACCTGGGCCACGAAACCCCACACCAGGCCGGACTGGATCGAGGCGACCGTGTTGCGTCCGATCACCGAGTCGGGCGCCACAGCCTCGACCCGGCGGAGCATCGCCGTGTGTGAAACGAGGGCCTCCAGCGAGATCTCGACGCCCGGAGCGATCGCCCCGCCCAGATAGTCGCCATCGGCGTTGATCGCGTCGTAGGTGACCGCGGTGCCGAAATCGATCACGACCACCGGACCCCCGTACCTGGAGTAGGCCGCCAGGGCGTTCGCGATGCGGTCGGCGCCGACGTCCTTCGGGTTGTCGTAGCGGATGCGCACGCTCGTCTTCACGCCGGGTCCCACCATCAACGGCTCGCACTTGAGGTAGCGCCTCGAGGCTTCGACCAGCGCCGTGTTGACAGTCGGCACGACGCTCGAAATCACCACCCCGTCCACCACGCCTATCTCGAAGCCCCGCAACTCGAAGAGCTGTCGCAGCTCGACGGCCATCTCATCCGCGGTGCGCTCGCGATGCGATGTGACTCTCCAGTCCGCGACCAGCTTCTCGCCCTCGAACAGGGCCAGTGTCACGTTCGTGTTGCCTACGTCTACGGCCAGCAGCATCAGGGAGTCGAACTCTAGCTCGGAAGTCTCGGGGGGTGTCCCTTGGCCCAGCGACGCAGGACGGCGGCTTCGCGCCGGACCGCGCTCGCGCGCGCGCCCACCCGGCGTGGGTGCGGCGCGCCAGGCAGGTCGCGCTTGGCGATCGAGACCTGCGCCTTCCAGGGCGCCTTCAGGCTTCCGTCGCGCACCTGACGTCCCACCGTCTCGTGGGCCTTGCGAAAGGGGACGCCGGCTTTGACCAGCGCCTCTGCCGCATCCGTGGCCACGAGTCCTGGATCGCTCGCCGCGTCGGCCAGCCTCTCACGGACGAACTCGAGGTGCTGGACGAGCAGGGTCGCCGCGTCGAGCGAGTCGAGGGCGTTGTCGACCGCGGCGAAGAGCGCCGGCTTGTCCTCCTGGAGGTCGCGGTCGTAGGCGAGGGGCAGGCCCTTCAAGACGGAAGCCAGGCTCACCAGGCTGCCGATCGACCGGCCGGCGCGGCCCCGCAGGAGCTCGGCGATGTCCGGGTTCTTCTTCTGGGGCATCAGGCTCGAGCCGGTCGACACCTCGTCGGCGAGCCGGATGAAACCGAACTCCGAGCTCGCCCAGAGGACGACGTCCTCGGCCAGCCGGCTCAGGTGTAGCGACGCGGACGTGCATGCATAGACGAGGTCGAGCGCGAAGTCGCGGTCCGCCACCGCGTCGATGCTGTTCGCGGTCAACCGCTCGAACCCGAGCTCCCGGCGCACGCGCTCGCGCTGCAGCGGCAGCGTGGTCGCCGCGAGCGCGCCCGAGCCCAGCGGCATCTCGCCCGCAGAGTCGTAGGCGTGGCGCACCCGCTGGGCGTCGCGGAGCAGCGGTTCTGCGTGCGCGAGCAGGTGGTGCCCGACGGTCACAGGCTGTGCCCGCTGCAGGTGCGTGTAACCGGGCATCACCCATCCGGCGTGGGTCCGGGCCTTGGCGGCCAGAGCATCGACCGCCTGCGCGATGGATGTGACCAGCACAGAGGCCGCCGCGCGGCAGTAGAGCCGCAGGTCCAGCGCGATCTGGTCGTTGCGGGAGCGGCCCGCGTGCAGGGCGGCGCCGGCCGGCGTCAGCTCGGTCAGCCGCCTTTCGATCGCGGTGTGAATGTCTTCGTCGGTGTCTTTGAAATCGAACTCGCCCGAGTCGAGCTCGCGCTTGACCCGGCGCAGTCCCCGCTCGATGGCGGTGAGCTTCGCTCTGGACAGCAGTCCCGCGGCGGCCAGGCCGCGAGCGTGGGCGACGCTCCCGGCGATGTCGAACGGATAGAGCTGGAAGTCGATCTCGAGCGACGACGAGAACTGCTCGAGCTCGGGCAGAAGGGGCCGGCGAAATCGAGCGCCCCAGAGCTTGCCTATGGCGCCAGCCTCTTCACGTCCCCGAGCAAATTGCCAAGCTCCCGCGCGTGCAGCTGGCCCTGGACCCGCGCTGAGGTGCGCACTCCCATGCCCCAGAGCTTGATGAAGCCGGCGGCAGCCGACTGGTCGAAGACATCGCCCTTTCCGTAGGTCGCGAGCGACAGCTGGTAGAGCTGGTGCGGTCCCTTGCGGCCGACCACTTGGGACGAACCCTTGAAGAGCTTCAGCCGCACGTCCCCAGTGACGTGGCGCTGGGTTTCCGAGACGAACGCGTAGAGCGCATCGCGCAGCGGGCTGAACCAGAGCCCGTCGTAGACCATCTGCGCCCACTGCTGCGCAACGGTGTCTTTGAACCGGGCGACCTCTTTGGGAAGCGTGATGTCCTCGAGCGCCTGGTGGGCCTGCAGCAGCAGGACAGCCGCGGGAGCCTCGTAGATCTCGCGCGACTTGATGCCGATCAGCCGGTTCTCCAGGTGGTCGATCCGGCCGACCCCGTTCTCTCCGCCGATTCGGTTGAGCTCGGTCACGAGCTTCAGGGCGTCGAGCGGCTTGCCCTCGAGCGATACGGGCAATCCCTGCTTGAAACCTATCTCCACGTACGAGGGATCGTCGGGGCACTCACGCGGATCGCGCGTCCAGCTGTAGACGTCGCGTGGCGGCTCCGCCCAGGGGTCTTCGAGCACGCCCGCCTCGACCGACCGTCCCCAGAGGTTCTCATCGGTCGAGTAGGGGGAGCGCACGGTCGCGGGGACCTCGATCGCGTGCTTGGCGGCGTATTCGATCTCGTCGTCGCGGTTCATGCCCCACTCCCGCACCGGCGCGACGACCTCGAGGTCGGGCGCGAGGGCGGCCGTCGTGACGTCGAATCGCACCTGGTCGTTGCCCTTGCCGGTGCACCCATGCGCGATGGCGGTGGCGCCTTCGCGGCGCGCGACCTCGACCATCATCGCCGCGATCAAGGGCCTACCGAGTGCGGTCGCGAGCGGATATTCCTTTTCGTAAACCGCTCCTGCCTGGAGGGAGGGCCAGACGAACAGCTGCAGGAAGGGGACGCGCCCGTCTGCTACGTAAGCCGCCGACGCCCCGGTCTTCAGGGCGCGCGCCTGGATCGCGTCCAGGTCCTTCTTCTCGCCCAGGTCGACGGTGAACGCGATCACGTCCCAGCCGAGATCCTTGAGCCACCGGATCGCCACCGAGGTGTCGAGGCCGCCTGAATAGGCGAGGACGAGCTTCTTAGCCGCCATGCAGGAGCAGCTCCTTCAAGGCCCGGCCCGCGGTGGCTCTGCTCAGCACAGCGATGATCGTGTCGTCGCCCGCCACGGTGCCGGCGACGCCCGGCAACGCGGCCTCGTCGATCCGCCTGGCCACGAGGTTGGCGGTTCCGGGAGGAGTCCTGATCACCGCCAAGGGGGCGACGAGCTCGATCGAAAGGACCAGCTCGCGCACGAGCGCCACTGAGCTGCGGTAGCCCTCACCGGAGCGAACCAGACCCAGCTCCTGGATGTCTCGCGAGATCGTCGCCTGGGTCGTGTGCATGCCCCGACGCGCGAGCGCGTGGGCGATGTCCTGCTGTGTGTGGGCCGTGCCGCGATTGACGAGATCGAGGATCGCCGAGTGGCGCTGCGTCTTGGTGGGCGTCACTTGGCGAGCTTTCGCATCGTGGAGTGAGCACGGTCGATCTGCGCGCTGTCGATGATCAAAGGCGGAACCAGCCGGACCGAGAAGTCGTCGACGGCGTTGACGACCAGGCCCGCCTCCAGGCACGCCTGCTGGAACGCCTTGGCCCGCGGCTCTGCAAACTCGAATGCCTGCATGAGCCCGAGGCCGCGCACGTCCCTGGCGCCCAGGTCGCCGATGGCCTCGCGAAGTACATCGCCCATCTCAGCCGCGTGGCCCACCAGGCCATCGCGTTCGATCACCGAGAGCACCGCGATCGCCGCCGCGCACGCCAGCGGGTTGCCACCAAAGGTGGAGCCGTGGTCGCCCGGCTCGAAGACGTCGGCGCGCGGGTTGGCCAGGCAGGCGCCGATCGGCACCCCGCCGCCCAGGCCCTTGGCCAGCGTCATCACGTCGGGCGTGATGCCGTGGTGCTGGTGGGCGAACCAGCGCCCGGTGCGGCCGAGGCCGGTCTGCACCTCGTCCAGGACCAGGAGCAGGTTCTGCGCGTCGCACCACTCGCGGACGCCGGCGAGGTAACCCGGGGCTGCGGGGACGATCCCGATCTCACCCATCACCGGCTCGAGCATCACGGCGACCGTGCGGACGCTGGTCGCGTCCTTGATCGCGTCGAGGTCGTTGTA
>DATMKM010000021.1:0-9165 GCA_035571315.1 Candidatus Acidiferrum sp.
CTCGAAGACACCAAGCCGGTCGTAATAGCCGGTGTGGTTGCACCGCCCACAGCCCTGTCCCTGGTACAGGAGCCTCGGGACCTCAACACCGATGGACCTGGCGAAGTCGGCCTCCTCCACAGTCGGCGCACGTGAGATCCGACAGCCGTCGCACACCTTGCGCACGAGCCGCTGAGCCACGATCGCGATCACGGAAGACGCGATCAGGAACCCTTCGATGCCCATGTCGATGAACCGGAGAAGAGCGCCAGCTGCGTCCGTGGCGTGAAGCGACGACAGGACCAGGTGACCGGTCAACGCAGACTGCACCGCGATCTCCGCCGTCTCGCGGTCGCGGATCTCACCCACCAGGATGATGTCTGGATCCTGGCGCAGGATCGCGCGCAGGCCGTTGGCGAAGCTGATGTCGGCCAGCTTGTTGATCTGGCTCTGGTTGATGTTGTCGAACGTGTATTCGACCGGGTCTTCGATGGTCATGATGTTGCGAATCTGCTGATCCAGCTCATGAATCGAGGCGTACAGCGTGGTCGTCTTGCCACTGCCCGTCGGCCCCGACACGATGATCATTCCGTAGGGCGAGTGCAGCATCCCGTGGAATCGGTCGTATGCACCGTGGGAGAAGCCGAGCTGTTCCAGGGTGATCAGCGATCGACTTCGGTCGAGCAGGCGGAGCACGAGCTTCTCGCCCCAGATCGTCTCGATGGTGGCCACCCGGATGTCGAGCTGGCGGGAGTCCACGTTCAGGCTGATCTGCCCGTCCTGGGCGCGGCGGCGCTCGACGATGTTCATGTCGGCCATGATCTTGATTCGAGATGCGAGCGCTGCTCCGGTGGCGCTCGGAAGATGCGCCACGTCCTGCAGCACTCCATCGATCCGGAACCGGATGCGGAGATGGTCCTTCTGGGGCTCGATGTGAATGTCGGACGATCGATCACGCAGCCCCTGTGTGATGAGCATGTTCACGATCTCGATCGCCGGCGACGTGGCGGTGATGGTCGAGAGGTCGAAGACGGTCGCACGGCTCGCCGCGGTGAACTGAGGCCGGCTGTCGTTGAGGGATTGCGCGGCCTCGTGGATTCTTGGGCGCATGCTGTGAACCCGGCTCAGGTTGGCGAGAATGTCGGCGGGTCCCGCCAGGTAGGGCACGATCGCGAGCCCTGTGATCAGCCGCAGGTCGCTGACCAGGTGTAGATTCGCCGGGTCGGCCATCGCCACGGCGACCCCTCCCGCTTCGCGCCGGATAGGAAGGACCGCGTTACGGCGCGCGAACTCCTCAGGGATGAGCTGGGCAACCTCAAAATCAACTGACTCCTTGCGCAGGTCGGCCACGGGCACCCCGAGGTGCTCACCGAGCACAACCGTCAAGCGGTCCTCGTCGATAAGGCCAAGGTCGATCAACACCCGCCCCAGGGGACGTGAGCCCATCGGCTGGAGCTCCAACGCCCGCAGAAGCTGCCCTTCGTTGATCAGCCGCTCAGCCAGCAGCCGCTCACCGAGACGTGGTTCCGATTCCTGGACGCGCGGCGACGCCTGAGCCTGGTTGCGAGCCATCCCTCTGATCTTGGGGCGACCTCGGGTTTTTGAGAATGGGATTTGCCCGCCCGTCTGGGTCGTTTGTCCCGGTTCCTGGGCGGCCATGCCTGCCGCCTAGTTGCTCGTAAGGCCCATGCGCGCGGCGCAGAGCATGGCTTCGGTCCGGCTCCGAAGCTGCAGCTTGCGATAGATGTTGGCAAGGTGGTTGCGAACTGTCTTGTGGCTGATCCCTCGGGCGGCAGCGATGACCGGTACCGATTTGGCCTCGCCAATCATGGTGAGGATGTCGAGCTCAGTAGGAGAAAGGAGGCTGGCCGGGTGACGCCCCGTCGGGACGCTGTCGCCAAGCCTGGCCAGCACGTGAGTCATGAGGTTTGACCCGAGAGCGCGGTGACCAGAGAGCACCGTCTTCACGCCCACCAGAAACTCGTCCAGGGTCGCATCCTTGGTGAACAGCCCCGCCGCCCTCGTGTTGAGGGCCGCGGACAGCAGGCGTTCGTCCTCCTGCTCCCCGAGAAGGATCACCGGCACGATCGGCGTCAGCTCGGAAAGCCGCTCGACCACGTCAAGGGCCGATAGAGGGTGGGCCCTGATCTCGCAGAAGACGAGATCGACCTCCCCCCGGAGAGCGATCTCCAGGCCGGCGTCGGAGTCGTGCGCGACCTGAACGCGCGCATTGACCGGCGGGGCGGTCAACAAGCTCCCGAGCGCGGCAAGGAATAGCGGCGTGCGATCGATCAGAAGCAAGCTCGGGCCCACAGCGAAATCGAGCTGACCTTCGCTGGTCAGCCCGGCGCTGCGGCGCGGAATCACTACCACTGTGTCCGAATCTGGGTCTCAGCGCCCGCCTGGGCAATGGGATCGTCGTACTAGTTCGGGGGTTCCTCTGGGCTCAACGTCCCGGGACTCTTGGGCCCCAACCCTGGGTCAGATCTCGACGAGGCCTTTGCGCACCGCGTACAGAACGGCCTGCGCGCGATCGTAGATACCAAGCTTTTCGTACATGTTGCTGACGTGGTTGCGCACCGTCTTTTCGCTGATCTTCAGCTTGTACGCGATCTGCTTGTTTGCCATACCCGTCGCAAGCATCTTCAGAATCTCGACCTCGCGTGCTGTCAGCCCGTCGTAAAACTCCTTCGGGGTGGTCGCGCCGGTAAGCATTTCCAAGACGCGGTTGGCCACCGCGCTCGCCATCACGCGCTCGCCGGCGACGACTGCCAGGATGCTGGAGACGATCGCGCTCGCTTCCGAATCCTTGAGGACGTAGCCGCTGGCCCCAGCCTTCAAGGCCTGGATCACGTGGTTGTCAGCTTCGAACGTGGTCAGCATCAGGACCTTGCTCTTGGGGCTCTCGGCCACGATGCGGCGCGTGGCCTCGATGCCGTCGATGTTCGGCATCTTGATGTCCATCAGCACGACATCGGGCTTCAGAGCCGCGGCAAGCTTCACCGCCTCCAGACCATCGACTGCCTCACCCACGACCGTCACCCGATCGTCACCGTCGAGCAGCCTGGCCAGGCCCGACCTGAAAAGAGTCTGGTCGTCGGCTATGAGCACCCGGGCCGTTCGGGTCGTCGAACCTACGGTTGCGGCTGGTTGCGTTGCGATACTCAAATCAATTGCTCCTTGGGAATGATTGCTCGAACGGTTGTCCCTCCGCCGGCAACGCTTTCAACTTCGAGGCGACCCCCGAGAATCACCGCCCGCTCTTGCATGCCGAGCGTGCCCAGGCCTGGTTTTCTATCGCCGGAAGCGCCATCGGCGCCCCGTCCGTCGTCGATGACCGAAATGGCGTAATGGCTACCGATCGCGGGGCCGAGGACGACTTCGACCAGGGCGGCACCGCTGTGCATCCGCACGTTCGAGAGCGCCTCCTCGATGATCCGGTAGATGTTGAGCGCGGCTTGCGACCGGAGTCGCGACGGCCAAACTGGCGAGACGGAGAGCAGCACGTTGACGTGAGTGCGCTCCTGGAAGCGAGCGAGGAGGAGTCGGACTGCATCGGCAAAACCTTCCTCGATGCCACTCTCGCCGCGAAGGTCGTAGAGGACGTGGCGCAGGTTGTCGAGCACATCGCGAGTCGAGTCCTGCAGCTCTCCCAGCTGTCGCAGGACGCTCTGCCGGCCGCTCTGTTCGACCTTGAAGTTCTCGAGCTCGATCAGCATGGTTGTGAGTGTTTGGGCGACCCGATCGTGGAGCTCGCGAGCCAGCATTCTGCGGATCTCTTCAGAGCTCGAGCTGGTCTCTGCCTGTGCCGAATTGTCAACGACCTGCGACGAAGCCACTACCCTTCCTTCCTTTAGTCGATGGATGAGAACAAATGAGACGTCGGCGTCCGAAAACCCAAGGTATTTGGCACCCGCCGTGGGACTTTCCTCCCCAAAAGTCCTGTACATGACTTAAAGCCCTAGGGAATTCCCAAGTCAATGGACAGAACTGACCATTTATTAAAGGCCGGGTGCCCAAAGCCTCCGAAAAATGCTCAGGTCAGTCGCGGACTTCCTGCTCGATAGCGGCCGCCGCCTGGGTGCGATTGCGCACTTTGAGCACGGTCAGCACCTCGTGCACGTGCTTGTTCACCGTGGCGATGGAGATGCTCAGACGCACCGCAATCTCACGATTTGTCCGCCCGATGCGAATCTGTTCGAGGACCTGTCTTTGGCGCGGGCTCAAACCGCCGATGCGGCTTTTGGGACCCGACGCGCGGCGCGGCCGCGCTCCGTTGGCCGGAAGGGCGGCGCTGGCTACCGCCAACCGCCTGATGGCGCTGACCATCTCAGACACCGGCATCGCTTTCGGAATGAAGGTATGCGCGCCGGCGCGCTTGCTTGCCGGCCCGACTCGCGCGTCGACACTCGCGCTGATCACCGCAACGCGGACTTCCGGCCATTTTTCGACGACCAGGCGCGTGGCAGCCATGCCGTCGATGCCCGGGCCGATGTACACATCCATGAGGATCACGTCCACGGGTGTCTTGCTCATCACAGCATCAAGCCCGGTGACAGAGCCCATCTCCCAGGTGATGTCGATATCGGACTCGCGTTCCAGCGCTCGCTTCAAGCCGAGCCTGAACACGGGATGATCGTCGACGATTCCGATTCGAATAGGCGACCTTCGCTGACCTGCCCGTCCGATGTGCCCCACTCCTCTAGCGTCCTTGGGCCGCCACCACAGCCCTCACCCAGAACGACAGTTGCGAATCATAAGGCAAGTCCAGACTCGTTAAGTCAGTTGTTTGTAAGCATTTCGCCCGGCTAGTCGGGACATTCGTCTCATTGGAGTCCATGCGCGCGGCGTGTAAGGCTTTGTTGGTCGGCCGCACGAATCGGAGGCTCGGATCGGGGAGAAATGATGTCAAAGCCAGCGCAAGGTCGGTTGTTTTATCGGGTCTTCTTGCCGCTGTCGATCGCGGCCAACGTAGGACTTGGCTTGGCCGTCCTGGTGCAGCTCAGACCAGAGGGATGGTTGGGCTCGCTCGAGGTCGTCACGGGCGCCTTTTGCTTCGCAGTCGTGGGTTGGCTCGCGGGTTCCGCATGGTCCAAGTCCTATTGGGGAGGCGCCATGGCGCGTCAGGTCATGGCGTGGCGCCAGATAGCTGACACGATCTTTGCGTGGATGGAGGAGGTGCCACTCCCGGCGGAAGCGCTGCACCGCCTCAAGACATCGCTCGACGAGGCGATGCGTTCTTCGAGCTCGCGGTCGACCTAACCGGCTGACCAAGCGCCTCGACCGGCACGCTGACACGGACCGTGGCTCCGCGTCCGCCCGGCCCGCGCGCGAATTGGACCTTGCCACCAAGCAATAGAGCGCGCTCGCGCATACCGAGGATTCCGAGTCCTCCTGGCTTGAAAGCGCCGCTGGTGGGTAGGCCTGCGCCATCGTCGGTGACGCCGACATGTCCGTAGCGGCCGCGCGCCGAGATTGTAAAAGCGACTCCGATTTGCCTGGCGCCGCCGTGACGTATGCCGTTCTCAATGGCTTCCTCGACGATGCGGTGCAGCTCCGCGGCGGTTCGCCCTGGAATTCGCTCGGGCCATGCGGGGGACACCACAAGCTCGAATTTCACGGACGGCCGGGCTGTTACGCGCGCGCGAATCCCGCGTTTGACAAGCTTGACGAGATCCCGATCACCGACGCGGCTGGCACGCAGCTGTCGCAAGAGATCGCGGAGCTCGGATAGGGCTTTGCGAGTGGACCGTTCGAGGCCATCGACACGGTCGAGCACGACGGCTTGCCCCACCTGCTCCACCCGAAGCTCGTCCAACTCCAACAGCATCGAGGACAGGGTCTGTGCGACACCGTCATGGAGCAGGCGGGCGAACTCCCGGCGCACCTCGTCGGCGTCGGCCGTGCGTCGTGCCTGCAAACTTTGCTGTACCGCGGCTTGGGCCTTTCGGGCTGACATCGTTGAGGCTGAGCGCAAACGTAGCAAACCGCGGCACCGAATCCGACGCGAGCTGGCCGCCTGCCCGCCTTAGATCAGCCGGTGCGTCGTTCGCCGGGGTCGCCGCTAGCGCCAGGTTTGGCGGGCTCCGCCAGCTGCCGTAGCTGGTCCAGCGCCTTCCGGGTGCGCGTCGCCACCTCCGCGGCTTCGAGCCTGAACCGCAAAAACTCGCGGTCGATGCTCTCGCCGCGCCTCAACCCCACGGCCGGGTGCTCGAGCACACTGCGCTGCTCGTCGATCATCGAGTCGAACCGCTCGAAATCGCTGGTCAGCTCGGTCAGGATCCGAACGGCTTTGTAACCGCTCTCCGCCAACCGAAGCTGAACCTCATTGTCGCGACTGCGGTTTCTCGTCATCTCGGCCATTGGTCCAGCTTCCAAGCTAGCCGGGCGCCGCGCCCGTAACAATCCTGAAAATCCATGGTCGTGGGCCATCAAAATCCATGGCACAGTCAGGTCCAGGTCACCTCGGGCGGCCCCTTCAGACCGCCTCCAGGTCGAAGCTCAGGGCTCAGCCTTTGACGTAGCTCAGCTTCTCGGCCACCTTGCCGTGGCGCACTTTGAACAGGTCGATTCCGCGGATGTGGCCGTCGCCCCAGTCGAACCGCCAGCGCACCACCGGGCGATCGCCCGCGACCCACCATCTCCTCGGCCCCGACCGCGCCAAGCGCAGAGTCAACGACGTAAGAGGGATCTCTGGCCATTTACAGGCTGGGTTTCCGAATCCGGCTGCTGGCCGATACCGTGCCGCGGGTTGAAAGTCCGAGACGTTGTCGGTTTGATTCGCGACGAAGGCTGGTACCAGGTTCCGACGAACTGCCGCCGCGGACCCTTCGAAGTATTCTGAAGCAGGCCCGCTTGGGGACTCATGAGATGAATCGCTACCTGGTTGTCGTCGAGAAGGCAAAAAGCAACTTTGCCGCGTACCTACCGGACGTTCCTGGATGCGTGGCCACGGGCAATACTCGCGCCGGGGTCTTGAGGCGAATGCGCAAGGCATTCGCGATGCACGTCGCGGGCCTGAAAGAAGACGGTCTACCGGTCCCGGAGGCGGTCTCGAGCGCGGACTACGTAGGTATCTAGCCCTTCACGTAGGACAGCTTCTCGGCCACCTTGCCGTCGCGCACCTTGAAGAGGTCGATCCCGCGGATGTGGCCGTCGCCCCAGTCGAACCGCCACCGCACCACCGCGCGATCGCCCGCGACCACCATCTCTTCGGCCTCGAACGCCGCGCGGGGGGAGTCGTGGAAGAACTGGCTCCAGAACGCGCGCACCGCCTTTTGACCGACGTGCCTCTCGCCATCCGGCGTGGGCAGCGTGTTCTCGAAGATGCAATCGTCCGTCATCAGCGCCATCACCGCGTCGACGTCGTGGCGGCCGAAAGCCTCGTTGAAGGCATTGATGGTCTCTTCCGTGGAAGCGCTCACGCCTGACCGATCATGCGCGTAATGACCTCGCCGAGGTTCGGTCCGCCTTTTCCGAACGGCACCGAATGCACGCGGTGCGCGAACACCATCTCGGCGACCTCGCCGACGTGGTTCACCGCGACCTTTTCCGCGCTGTCGTAAGCGGCCTTCGCCTGGGCGGCGCGTGCGCACACGAGGTCTGACCGGTGGCCGTCGACTTCGAGCGCGATCGAGATCTGCGCGATCAAGCGCAGGATCTCGCGCGGCAAATTGACCTCGGGAAATGTCGCGATGGCCTCGGCGATCTGCGAGCGGACGCTCTGCTCCGACTCGGCATGCTGCTGGTAGAACAGGTTGGGGTCGTCCTCCCACACCGCGCGCTTCTCGACGATGGCGACTCGCTGGTCGATGTCACGGATGCCCTCCACGTCGACGCAAAGCCCGAACCGGTCGAGCAGCTGCGGCCGGAGCTCGCCCTCCTCGGGGTTCATCGTGCCGACGAGGATGAAGCGCGACGGGTGCGAGACCGACACGCCCTCGCGCTCGACCGTGTTGATGCCCATCGCCGCGGCGTCGAGCAGCACGTCGACGATGTGGTCGTCCAGCAGGTTGACCTCGTCGACGTAAAGGATGTTGCGGTTGGCCTCGGCCAGCACGCCCGGCTCGAAGCGCCGTGAACCCTCTTTCAACGCTGCCTCGAGGTCGATGGTGCCGACCACGCGGTCTTCCGACGCGTTGATCGGAAGCTCCACCACGCGCATGCGCCGGGTCGCGACGGGAAGCGCTCCGGCCCGCGCCCGCTCGCGGCAGTCCAGGCACCAGTCTTCGGGATCATCCGGGTGGCACCCGAAGTGGCAGCCCTCGACGACCTGCTGGTCGGGCAGGAGCTTCGCCAGCGCGCGGACGGCCGTGGACTTGCCGGTCCCCTTCTCCCCGCGGATCAGCACCCCGCCGATGGACGGGTTGATCGCGTTCAGGACAAGGGCCAGCTTCATCTGCTCCTGGCCGACGATCGCGGTGAACGGGTAGGAGTACCGGTCGATTGCCATCGGCGTTGATGTTACCGGGCGCCTCGCCGGCACCGATGCCGGGCATAAGCTACGGCGGATGGCGTACGTCGTGACGGCCGAGCGGACTCGCGAGTGTCCGACAGCGGTCATCAGGGCCGACACGACCTTGCGGGAATTCCCCACGTTGTGGCGACCGCTCCTCGACCAGGTGTGGGCGTTCCTCGGCGCCACGCCTGGTCTGCGTGCCGATGGCCACAACGTGATGCTGTACAGGACTGGTCTCCCAGAAGGCCAGGTCGCCGTCGAGGTCGGCGTCCAGGTCACGCGACCATTCGAGGCTGCTGGCCGCGTAGTCCCGTCCACTCTGCCGGCTACGGAGGTGGCCACGACCGTCCACACGGGACCGACCGCATCGATCGGTGCGGCGCACGATGCGGTCCGTGCATGGTGCTCGGGGCATGGTCGCGAGCTGACTGGCGTCTCATGGGAGATCTACGGAGACCCCGACCCACACACCGGACACTTCGACGTCGCGGTGTACTGGGAGCTCGCCTAACGGCTCCGGCCCAGCTCCCTCTCGACCGCCGATGCGATCTCGTCGCGCGACAGGTCGTAGAGGCCGTAGTAGCGAGCGCCCATGCGCTCGGCCAGGTCGGCGCAGGCGTTGATCGCGTAGGTCTGGTACATCGGCGCCACTCGCGCCAGGTGCTGCACCGAGGGCAGGTGGCTGTAGTCGCGCGCCGAGTCGATCACCAGGGTGTCGATGTTCTCCG
>DATMKM010000022.1:0-11804 GCA_035571315.1 Candidatus Acidiferrum sp.
CATGTTGAGTGGCGTTCACCGGCTGCGGCCGATGACCCTTCGGGATTTGAACCGGGACCATCGGCGGTCAGCCACGCTACCTGCCGGCCTTCATGCGTCACTCCGATCCCAACTTGCAATTTACCGCAGGGTTATATAACCTAGCGGTAATGGATGCTAACCGTTTGAACCGCGCCTTCGCCGCCCTGGCCGACCCCACCCGTAGGGCCATTCTCGAGCGGCTAGCCGCTGGCGAAGCCGGCGTTGTCGAGCTCGCGCGAGATTCGTCGCTCACGCAACCTGCGATCACCAAACACCTGAAGGTGCTCGAGCGGGCCGGGCTGATCGGTCGAAGCCGTGACGGCCAGCGCCGGCCGGCCCGCCTTGAGCTTGAGGGTTTGGTCCCCGTGGACGACTGGCTGCGCCGCGCGCATGCCGAATGGTCGGATCGCCTCGACCGTCTCGAGGCTCACTTCGAATCCCAATCACCCGTAAAGGAGGACAAGCAAGATGCCTAATCTCGGTCACGCCCTGGACGTCCGATCCGCAGCTCCGGTGAAGCAACTGGTCATCGAGCGCACGATCAAAGCCTCGCCGGAGCGCATTTTCGACGCCTTCACCGACCCCGAACAGCTCGTGAGATGGTGGTGGCCCGAAGGCTTCACCTGTCCTGCGGCAGAGGTGGACCTCCGCGTTGGGGGCACCTACAGGATCGCGATGAAGTGGCCGGGCTCCATCCCTTCGGAGTCCCAGTTCGCGCACTACCTGGGTGGCGAGTACTACGAGATCGAGCGGCCCAACCGCCTTGTCATGAGCAGCCGGGCGATCAACGATGAGCAGGGCGAGCTGTTCGCGACGCTCATCGAGGTGAGCCTCGAGGTTCGTGATGGCGGCACCGCGCTCATAATCCGCCAGTCCTACTTCGAGCCCATGCCTCCGGCAGAAGCCATGGCGGGAGCCGAACAGGGTTGGTCTGAGCAGCTCGACAAGCTGGAGCGACTACTCGCATGAAGACAGGCCTCGAAACGCCAATCACCGTAGGAGCTGGAAACAAGGTGGCGACCCTGGTGGCTGATATGACGATGTCCCTCGACGGATTCATCGCGCTGCCGAACGATGACGTCGGGCCGCTCTTCGATTGGTACCTGACCGGTCCAGTCGAGACACCGTCGGCCAGCGAGGAATTCACCTACAAGACAGACGAGAAGAGCGCTGCGGAGTTGCGCGAGGCTCCGCAGACGATCGGAGCCCTCATCTGCGGCCGCCGGCTCTTCGATCACACACAGGGTTGGGGAGGTCACCACCCGGCTGGCTGCCCGGTGATCGTGGTCAGCCACAGCGTGCCTAAGGGCTGGCCACGCGAGGGAATTCCGTTCCACTTCGTCGATAGCGTCGAGAAGGCTGTTGCATTGGCCACAGAGATCGCGGGCGACCGCATCGTCGCGATCGCCACACCAACCATCACGCAGCAGTGCATCAACCTCGGCGTGCTCGACGTGCTCCGCGTCAACCTGGCGCCGGTGCTCCTCGGTAGCGGCATCCCGTGGTTCGCCAACTTGAAGGACGCGCCGATCCTGCTCGAGGACCCTGACGTCAGCGAAGGCCTGCGAGTGACCCACCTGACTTATCGCATGCGCCGAGGTGAGATCTGATCACGAAGGTGTTGGTGGGAATCACGGTCTCGGTTGACGGATACATCACTGGTCCGAACGACGGCCCCGAAAATGGCCTCGGCGAGGGCGGTGAGCGCCTGCACAGCTGGGTGTTCGGCGGTCGGTGGACATACGGTGGTGGGCGGCGAGGCCAGATGGCGCCAGAGGACGCCGCCTGGATGAGTAAGTGTTGGATTAAGGAGCACGGGAGCTAAAGCGGCACGACTCGGAGCCGGGTGCCCTGGGTTGCGAAAAGGTGTACGAAGTCGAGACGGGCCTTAGTTGCCGACGCCGCCCGTATTCGCCGCGTGCCTCGCCACCCGACGTGGGCCTGCATCGGTTGGGTTGGTCTCGGCTCTAAGCGCAGCCGCAGCAAACCCCAAAGTCATGACCACCGAAATGACACTGAGCATGCTGGCTGTCATAAAAATCACGATGCTGAAGGCGTCGACGACGGGCGGGCCGCCGAATCCGGCGGTGAGCAGATACGGTGCGTCGGACGGCTGGTAGCTCATCTGGCTGGGATAGACATTGATCAGACCAGCCCCGATGAACCAAAAGGGCCCGTAAAGGACGATCAGGAAAGACGCACCAATCAGTCCGAGCACGAGGGCTGTTCGCTTGGTGCGTCTGAGGGTCGCGGCTGCGAAGAGAGCCACTACAAATACGTTCACGAAGGTCCCAAGGAACACGTAGATCGGCCATTGTGCCGAATCCCCCCGGCGGGGTTGAACAGTACACTCCCACCGTCGGGCAGCACCTCCGAGGCCACCAGCCAGACTGGAACTGTGGTGAGAAGGGCTATTGCCGCGCTACGAAGCGCGATCGCTGAGCGCTTACGGATCATGCGCCTTCGCCGCATATCCTAACCCCAGCCCGCCGCGCCTCTTCGAGCTTGCGGCGCTCGGCGCGCCCAAGCGCTTGCATCTGACCCCGTAAGGCCGGAGCCGCGTTCAGCCGCGCCCCCGGTCCCATCTCAGGGTGCCCTGTATTTCCTTAAAGTGTACGAATTAGGTCGCGGCCCACCAAGAGCGACTGCCCCTACCTCGGGCCGCGCCCGGGTTAAGCCCTGCGAATCAGGTGCCAGGCGAGGCCGGCGAGTGAGCTACTCCCCGCTGGACGCAGCAAGCCTGCCACTCGGCGAAGCCGATGTCGATGTTCCTCGAACGGACCACGGGCTGAGCTTCAAGACGTATGGTCGGAGAGATCAGGTGGGCTAAACGGCATTGTCGCCACCACAATCGACGCGTACGTAGGAGGGTTGCACATGTCAGCCATTCATCACAGCGTAATCGCGGTAGGCGATCTTGGAGCCAGCCTCCGTTTCTATCGGGACGGCCTCGGCCTGGACGTTCTGCAGGATCGAAAAGTGGATGGGGACTGGCCGGCTCTCTTCGACGGCCCCAGTCGCACCTTGCACGCCGTGTTCCTCGGCGACGCCCACGTACCCGATGTGTCGGCGGGTGTCCTGGAGCTCATCGAATTCCCCGACAGCAGCATTCCAACGTCGTTATCTGACCCGGCACCGACGACAGGGCTATTTCAACTCTCGTTCTTCGTCGATGTCGAGGCGACTCTGAAGAAGCTCGCCGATCTGGGGCTAGGTGGACCGCCCAGGCGAGTTGCCCAATCGTCGCCGAACGGACCGATAACGATTGCCACCGTGCGCGACCCTGACGGGGTCCTGGTGTTGCTGACTCCGGGTTCAATCACCCAGCGACGGTGACGAAGAGATGACGCGGATCTAGGTTCGGTTCCAGGGTAAGTCAAGAGCGGCGGTGGTTTGGCGGAAAGACGCTTCGCCGGGCTGATCGTGGTGAACGCTGCCGCCTGCCCGGTGTTCATCGCGTCGAGATGGTCGCGCGCCCTCCTCCCCATCGGCCTAAGTCAGCGACTCGCGAGCAGCTGACGCCGAACTCGGGCCCATGGATGTGGAAGGCGATGTCTTGAGGTAGCCGTCATGCCACAGCTCGAACGCGAATAACGTCCAGAGTTGCTTGCGATTGTCCCGCCGCCCGTCCAGGTGATCGTCGATCAGCCGCTTGACCACGGTTGGATCGAAGAACCCCTCGCGTCCGATCCGGTCAGGTGACAGCACCGACAGCAGCTGCTCCTTCAACGGGCCCCTGAACCATTGCGCGATTGGGATCCCGAACCCCTTCTTGGGCCGGTTGAGGATTGAGTCGGGAAGGATTCCGCGCAGGGCGCGCTTCAACAAGAACTTGGAGCGAAGCCCGCGCAGCTTCATCGTCAGTGGCAGATTCGTCGCGTACTCGACGAAGTCATTGTTGAGCATCGGCACGCGCCCCTCGAGCGAGGCCATCATCGAGGCGCGATCCAGCTTGACCAGGATGTCGTTTTCGAGATAGAGGCGCATGTCGAGCAGCAGCACCTGGTTGAGCGGATCCACACCGGGCGCATCGGCCACCATCTCCCGCACGTCGCGGGCAAGCAGCGATGTCCGGCCCTCACGGTCGAACGATCCCATCCAGCGCTGGTGGCGCTCGGCGGTCGGGTAGGCGGCGCCGCTGACGAAGCGCTTGGCTCGAAAATCAAAGCTCAGGTTGCCCCGGGAGACGGGGAGGCGGCGCACGACCGGTTCCACAAGGCCTTGGCGCAACAGGCGTGGCGCCTTCAGGTAGTAACCCGCCAGGCGATGTGCTTGCAGGGTCGGATAACCCGCGAACAGCTCGTCTCCACCGTCGCCGCCGAGAGCGACCTTGACGTGCCGCCGCGTGAACTCGGACAACAGGTACGTCGGGATGATGGATGCATCGCCCAGCGGCTCGTCGAGCAGATCAGACAGCCGAGGTACGAGGTCCAGCAGCATGCCCGGCTCGAGCGCGAGCTCGTGGTGCTCGGTGCCAAGGTGGCGAGCCACCAGCCGGGCGTGTGCCGACTCGTCAAAGGACCGATCCGCGAATCCGACCGAGAAGCTCTTCACCTCTCCGCCGAGCTGCGTCATCATCGCCGCAACAGCGCTGGAATCGATTCCCCCCGACAGGAACACGCCCAACGGCACATCGCTGATCAGCTCCTTGCGCACCGATTCGCGGAGCACCGACCGGAGCTGTTCGCACTCCTCATCGATGCCACGCGCCCCCGCGCCGTCGAGATTCAGCTGAGGAGACCAGTAGCGCCGCAACGTGTGCGTTGACTCCGCCACGGACCACGTCAGCGCGTGTCCGGGCTCGAGCTTCTTTATGCCCCGCACGATGCAGCCCGGCGAGGGCACGAACTCGTAAGCCAAATAATCATCCAGCGCTACGGGGTCGATGCCCTTGCGCAGCGCCGGGTCGCGCAGCAGGGCCTTGAGCTCGGAGGCAAACACGAGACGCCCGCCGTCGATCGCGTAGTGCAGCGGCTTGATGCCGACGCAGTCTCGGGCGAGGAAGACTGAGCCGCGCCGCCGATCGAATACCGCGAAGGCGTACATCCCGTTCAGCCTTTCGACCAGCTCCCCGCCCCATTCTTCGTAGCCGTGGACGAGCACCTCCGTGTCGGACTGCGTATTAAAGGAATGGCCGGCCGCGCTCAGCAGCTTCCGCAGCTCGAGGTGGTTGTAGATCTCGCCGTTCTGGACGACCCACACGGTCGAGTCCTCGTTGTGCATAGGCTGATGCCCGCCATCGAGGTCGATGATCGAGAGCCGGCGCATGCCGAGAGCGACGCCATCGTGCTGGACGATCCCCTCGTCGTCCGGGCCACGATGCACCATCGCCGCGCACATCCGCTGAACCAGGTCGCGGCCGGCCGCCGGATCTCCGCCGGCGACGCCGCAGATCCCGCACATCTATTTGTGGACCTTCAGTCTCCCGTTGGTCGCGGCGTGGCTGCGTGAAGGTCGCTCGATGATCTCCCGCACGACGTAGATCGTTTTGGCCTGCGACTCGTGGTAAGTCCGGATCGAGAGCTCGGCCAGCAGTCCCATGAGGATGAACTGGACGCCGACGATGGCAAGAAAGACCGACAGGAGCAGCAGCGGGTTGTCGTGCGCGAACGGGTAGGGCGGCAGCAGCTTCTGGATGACGACGATCGCGGCACAGATGAGGGCGGCCGCCCATAACCCGAAGGCGGCGAAGCCGAAAAAGTAGATCGGCTTGGTCGAGTAGCTCCCCAGCAGCTTCACCGTGATGAGATCGAGCAGCACTCGCGAGGTCCGGGCCAGAGAGTACTTCGACGTGCCGAACTCTCGTGGCCGGTGGTTGACCGGGATCTCGGTGATGCGCGCACCCACCCAGGATGCATACACAGGGATGAACCGGTGCATCTCACCGTACAGCTTCACTTCCTGTATGACCTCGCGCTGGTAGGCCTTGAGCGTGCAGCCGAAGTCGTGCAGCGGAACCCCTGTGACCCGCGCGATGATCCAGTTCGCGATCTTCGACGGCCAGATGCGCACGGCGTCGTCTTGCCGCTCCTTGCGCCACCCGCTCACGACGTCGTTTCCGTCATCGATCTTCTCGAGCAGGCGGGGGATGTCGTGCGGGTCGTTCTGCATGTCGCCATCCATGAAGACCAGGACCTCGCCGCGGCTGTTGTCAATTCCCGCCTGCACGGCGGCCGTCTGCCCGAAGTTTCGGCGAAAGCTCACGACCCGCACGTGCGCATCGCGCGACGCGAACTGACCGAGCCGCTCGGTGCTGCCATCGCGGCTCCCGTCGTCGATGTACAGGACCTCATAAGGCATGTCGAGCGCCTCGAGCACGCCCATCAGCTCCTCGTGCAGCGGCGCCACGCTCTCGACCTCGTTGTAAACGAGCACGATCACCGAAAGCCGCGGCGCCACGTTGGCAGCATGCCGCACCCGTGTGGCCACCTCCGGATTGTAAGGGCGCTCCATCAATTCACCTCCCCGCCCGCCGGGGAGGTCGGCCCGCTCGGGAAGCGAGCCACGCCGGGAGGGTTGGCATTACCACTTGGCCCCAATTCATCAATTAATCTCAAAACGGGATGACCGTCGGCGCGATCAGCATGGCCCGACAGGAGCGCGCCGAGCCGCGGCCGTTGGCCTGGTGGATCTTCCCCACCATCCCGTTGATGGCGGCGGCCCTCGCCTTCGGCTGGACCCTTCACCTCATGCTGCTGCGCCTCTACGGCATGACCGCACCGTCGTGGGACCTGGGCTACGACCAGCAGGTCATCTGGGACATCTCAGTGGGGCAGGGCTTCTACTCGAGCTACGCGCGCGCCGACTTCCTCGGCATTCATTTCGAGCTGATCCTGGTGGTGCTCGCCGCGGTAGAGAAGGTGTGGGCCAACCCGGCGGTCCTGCTCATCTTCTCCTCGGCCGGGCTGGCCGCCACGGCCCCGGCCGCTTATCTCTTCTTCCGCTCCCTCCTGCCGGACGATCGCTCCGAATCGCCCTGGCTCGCCGTCGCGCTGTCGACCCCCATCCCGTTCTGGGCTGCGATCCAGGAGGCGGCCCGCGACTTCTTCCATCCCGAGAATATGGCTCTCGCGCTCGCCTTGCTCGCGGGGTGGGCCGGACTCCGCGGCCACCGGGTTGCCATGTGGGTCCTGTGCGTGCTCGTCCTCTGCTGCAAGGAAGACCAGGTCTACACGATCGGCGTGCTGGCCCTCCTCATGAGGGGCTACGGAGCGCCCGCGATCCGCAAGCACTGGCGCTTCATCCTCTACCTCGCAGGAGGATGGTTCCTCATCGGAACGGGCGTCATCCAGCAGCACCTGCGCAACTTCGGCTACACGGACTTCGTCTACTACCGCTGGTTGTTCGGGCTGGACCCGACGATCCACGTCTCTGTCGGCGCGGTCATCGCAGCGCTCACGAGGCCGCTGGCGCTGCTGGCGGTCGCGGTCGTAATCGCGGGCATGTTCGCGCTCCCGCTGCTGGCCTGGCGCTGGGTGCTGCTGGTCATCCCGCCCTATCTCGCCAACGTGCTCAGCGAGCACGACCCTCAAAACTTGCTGAGGCTGCACTACGTGCTCCTGCTTCTCTTCCCCCTGATCGTCGCCGGAGGCCTGGGCGCACGCCGGTTTCTCGCGATGCAATCGGTGCGGCCGGCGGCAGCATTGATCGCGGCCGTGCCGGCCCTTCTGCTGGGGTGGGGCACCGGCCAGCTTCCGCCGGCGCTCGAAAGCAGCTACTACCTCTTCTCACGCCCGAACACGGTGGCCGAGCTGCAGATCGCGACTTCGATGATCCCCGCCAACGCGCCGGTGAACGCCGACGACGCCCTGGCCGTATGGCTCGCCAACCGGCACACGATCAACGACTTCCCGGACATGCTCGACGCCACCTGCTACGTCGTGATCGATAGATACGCGTACCTGGACGGACCCACGCATCCTGACCTGCGCAAGGCCGCGATCGCCCAGCTCCCGACAAGCGGACGCACCCTGCTCTACGACGACGGCCGCTTCCAGGTCTGGAGCCCGGTCGGAGACTGATCTCAGCTTCCCGCTCGCCGGGGAGGCCAGCTCGAAGCGCTGGGTGGAGGCGCCGGTACTGGGGGGCGAACGACCCCTTTTCGTACTCTTAAGGGTCCCATGGCAGTCGCGGTGTCCACCCGAGAGCGTCTCGATCGGCTGTTCAAGCAGCGGATCGTGATCTTCGACGGGTCGATGGGCGTGATGCTCCAGCACAAAGGCTTGAGCGACGCAGACTTCCGCGGCGAGCGCTTTCGCGACCACCCGAAGCCGCTGCGAAACAACAGCGATGTGCTCTGCCTCACCCAGCCGGCCCTCGTCACGCAGGTCCACCGCGAGTACCTCGAAGCCGGCGCGGACATCATCACCACCAACACCTTCACAGCGACGCGGGTGTCGCAGAACGACTACGGCCTCGGGGATGTCGCCTACGAGATGAACCTCGAGGGCGCACGCCTTGCGCGCCGGGCCGCCGACGCCTTCGAGAACCGCTTCGTCGCCGGCTCGCTGGGCCCGACCAACGTCACCCTCTCCCTTTCTCCGCGCGTCGACGACCCCTCCTATCGCGACGTGACGTTCGATGAGCTGAAAGAGGGATACGCGGAAGCGACCCGCGCGCTGCGCGAGGGCGGCGTCGACCTCCTGCTCATCGAAACGATCTTCGACACGCTCAACAGCAAGGCCGCGATCGCGGCGGTCAAAGAGGTTGCACCCGAGCTGCCCCTGTTTATCTCGATGACCGTGGTCGACCGCAGCGGCCGCAACCTCTCAGGGCAGACCGTCGAAGCGTTCTGGACGTCCGTCGAGCACGCGCAGCCTTTCGCGGCCGGCATTAACTGCTCCCTCGGCGCCACGGAGATGCGGCCCTACATCGCGGCGATGTCGCGCGTCGCGCCCGTCTATGTCTTCTGCTATCCGAACGCCGGGCTCCCCAACGCCTTCGGCGGGTACGACGAGGAGCCGCCGACCACCAGCCGCCTGCTGAAAGAGTTCGCCGAGGCCGGTTATTTGAACGCGGCCGGCGGATGCTGCGGCACGGGGCCGGAGCACATTCGCCAGATCCGGGAGGCGGTTGCGCACGTCTCGGCGCGTGAAGTCCCCGACCGCGTCGAGCGGAGCAGCTTCAGCGGCCTCGAGCCTTTCGAGATCGGGCCCGACTCGGGCTTCGTGGTCGTCGGCGAGCGCACCAACGTCACAGGTTCGATCCGGTTCCGACGCCTCATCGAGGGCGGCGACTTCACGGGGGCCGTCCAGGTCGCGCTGGAACAGGTGCGCGGTGGCGCCAACCTGCTCGACGTGAACATGGACGCGGACCTGCTCGACTCGGAAGCCGCGATGGTCCGCTTCCTCAACCT
The DNA here is from genome assembly GCA_035571315.1 of Candidatus Acidiferrum sp. Taxonomy (GTDB): domain Bacteria; phylum Chloroflexota; class Dormibacteria; order Dormibacterales; family Dormibacteraceae; genus Palsa-870. The sequence goes on from DATMKM010000022.1 coordinate 9,377, forward strand.
GATCGCCACTGAGCCCGAGATCGCCCGCATTCCGATCATGGTCGACAGCTCCAAATGGACCGTGCTCGAGGCGGGTCTGAAGTGCGTGCAGGGGAAGGGAGTCTGCAACTCGATCAGCCTGAAGGGCGGCGAAGAGTCGTTTCTGCAGCAGGCGCGGCTCGTGCGCGAGTACGGAGCGGCCGCCGTCGTGATGGCGTTCGACGAGTCGGGACAGGCGGACACGTTCGAGCGCAAGGTGGAGATCTGCAGCCGCGCCTACAAGCTGCTCACGGAAAAGGCCGGCTTCGAGCCTGAGGACATCATCTTCGACCCCAACATCCTGCCGATTGCGACAGGCATCGAAGAGCACTCCGCCTACGCGAAGAACTTCATCGAGGCGACGCGCGAGATCAAAAAGCGCTTCCCGCGCGTGCACGTCTCAGGCGGCGTCTCGAACCTCTCGTTCTCCTTCCGCGGCAATGATCGCGTGCGCGAGGCGATCCACTCTGCCTTTCTCTACCACGCGATTCGCGCGGGCCTGGACATGGGCATCGTCAACGCCGGTCAGCTGGTGGTCTACGAGGACATTCCGAAGGACCTGCTCGAGATGGTCGAGGACATCATCTTCGACCGACGTCCCGACGCGACAGAGCGCCTCGTGGAATTCGCGAAGTCGGTCACAGGCGCCGGCACGAAGCGCGAGAAGGACCTCACGTGGCGCGCGGGGACCATCGAGGAGCGGCTCGCGCACGCGGTGCTTCACGGCGAGGTCGAGTTCATCGAGGCGGATGCCGAGGAGGCCCGCCAGAAATACACGAAGGGTCTGCTCGTCATCGAAGGCCCGCTCATGGACGGCATGAAGGTCGTCGGCGACCTTTTCGGCGCGGGCAAGATGTTTCTCCCGCAGGTCGTGAAGAGCGCGCGGGCGATGAAGCGCGCGGTCGCCTACCTCGAGCCGTTCATGCAGGCGGAGAAGGAAGCCTCCGGAAGCCAGAGCGTGCGCGGCAAGCTGGTGCTCGCGACTGTGAAGGGCGACGTGCATGACATCGGGAAGAACATCGTCGGGGTGGTTCTCGCGTGCAACAACTACGAGGTCGTCGACCTGGGCGTCATGGTGCCCGTGGACAAGATCCTGGACACGGCGATCGAGCTCAACGCCGACGTCGTCGGCCTCTCTGGTCTCATCACGCCGTCGCTTGACGAGATGGTCGTCGTCGCCAAGGAGATGACCCGCCGTCAGTTCACGATCCCGCTGCTGATCGGCGGTGCGACCACCTCCAAGCAGCACACCGCCGTCCGCATCGCGCCCGCCTACGACGGCTCGACAGTCCATGTCCTCGACGCCTCGCGAGTCATCGGCGTGGTGTCCGACCTGCTCGACAAGGACCGCCGCCACACCTTCGACCGCGACAACCAGGCGCTGCAGGAGAAGCTGCGCGCGCAGCACTCCACCTCACGGCGAGCGCTGCTCACGCTCCAAGATGCGCGCAAGAAGCGTCAGCGGCTCCTCTTTGACGACCTGCCCAAGCCGCCGTTCACGGGCACGAAGGTGCTTGAACCAAAGATCTCGACACTGCGCGAGTACATCGACTGGACCTTCTTCTTCACCGCCTGGGAGCTCAAGGGAAAGTACCCGGCCATCCTGGATAGCCCGTCCCATGGCGCGGTGGCCCGCGAGCTGTTCGAGCACGCCAACGAGCTGCTCGACGAGATCCAATCCAAGCGCTGGCTCGAGGCCAAGGGCGTTTACGGATTCTGGCCAGCCCATGCGGAGGCCGACGACATCCTGCTGGAGAACGGCGTGCGCTTCCCCATGCTCCGCCAGCAGGTCGACCACGGCGACGACAAGCCTTACTTCTCTCTCTCGGATTTCATCGCCCCCCAAGGCGACCACCTGGGGGCGTTCGCCGTCACCGCGGGCCTTGGCGTGGACGAGCTCAGTGGCCGCTTCCAGGCCGAGCACGACGACTACCGGGCGATCATGGTCAAGGCTCTGGCCGACCGGCTCGCGGAAGCGTTCGCGGAGTACCTGCACGAGGTCGCGCGCCGCGAGTGGTACGAGAAGGGCCCGAAGCTCACGGGCGACGAGCTCATCGCGGAGAAGTACCGCGGCATCCGCCCGGCCTTCGGCTACCCGGCGTGCCCGGACCACTCGGAGAAGCACAAGCTTTTCGACCTGCTCGACGCGCGTTCGATCGGCATGGACCTGACCGAGTCCGGTGCCATGACCCCGACTGCCGCGGTGGCAGGCCTCTATTTCGCCCACCCGCAGTCGCGGTACTTCATGGTAGGGAAGGTCGGCCGGGACCAGGTCGAGGACTACGCGCGCCGCAAAGACATGCCGGTCGCCGAAGCCGAGCGCTGGCTGCGCCCGATCCTGGGCTACGAGGAAGACCCTCCCCGGTGACCGCACGAGGGCGGCTCGCGTCGGCCCTCTGGATCCCTCTCG